>NZ_JBVJGZ010000007.1:225540-353377 GCF_055587025.1 Streptomyces sp. NPDC048600 | reverse complement strand
CCCCCCCCCCCCCCCCCCCCCCCCCCCCCCCCCCCCCCCCCCCCCCCCCCCCCCCCCCCCCCCCCCCCCCCCCCCCCCCCCCCCCCCCCCCCGCGCTCGCCCTGCTCGCCGCAGCAGGCTGCGCGGGCGGCGGCGATGATGCGGGCGACCGGACCCGCCCGGCGGCGGCCGCCACCAGCAGTGCCGGGGCCGGCGGTCAGGCCCGGCGCGAGACGCAGGCGGAGCCGTTGGCGGTGATCGAGGGGCAGCATCAGATGCTGCTGACCGCCACCGGCGCGGAGCGTGATCCGGGCGGGTTCCTCACCGTGCGCGGCACGCTCGCCAACCAGGGGACGGAGACGCTGTAGGTCCCGGCGGGGCTGCGCGGCAACGAGAGCGAGGTGCTGCGCAACGGGCAGTCCCTGGGCGGGGCCACCCTGGTCGACTACCGCGAACGCAAGCGCTACTACGTCCTGCGGGACACCGACGGCCGGCCGCTGACCACCACCAGCGTCGACTACCTGAAAGCCGGCGAGAGCATCCGGGTGTTCATGCAGTTCCCCCAGTCACCCGACACCACCCGTGAAGTGGGCTTCCAGCTACCGCAGTTCGACACCGCCACCATCAGGATCACCCGGTGACCCCCAGAGCACGGGCCGCCCGCCGTGCGGCACCGGCGGTCACCGCCGCCGCTCTGGCCGCCCTCACCGGCGCCATACCCGCGGCGGCAGCCGCCCCCTCCCCCGGCCCAGACGCCGCTCGCGGCGCGCAGGGCGTCAAGGTGATCGACGTCGACGATCCCGACCTGGCGCTGCGGGAGGGTGCCCGTCTGGCCAGGCCGAAGGTCCTCGCCCTCGACTCGCCCCAGCTGTCCATCGACCGGTACGTCGAGACGGTCCCGCCCGGACAGGCACCCTCCCCGCAGCCCCGCCCACCCGCCTCGCGGACACCGGCCGCCGACCCCACCCGCCGGCCCGGCAGCAACGGCGACGCGCCGCCCGCGCCGGACCCCAACAGCACCACAGGCGCACCCGCGCGTGAGACACCCACGGCCTCCACCGATGGCCCGGCCGCTCCAGGCTGGCGGGCGCCGTTCGTGCTGGTCGGCGGTGGGTGCCTGGCCGCGGCGGCCGTCCTGGCAGGCCTCGCCCTGCACCGCGCCCGCCGGGACCGCACCCCCAGCGCAGTACGACGGTCCGCGGCCGGCGCATCCGCTCCCGCTCTCCTCGGCAGCCGACTGCCGGGCGGCCGCGGCCGTGCCGGCGGGCCCCCGTCCCTCGAACGCCTGGACGCGGCCCTGCGCACCCTTGCCCATCACTGCGGGCAGAGTGGCCGGCCGCTGCCCGAGCTGCGGGCGGCGCGAATCAGCACCGACACCATCGAGATCCTCCCCGGCACCCCGGGAACAGTCCCGCAGGCGCCGTTCGAATCCGGGCCCGACGAGTGGTGGTCCCTGACCGCCGCCAGCAGCGACCTGCTGAGCGGCCCGGCCTCCGACACCGTCACGGCGCCCTACCCCGCCCTGACCTCTCTCGGCACCACCACGGACGGCAGCCTGCTGCTGCTCAACCTCGCACAGTACGGCGTCATCCTCCTCAACGGCGACGACGACCACGTCCTGACCGTGTGCCGCTCCCTCGTCCTGGAACAGGCACTCAGCCCCTGGACCGGAACAGCCCGCCTGATCACCCTCGGCTTCGGCCAGGACCTGCCCCCGCTGCTTCCACCCGCCCGACTGACCCCGGTCGGCGAACCCGGCGACGCGGTACGCGAGGTGAGCGAACACCTGCTGGAGGCAGGCCAGTTGCCCGCATCAGCGCACCGGCCCTGCCTGCTGATCTCCGCCCATCCCCTGGACGCGGACACAGCCGCCACCCTGGCAGGACTTATGAACGCGCCCGGCCGGGCGCCCGTCACCGTCATCGCCCCCGCCCAGAGCGTCAGCCCCGCCCCCGACCACACCATCACCCTGGAGGCCGCGACGAAGGACGGCCAGCTCTTCGAACCCACCGACTGTGACGTGCGGCTGCAGCGCATCGACGGCGACGCCTACCAGGAGGTCATCCGGACCCTGCAGGCATACGCCCCCGGCGACGGCGACCGCAGCGAACCGACCCCAGCCCAAGCGCACCTCTCCGGCCTCACACCGGCACCACCCGGCGCCGAAACGCGCGGTGGCAGCTGCGGCCCTGCGGGCAGCAGCGCCACTGATCCGTCACAACACCCCGACGGTGAAGGCACGGACGGCGGCGGAAGGGCCGACGGAGTATTCCCGGCGCTGGCCGCCGCGGCCTCCGCCACCCGCACGTCCCGCCCCCAACCGCGCCGTTCCCCCGCCCGGCCTCCGGGACCCGACGGCGATGTCCCTGCCGCACAGCCGGGCGGGACAAACGACCGCCACGCGCCCGAGATCCGGGTCCTGGGCCCCCTCGAGGTCGACCGTGTCCCCGACACCGGGCACGGACCCCGCGCAGCCCAGCTCGCCGCCCTGCTCTACTTCCACCCCCACCACAGCGCCGACGCCCTGTGTACGGCGATGGACCCGCACCAGTCGTGGGGTGTCAGCACCCTCAACGCCCGCCTCAACGGCCTGCGACGCTTCCTCGGCGACGCCCCCGACGGCACCCCTTACGTCCCCCGCCGCCGACACGGCGATGACCCCTACCAGATCAGCCCCCGCATCCGCTGCGACTGGAGCCTGTTCCGGCGCTACACCCACGATGCGCACAGCCGGGGCCCGGACGCGCTGCCCGACCTCGAACACGCCCTCGCCCTCGTCCGCGGACGCCCCTTCGGCGACCGCCCGCCCGCCTGGGCCGAACCCCTCCAACAGCAGATGACCACAGCCATCACCGACATCGCCTGCCTCATCGCCACCCACCGCAGCACCCCCGGCCCCCGCCAGGACCTGACCGCCGCACGCCACGCCATCACCACCGCCCTCGACACCGGCCACCACAGCGAACGCCTCTACCGGGCCTGGATGACCACCGAACGCCACACCGGCAACCACACGGGACTGCGCGCCGTCATCGAGCGCCTGCAGACCCGCAGCCACCAGCTCGGCATCGCCCTCGAACCCGAAACCGAACAGCTGATCCAGCAACTCCACGCCCCCAGCCACCCCTGACCACCCGCCCCATGACCACCACACCACCCACCGCCCGCGGTGCGCCCGCATCCAGGCGGCACCCAACCCGGCGCCCCCAGCGGCCCCAGCACACGGGCGCGGCACGTGGCATGAGGGCACGTGCTGCGCCACCCACCGCTGGCAGCGAACGCACCCCGATCCACTCGGCCGGACCGGTGCGGGCGGCGCCTGCCCCTCTCACCTCGGTGCAGCGCACCCTGGCCGGTCTGGTCGTCCTCGGCACGATCGGGGTGGCGGGAATCGGTTTCGCGGGGTCGTACGCGGCCGTGCGCGAGCTGGCCGTGAAGAAGGGCTTCGGGGACTTCTCCTACGTCTTCCCGATCGGCATCGACGCCGGCATCTGCGTCCTGCTCGCCTTCGACCTGCTGCTCACCTGGATCCGTATCCCGTTCCCGCTGCTGCGGCAGACGGCCTGGGTGCTGACCGCCGCGACGATCGCCTTCAACGGCGCCACCGCCTGGCCCGACCCGCTCGGCACCGCCATGCACGCGGTGATCCCGGTCCTGTTCGTCATCTCCGTCGAGGCCGCCCGGCACGCCATCGGCCGCATCGCCGACATCACCGCCGACAAGCACATGGAGGGCGTGCGCCTCACCCGCTGGCTGCTCAGCCCGGTACCCACCTTCCTCCTGTGGCGCCGCATGAAACTGTGGGAGCTGCGCTCCTACGACCAGGTCATCAAGCTCGAACAGGAACGCCTCGTCTACCAGGCCCGCCTGCGCTCCCGCTACGGCCGCTCCTGGCGCCGCAAGGCCCCCGTCGAGTCCCTGATGCCGCTGCGCCTGGCCCGCTACGGCGTCCCCCTCGCCGAGACCGCCCCCGCCGGCCTCGCAGGGCCCGCCGCAGTGGGCATCGAACCGGCGGCCGTCCCTCAACGCCCGCAGCGGCCCCAGCCCTTCGTGTACCCCTCCTCCACCACCCCGGCGTCCGTCACCAGACTGGGAGACGAACCGGCTGTCGCGCGCGGCACCACGCCCCGCCCGGACCCGCCGCCGGCCGCGCACCCACAACAGCGCATCCACCGACGGGAACAGACCCTCGCCAGTGCGATCCAGGACGAACTCACCACGGCCCCCCGGCAGGACAGGACCGGCGAGCGGGAGCCGCCCACCGAAGGGAGCGCGGCCGCCAGCCACACGCACTCCGACGATCCCCCTCCGCAGCAAGGCCAACCGAGACCAGCCAGCCCGCGGGACCAGGTCGCCGCCCTGCCAGCACGCAACTTCCCCGCGAGCGACGCAGCCGGTGGCGCACCACCGGAAGCGGGCACTGCCCGCACGCATTCCTCGCTCACCACGGTCGACCGCTACTACCTCGCGTGGAACAAGTACCGGGCCGAGCACGGTGAGGAACCCAGCGCCGAACGGCTCTCCGCCATTCTTTCGGACCAGGGCCTGCGCAGCCGCGCCGGCGGCAAACCGGTAAGCCCCTCCACCCTGCGCCGCTACCTCCTGCCCTTCCGCAACTACCACCTCTGGGCCGGGCAGCGAAAAGGCGGCCCGGCACCGTCGCCGGACGCGATAGCCCGACGATGCGCTGTCCAGGGCATCACCGCGCAGCATCAAAAGCCCCTCAGCGCCGACTTCGAACGCCGCTGGCAGGCACTGTCCGTGTACGGGGCCGCGAGACCCATCACACCGCCAGGCAGCGACTGCTCCACCCACGTCCCGGCCGAGTGATCTCTCCCCGACGCCTGTGATCGACACCTCGCGCCACGGGCCCGACCGACCGGGGCACCACAGCGGCCCCGCGCGGGCGGAAGAAACGCCATCCCAGCTGCCCGATCCTTCGATGAGCGTACCCGCGACAGCAGGCGCGTGCGCCGATTCCCCCATCGGCGCGCAGCCCATCACGTGGCACGTTTCGACTCGGAAGCTTCCCGCAAGCGGGGTCGGGTGACATCGTGCCGAACGCCGTCGTGGACGCGCACGTCGACGCAGGTGACGGGTAGCACGAGCAGGAGGGTGACAATCTCGCGGCCAACGTCCTCGGCGATGTCCCCGTCCGGGCGCAGGAACACCCGCAGCAGGCCAAAGCGACTGACGATACCCGTCACGGGGACGAATAGGGGGCGTCGATCGATCCGGTGGTAGCCTCACGGCGAAGGCGCGCAGGTGCCAGCCCCGGACGAGATGTGCGCCGTACCCGGCCTGCCAGGACGACGCACTCAGGAGGCGTCATGGCCGCAGACACATCCTTCATCGACTTTGACAGCCCGGTCCCGCTCCCCCGCGAGCTGGACGTCCGCTGGATCCACGGCTCACCGTCGTCCAAGCACAACACCGACCCGGACATCCAGGTCCACGCGTACGACGAGCACACGGTCATACTGCGGCAGAACATGGCCATCGACTACGAAGCGCCGTTCCTGTTCCTGCTGTTCGGCAACACGCAAGCGGTGCTGATCGACACCGGCGCCACCGCGTCCCCCGAGTTCTTCCCCCTGCGCCGAGCGGTCGACGAGCTCATCGACGGCTGGCTCACCCGCCACCCCCGACAGGACTACCACCTGCTCGTGCTGCACACCCACGGCCACGGCGACCACATCGCGGGCGACAGCCAGTTCACCGACCGCCACGACACAACCGTGATCGACGCGGACCTCGCCACCGCCTGGAAGTACTTCGGATTCGACGAGGACCCCACCGCCATCGCAAAGGTCGATCTGGGAGGCCGTACCCTCCAGTGCCTGGCCACTCCCGGACACCACGAGGCAGCGGTCACGTTCTACGACCCGTGGACCGGGATCCTGCTCACCGGCGACACGGTCTACCCCGGTCGGCTCTACGTCCAGGACTGGTCCGCCTTCGCCCGGACCATCGACCGCCTGATCGAGTTCTGCCGCCACCGACCGGTCACCCATGTCCTGGGCTGCCACATCGAGATGACCACCGAACCGGGCGTGGACTACCCGGTCCGCACCACCCACCAGCCCCACGAACCCCCGCTGCAGATGACCACCGGCCACCTGCACGAAATCCGCGCCGCACTCAGCGAGATCGGCGACCAACCCCGCCGACTCGCCTGCCCTCTCTTCATCATCTGCCCCAACCACTGAACCGCCCCGGGGAACATCGCCGGCCCGGTCGCAGAGAAAGCGGAGATCGCCCGACCCACGACCCGCGTGACCCGGTTCGCCGCCCACTGAACACGACGAACCAGCAGACCACCCGCGGTGCGAATAAGATCGCCGAGCCGAAGTGGTCCATTTCCGGACCCAGGTCGACGACCCTGGCGCGAACGCCCAGCCGGGGCCAGGCCGACGGCACAGGCGCGAGCGTTGCCGAGGGGTACGTCGGTGACGGCACCCGCCGCGTAGAGCCGCACCAGTGCGGCGGGGCCCCAGCCGCAGACCCCGTCGTCCGCCTCCAGCACCGTGCGCAGCACCCCGCGCGGGGCACCGGCCCTCCGGGCCCACTCAGGGCGTGTGGAAAAAACGGCGACCAGGGTGTCGGGCCTTCCACCAAGGCCGGGTGGCTAGCGTTTTCGCAGGTCACGCGAGGAGCGTTGAAGGGGCCTCTACGCGACGCAACGAAGCTCGTTGGTACAGGCAGCCGTCCAAGACAGCTTGTCCCGAATGAGCTGCGTTGCCCGGTCATCGTGTCCTGCCGCCGTCATCGGCGGACATCACCCGTTCGGTGACTGTGGCCGTGGGGCGGTTCGCGCCCGGCCATCTGGGAGAACTGACGGCGAGCATGCCGTTCGAGTTGGTCGATGCGGTCTTGTCGGAGACTCGGACCGTGCAGCGCCGGCTGCGCGATCTGCCTTCGCGGGTCGGCGTCTACTTCCTGCTGGCGATGTGTCTGTTCCCCGAGATCGGCTACCGGCTGGTGTGGGACAAACTGACGGTCGGCCTGTCGGGGATGCCGGTTGTCCGCCCGGGCACGACGGCGCTGCGTGATCTGCGCCGAAGGGTCGGCAGCGTGCCGGTGCGGGTGTTGTTCGAGGTGATGGCCGGTTTGTTGGCCCGTCCGACCACGCCGGGGGTGCGGTTCGGTCCGTACCGGACGGTGTCGTTCGACGGCTGCAGTTCGCTCAAGGTGCCGGACAGCGAGCGCAACCGGGGCTGGCTGGGGCGGTGCCCGCACGGCGGGTTTCCCCAGGTCGAGCTGATGACGCTGGTCGAGACCGGCACCCGGTCCGTGATCGCGGCGGTCTTCGGCCCCACCCGGGAGGGCGAGACCTCCTACGCCACCAGGCTGTTGCACCATCTGGATCCCGGGATGCCGGTGCTGTGGGACCGGGCTTCGACAGCAACGGCTTCTTCAGCGCCGTGCACGCTACCGGCGCACAGCTCCTGGGCCGCATCCGCCGGCGCCGCCGCCCACCGGTCCTCCAGCCGCTCGCCGACTCCTCCTACCTCTCGGTCATCGGCGGCGTCCCGGTGCGCATCATCGAGGCCCAGGTGAGCATCACGTGCACCGACGGCAGCACCTTCGAGGGCTCCTACCGCTTGGTGACCACGCTCCTGGACGCCCGCCGCTACCCCGCCGACCGCCTCGTGCACCTGTATCACGAGCGCTGGGAGCACGAGAGCGCCTACTACGCGCTGCGCCACACCATCCTGCACGGACGCGTCCTGCGCTCGCACGATCCGGCGGGCGTCGAGCAGGAGATGTGGGCCCTGCTCAACCTCTACCAGCTCCTGCGCCGCACCATGGTCCAGGCGGCGGGGTCCCAGCCGGGCACCGATCCCGACCGCTGCGGCTTCACTATCGCCCTCCAAACAGCCCGCGACCTGCTGGTAGGTGCGCAAGGCATCTTCGAGCAGGGCATCGGAGAGATCGGCCGACGGCTCCTGTCGGCGCTGTCGCCCGCACGGCGGGCCCGCGTCAGCACCCGCAAGGTGAAGTCCCCCCACCTCCCGTTACGCGGAACGGAAAATGGGCGGCCGCCCTCACAGCAGCAAGAGCGTGACCTCGACGGCGATCACTCTCCCGCCGCCGGTGCCGGAGCCCGCACTGCCCACGACCACGGTCCCAGTACGTCGGCCCCGGCCAGACCAGCACCCGCATGACACGCTTCCTGACCATCCTGCAGGCAGAACCCCAACGGCTATGGCACTCACGGGAGATCGGCGAGCTCCTCGGCGACGTCACTCTCGTTGCCACCTACCGACAACTCGCCCGCTGGACCGAGAAGGGAATGATCAAGAGGGTCCGCACAGGACGTTACGCGGCAATCGCACAGGAAACGGCACCCCTTGCGTGACCTGCGAAAACGCTAACTACCCGGCCTTGGGGGCACCTCCCGCGCACCGGACAGGGAACAGGAACATCCCGGGTCCGAGCCGAAGGCCGGACTATCTCGCCACCGCCACATCCTCGATGACCAACGCCGACAACCCTGAAAACACCGTTTCCACAAGCGTGTTTGCGTCATGCACGCTCAATGATCACAGGCGAGTACTCACCGTCACCACTGACTACGGAACAGACCCATTCACTGTACGGATCCCCGGCACGGCATCCCCGATTGTCGACAGGCTGGGTCTCGCCGACCAAGGCTGTGGCACCGTACTCGCCCCACGTTCGGGTGAGAGCCGCAGTCGGAGGGAACCGCTCCGCCTTCCCGTCGGCTCCTGAATGCCGTCAGTGGTTGCGGCGGCCGTGAGATGGGGGAGCGCGATGCCCGGTCTTCTTCCTGGCGATCCGGCGCGGGTGGGTGTCTACCGCATTGCGGGCCGCCTGGGTTCCGGCGGGCAGGGTGTGGTGTACGAGGCGTACGGGCCGACCGGTGAACGCGTGGCTGTGAAGGTGCCTTCTCCAAGAGTGCTCGAGGTACCCGGTGCCCGGACGCGCTTGGCCAAGGAGGTTGCGGCGGCACAGCGGGTGGCATCGTTTTGCACCGCGCGCATCCTGGACGCCGACACGGCGACTGAGCAGCCGTACCTGGTCAGTGAGTTCGTCCCCGGTCTGACGCTGCAGGAGAGCGTGCGTAAGCACGGCCCGTATCGAGACGAGGACCTGGTGCGGTTGGCGATGGGATTGGCGACGGCGGTTGCGGCCATCCACGGGGCGAAGGTGATGCACCGTGACCTCAAACCCTCCAACGTCCTGATAGGTCCCGACGGGCCACGTGTGATCGACTTCGGGCTGGCTCGCTCGGAGGACATGACCCACACGGACGGGCTGGTCGGTGGCACGCTCGGCTACATGGCGCCCGAGGTGCTGTCCGGTAACCCGCCGATGCCCGCTTCGGACATGTTCGCCTGGGGCGCCGTGGTGTTGTTCGCGGCCACCGGTCGGCATCCGTTCGGTGGCGCGAATGATGCAGAGATCATTTATCGCACGATGGAGCATCGGCCCGACACGGGCACGCTGCCAGGACTACTGGCCGAGCTGGTCGAGAGGGCTCTGGAGCGGGAGAACCCCGCACGGCGGCCCACAGCCCACACCGTCCTGACCCGACTCCTCGGCCTCGGCCATGAGGAAGGTCCTGAAGCCGTGAGTCTGCTCTCGGCCGGGCAGAAGGCCGCATCGGTGATGCATGCCGGTGTCGACGATCTATTGGCACACCGGGGTCTCGCGGAGCGGGCGGAGGCGGCTCATGGCGCGCTCTCGCGTGCTGCTCAGCTCCGAACCCGCGAAGTGCTGTTGCGGTTCGTCGTCGCAGGGACGGCATCGGACGGCACGCAGGACGACATCCGTATCGTCGACGAGGACGAATTCTTCGCCGACAGGGCCGTTGAGGAACGCGAGGTTTTCCAGGAGGTGCTCGACGCCTTTCAGGCAGAGCAGGTGCTGGAGCGGGCGGGAAAGAACTGGCGGCTGCCAAGCGTGGCTTTGTGTGCCGCCTGGCCCAGGATGCAAGAGTGGCTCGCTCACGATCGACAACAAGTACGCCGAGCACGTGACTTGGGCGACGCGGCTGCTGCCTGGCGCCGCGACGGGCGTCGTTCGGACGATCTCCTGCGCGGCGACGGCCTGCGCGACCATGCGAACGCCTACGCCGACGCGCCGGCGTACCTCCGGCCCACGCCCGCGGAGCTGCGTTTCCTGACGGCGTCACAACAGGCGGAGATGCAGCGAATCGTGCGTAAGCGATGGCGGCTGGCGTGGATAAGCGTGCTGGTCGCTCTTGCGACCGTGGCGGGGGCGTTTGCCGTCTATCAGATGCAGATCAGCCAGGCACGAGAAGAGCAGGATGCGGCTCGTACGGCCGCGGCCATCGCCGAGAGCGTTCGCGTCAGCGATCCGGAGACGGCGATGCTGCTGAGCGCGGCGGCGTCGGAGATCGCGGACGTCGACGACACTCGGGCGGCGCTGTACAACTCCCTGGACCACGGGGTGGATCAGATCGCGGACAACCCTGTGCCCGTGCCGGAGACGCGCCCCATGCTGGGTTACACCGACCAGCTGTTGGGCCATGGACGTCTGGCCACCGTTGTCGAGGGAGAGGCGGCGGAAGTCTGGGACTTGGGTGCGCGGAAGCGCCTCGGATATGCGCCGCTGCCCGGTAACACTGGTGAGACCTCGATGTCCGCGCTGTTCTCCGTGCACGGTGACAAAGTTGTCGCGCCCATGGGCGTCGACGGGGGCGCGCAGTTGGTCGGCCTGACGGCGAGCGAACCAGAACGCGGTCCGCTCCTCCTCAAGGGACAAACTGTCGGAGTACGCAGTCTCTCTCACGACGCCGGACGGGCTGTTTTGTCTGGCGTCGAGGAAGCCGGTATCCGGCAGACTGTGGTCAACACGGTGACGGGCTCGATCCTGTGGTCCCGGCTTGTCGACTACGACTCCGACCCCGTGCTGTCACCCGATGGCAAGACCCTGGCCGTCTGCACCGTCGGCGAGCCGGTCCGGCTGGTGGACTTGCACACAAAGACGAGCCGGTCGCTGCTCGGCCCATCCGACTCTTTCGACACCAAGTGCGCCGACGAAACACAGTTGGTGTTCTCCGCCGACGGCAGCCACCTGGTGAGCTCCTTCGAGTCGCTGCATGCGACGGTGTGGCAGACACATGAATTTCGCGCTCAAAGCGAGGTCTCCTTGCCAGTGGAGGAGGAGCCGGGTCAGTGGGCGGCGAACAGCGATGCCACACTCGTCGCGGCAGCTGTGCGCGGGCGGGTCCTTCTCTGGCAGAGAAAGGGCGACACGTACTTGGAGGCGGCCCGTTTCCCCACGGGCAGCCTCGACGCAGGCTCGCAGTCGGCGGGTGAGGTGCGGGCCCTTGCCTTTGACTCTTCCCGTCCGCGACTTAGGTTCGTCGAGGACGACCGCAGGGTCCGATCGGTCGACCTGTCCTGGCTGACCGACCCACGTGAAGCCGACGAAGGGCGAGGTGCGCTGTTCGCCCCAGATGCAGGGGCTGTGGTGCATCACTCGGTCCACGGCGACTCACTGACGCTCACCAACTCAACGCATCGGCACCGACTCGCCACGGCGGGCTCACCACTGGTCTCCCTCGTGGACACTTCGGTGGGGGCCTTCTCCGCGGACAGCAAGCACTACGGACACATCATCACTGCCAAGGACAAATCTTTGCGCCTGCAGATCTGGTCGACGGACAATGGACGCAGCCAGGACCGCCCACTTCACCTGTCAGGCACCGACGAACCAGAAGGCATCGCGTTCTCACCTGACGGCACGCGCGTCGCCGTCTCTCGGCTCGACACCGACGACTACAAACAGCGGAGTGTCGAACTCTGGGACTGGAAGCGAGGAAGACGCCTGGCTGTCTTCCCCGACACAGGCGCACCACGCATCGCCTTTTCCCCGGACGGCAGCCTACTGATCAGCTCCGCTGGCGACCGTATTGACCTGGTGTCGCAGAAGACGCAGCGTCACGTGTGGGGACAAGCCGGCATACGTGACATCGCCTTCAGCCCCGACGGAAGCACCCTGGCCCTGTCCACCGACCGCGGCAGCATCGACCTCTGGGACAGAACCGTCACACGCCGCATCGGTGCCATTCCTCCGATCGGCAACACGGACACCCCCGTAACCGGTCTGCAATTCTCCCCTGACAACGAACTGTTGGCCGGTGTGGACGACACCGGCATCCGGCTCTGGGACGTAAAGGACTCCCGCCGTCTCGGCGGCCCCCTTCGGTTGGCTGGAGGTCAGGGCACGGCGGTCGGCTTCGACCAGGACGGTCGCCTGCACGTCGCCTCCACGCTCAAGCGAAACCAGACCGTCGACCTCGAACCGGAAGCCGTCGTCAAGGACATCTGCCGACGTGTGGACAGAGATCTGACGGACAAGGAGTGGGACCGCTACCTGCCGCACCGCACTCCTCACCCGATCTGCCCTTCACCGTCCTGAGAATGCTCCCGGTCGAACTCCCGATGGGACCTACACCCGCCCCTTACGAGGCCACCCGGCCCTACGACTGGTCTCCTACTCGTCATCCGCAGAAGTCCACCGTGGGCTCCGACGGGACTGTAAAGAAAACGGCCCTGTCTCACTTTCGGTGGTCACCCAGGGTGACTGTTGTCCGAGGAGGATGCGGTGGCGGAGCAGAGCGAAGCCTGCTCGTCCGTGCATCTGGCGCGCGATGCGCTTGGTCTTGGTGTTGACACCCTCGGTGGGGCCGTTGCTGTATGGAAGCGTGAATGCGGCGTTGACGGCGTCGCGGTCTCGCTCCAACCCGCGCGTGAAGGCGTGCAGGTGAGGCAGGTCGGCGTCACAGACCTGGGTGACCCAGCGTGTGAGCGCGTCGGCGTTGTCGGCGTGAGGCGTGAGGAGCGGGGCGAAGTCCCGCACAGTTGTTGCCAGTTGGGTCATTTCGGCGCAGGCGGCGGTCAGTTGGGCCAGGAGCTCGTGTTGCTGGGTTTTGAGGTTGTCGGGCCTGGTCAGCAGCATCCGGGCGAGTCTGCGCGGGGAGATGTGGCTGCGGTCGGCGTCTGCGCGGCCCTGGTTGATGTACTTGTGTAGGAGGTTGAGGCGGCCGGTGAAGCCGAGCGCCTTGATCTCTTCGAAGAGGTGCTTGACGGGGACGCCGGGGTCTTCGGCCCGGCGATTACGCAGGTGCTGGCGGTAAGGATCGACCAGGCTGGCCCGGTACTTGGGGACGCGGAGCATGCGCTCGGGCTGGTCGGCTCGCGCGTAGCAATTGACGGTGTTCAGAGCCAGTTGCAGGCGGCGGGCGCATTCGAGCAGGCCCACGCCCTGGTCGAGCAGGCCGTGGACCTGGTGCCAGCGTTCCAGGGTGGTCTGGGCGCGGGGCCCGTCGTAGATCGGCGCCTCCAGCACTGCGGCCCAGCAGGTGCTGTGTGCCTTCACCTCGCTGAGGGCGCCTTCGCACAGGTTGTGCCACAGGTGCCACCGGTCGGCGACCTGAACCGCTTCGGGCAGTGCGCGGCGGATGGCCTCGGCGTATGTGGTCGAGCCGTCGCGGCACACGACCTCGACGCCCGGATGCCCGCGCAGCCAGGCTTCCAGCGTGCCGGCCGTGCGGTCGGGCAGTACGTCGATCCGCTCATGGGTCTCGGCGTCGATCACCAAGGTGGCATAGCGGTGCCGTCGGCGCAGGGCGAAGTCGTCGACACCGATCACGCGGGGCACGCGCCCGGCGGGCAACGGAATGGCACCAGGACGCGCAGGGCCGTGTGACGGGACAGGCCCGCCGCGAGTATGACCAGCAGACGTGATCCCGCCCGGCCCGCTAACTCCTTGACCACGGCCTTGACCTGCCTGGTCAGACGGGCCGTGCGTCTCTGGTAACGCTCCAGCACGCGGGGCACCTGCTCGCGGAAGGTGTGCCGACAACCGTGCGTGGGACACACCAGACGCCGCACCCGCACGCGAACCACCACCCGGCGCTCGTCGACCGGAACGTCGGCCACCGTCCGCCAGTGATAGCCGTGCACTCGTCCCGACGCCACCCCGCACACCGGGCAGGCCGCGGTCTCTCGCCGCGTCCGGGCCCGCACCACAATCCGCTCGCCATCGTCAACCACATCGTCCATGACCAGTGGCGACAGACCTGAAAACACCATCTGCACAAGCTCGTTGACATTCATCACGCAAAGTCAACGAGTCCCTCAACGCTCCGTTACCACCGAAAGTGAGACAGGGCCAAGAAAACGGTGTAACTCCGATCATGGAAGAGTGCACCTGTGACCAGCGAGAACATAGCCACGGCACCCGAGGTGGGAGTCGCGTCGGCGAGTGTTGACGACCAGTTCCTGAACGAGCTCGTGGCTCGGGCTCGGGCTCGGGCTCAGGCCGACGGCCTGCAGCTGACGGGCGAGGGCGGCCTGCTGCAGCAGCTGACGAAGCGGCTGCTGGAGTCCGCTCTCGAGGGTGAGATGAGCGATCACCTCGGCTATGACCGGCACGATCCGGCCGGGAAGAACGGTGACAACTCCCGCAACGGGAAACGCTCCAAGACGGTCGTCACGGACGTCGGGTCGGTCGAGATCGAGGTTCCCCGGGACCGGGAGGGCTCGTTCGAGCCGCAAATCGTCAAGAAGCGTCAGCGTCGGCTGACGGGCGTTGACGAGATGGTGCTGTCGCTGTCCGCGAAGGGCCTCACCCACGCCCCGAGTGGCGGCACAGCCCTCGCGCCGCGCGCCGACGAACGCGCCCAAGCCCTCCAGTTGCTCACCGACCCCGCCTGACCGGCATGAGCACCGATGAACTGGACGCGCTGAAAGCCAAGTTGGCCCCCGCCCAGGCAGCCGCGGCTGAACAACACCGCTACGTGCTCCGCAAAGGGCGACGCGTCGCCACCACCGGCCGCAGCCGATCACTGCTCTCCGATGCGGACGAAGTCCTGCTCACCGTCACCTACGCCAAGTCTGTCCACAGAAGGTGATGGGCGACCTGCTCGGGATGAATCCCGTCACCATCGGGCACGGCATCAAGGCCACCCGGAAGCTGCTGGACGAACGGAAAATCAGCATCACGCCCACCGTCGTGCGCTACTTCACCCGCGCCGAGGACCTCCGAGCCTGAGTCACCGGCAGCGGCCCGGCCGAGCACGCTCCCGCGACACTGACCCGCCAGGCGCTGACGGACCCGATTCTGACCGGTATGGGTCACGAGGCACTGCATGCCCTGCTCGAAGAATTGATCGTGCCCTATGCCGCCGCGATCGAAGAGCGCCGCCACCGCCAGCGCGGCGGCAACCGGCGCCCGGGCACCCGCGGCGGCGTCTTCCGGCAGAAGATCACCGACGGCGACCGGATCCTCGCCACGATCCTCTACCGCCGCCGCGTCTGCGGCCTCGACGCTCTCGCCGAGCTGTTCGGCGTCTGCCGCAGCACACTGTGGAACGCGATCCGTGATGTCCTGCCGATCCTCGATGCCCGCCACACCGACATCACTCCCGCCGACCACCGCCACCCCACCGCAGCCGACCTGCTCACCTCCGTCGGCGCCGATAAGCACCAGGTTGTTTCTTGACGGCTTCACGGTGAACGACACAGGTCTGGACGATCGTCGCAGGCCAGACCGTGTTCGCCGAACTCACACCGGCAAGAGAAGACTCCGAACCGCCCGAGACGAATACCTCCTACCAGGCCATCGTGCAGGCCTTCAACCAGTACCCCGACCAGGAGTTCCGAGCCCGCGAGCTGCACGAACTCCTCGGCATGCCCACTGACGAGGCCGCCGTCAACGTCACCCGCGCCCGCCTCGGACGCCTCACCCGCCAAGGCTGCCTCACCCAACCCGGACGAGGCCGCTACGAGAAACGGACTTAACGTCCACTGAGTTCGCTGCAGAACCAAGTCGAGTCACAGGCGTCGTCACCCCAAAACCGTCCCTCGCGCCCGACATTTCAGGCAGGATTGGAGCCTGCCAGGTCAAAGCGACTGAGGATCGACGGAGGAGCGCGTTGTGCGGCTGGAGCTTCGAGTGGAGGACGGTGGCGAGGGTAGGGATCTCGCGCGCTGGCTTCGGAATGACCCGATTGCCTCTCATGCCCAGTTCAGTGCACTGCCTGCCGAACCCGAACAGGGCGAGATGGGAGTCGGCGATGTCGTACAGGTCGTCCTGGACGACGTCTCGGGGCTCGGTGGCCTTGCCATCGCAGTCGTCGCGTGGCGGGACGCCAGGCGTCAGGGCCGGAACAGGGCCACCCCCACAGTTCGGATCCACTACAGGGATGCGACGGTCGACATTACCCACGACGACCCGGCCGAGGTCCGTCGCATCGTCGACACGCTGACGGCGTCCGGTGACGACACCGTCGACGAGGGTGCAGCGGGCTCGTGACCATGCCGGACCCGGCCGGTTCCCGGGCGATCCTCATCGGAGTGCACAATGCCGTCGACGGCCTGAGCATGAGCGCGCTCCCCGCGGTGGAGCGGAACCTGGCCGCCATGCGCCGCATACTCACTGACGGCACGGTGTGGAACCTGCCGGACCAGCACTGCTTCTCGGTACCGGAACCCGCCTACCCTCATGAGGTCCTGAACGAGGTGCAGCGCGCAGCCACCGAAGCGACCGACACACTGCTCCTCTACTACGCCGGCCACGGATTGTTGGTGGGCGACTCGCAGGACCTGCACTTGGCACTCACGGGCGTAGACCACGAGGACGATTGCCTGAGCTACGCCAGGGTGCGGACCCGGCTGCGACAGTCCGGAAGCCGGGCCCGGCGCACCGTGGTGATCCTGGATTGCTGCTACAGCGGCAAGGCCTTGAGCGGCGAGATGGGCACCGCGGCGGAGGAAGATCAGGGGAGGGTGTCGGCAGAACAGCAGGAACTGGCCAAGCTGGTGGCTGACAAGGCAGACATTGAGGGCGTCTGCGTGCTCACGGCCTCCGCCGCCACCCGCAAGGCGCTCTCGCCTGTGGGTGAGCAGTACAGCGCCTTCACCGGTGCGCTCCTTCACGTGCTGAGCCACGGAGTACCAGGTGGTTCGGAGTACCTCGACATGACCGCGATCTTTAGCGCCGTCAAGGCGCGGCTCGCCCTGCGCCCGGACTTGCCGGTCCCACAGTTCGGCACTCGTGAGCACGGCGCTGAAATCGTGCTTGCGCCGAACCGCGCGTACCACCCGCTGGAGCCACCGGACCGGGAGGCCGACGGCAGTACGGAGGCGCGCCCCGAACATGCTGTGCTCATTGCCGACCGCGGCCCCGCACTCGTGGCCGCCACGGGCGGGATGAGGAAGCGCAACCCTGAGATCCCTGGCAGCCCCTCGTGGCCGGAGCCTGCGTCCACGCCGCCCGGCTCGCTCCCTTCGGGGGTCACCGAAGCCCTGTCCCAGTTGCGCTTGGCCATGAAGAAGGACATCCGTGCTCGGGTGGAGGCACAAGAGCTGAACCGGCCGAAGCCCCTGGCACTGCGCTGGCAGGACCGAACCGCCCTGTTCCTCGGCCCGAGCCGGCCTGGCTCCGCCGCCTACACGGCGAAGCCTCTGGCAGGTGAGCTGAAGGCGTACAGTGCGGACGACCTCGGAGCCAGCGGGCTGGCCCAGGTCTTTACTGCCGAGGGCCCGCAGCATCTCGTCATCCTCGGGGCTGCGGGGAGCGGCAAGACGACCCTGGCCACTCTTCTCGCACGGGAGCTGCTCAAGGAACACAACGCGGTGCCCGTACTGGTATCGGTGGCCGGTTGGGATCCCGGCGAGCTGACCTCACCCGTTGAGGACGATTCAGCGACCGACTCCCACCAGCGCACCACCCGAGGTCGCACAGCCGAGGATTTCAGCACCTGGTTCGCTCGCCGCATTGCGGAGATCTGCCCGAGCGTCAAAGCCTACTGCGATCCGATGGACCTGCCACACGTCTCCCAGGTTATCCCCGTCCTCGACGGCCTCGACGAGATGCCCCCTCATCTGTACGCTGCGGCGATCACCCAACTGGACCGGTTCGACGGCAGGTTCGTCCTGACCTGCCGCAGTGCTGAGTTCGAAAGGGCGATCGGGCGCGTCATCCTGTCCAAGGCCCGGGGCATCGAGATCAAACGCGTAGAGCCTGAGGCAGCCATCCGCTACCTGGCCGGCCGGGAGCTCAACGCCCGGCAAGACCGATGGAAGGAGATCAGTAAGGCCCTTCGCTCCCAGAAGGAGGGTCCGGTCGCCGACGTGCTCTCCACCCCGCTGATGATCTCGCTGGCCTGGAAGGCCTACGAACGAACGGACACCAGCCCATCCGAACTCGTTGACTTGGGCGACGGGGCGACGATCAAGCACCATCTGCTGAGCCGGTACCTGACATCTGTCTACTCCAAGCCCCGCGAGTTCCGTCGTGCCTCTCGATGGCTGACCTTCCTTGCCGGCGAGATGGGGCGCCGCCAGGGCCGGGACCCAGAAATCTACTGGTGGCGGCTGGCCCGCGCGGTTCCCCACTGGGTGATCGTTTTGTTGCATGCCCTATCGGCCGTCGTCGTCGGGGCCGGGGTCGGATGGCTCAGCGTTGCCGTCGGTGAGGACTCCCAGCCTCTTGTTCCTGCGCTGTTCGCCGGCGCTGTGGCCGGTGGATTCGTGGGCTCGCTGTCGGGGCTGATTGCGGGACGGACGGTCCATGCGACCGAGACGCCGCGCTCAAGCGCAGGTGCCGTGGCACTCGCCAGCGTGCGTCGCGCAGTTGGTGCCGCTGCCGTGACCTGCGCGTTGAGCGCAGTGCTGCTTCTTGGGTTGCTCTTTGCTCTGCCGTCCGAGGCCGCCATCATCAACCACACGCTGTGGGAGTGGTGGGCGGACCTGCTGGTCAATCAGTTCAATGAGGTGGTAGGTCTCAGCGCCTACACGGTGCTCGGTATCGGGGCCGCAGTTGTCGCCACGCTGCTGGACTTGGCGCACAGTGGCGCTCCCCGTCACAGTGCGCCTCGTCTCGCCGGCCTGTTACCCGCGTTGGCCCGGGCACTCGGGATCGGCGTCCTGGTGGCTCTGGCTCTGCCCGCCATCACGGCGGCGGTGACGGGAAGCGTGGACCCGGGGGAAGTCTTCTATCCGTGCTTGGTGCTGGCCTCGGTCGTCACCGTGGCACTCGGGCTGGGGCGATGGCTCGCAAAGCCGATCGTCGCCGTCGAGGACCGCTCCCCGGTATCCGTCCTGCGGACCGATCGCAACGCTACGCTGATCATCGCCGGGGTAACGGGCGCCGTTGCGACACTCGTGGTCGCGGGCCTCATGGCGGGGAAGTCGGGTGCGGGCACTACGAGCATCGCATTCGGGGCCGGCATCGCGACAATCGCCGCATACGGCTCCGGCTCCGCATGGATCACCTTCGTCCTCGCTCGCGCATGGTTGATCGCCCGGGGTAAAGTGCCTGTCCGCCTGCTTCGAGCACTTCGCAGAGCTCAGGAGGCGGGGGTGCTGCGACCAGCAGGCGCCGCTTACCAATTCCGCCACGACGAGGTACGGAAACATCTCGCTCTTGCCTACGAGCGCAGCGAAGCCCCGTCCTCCACGACCGCCCGGTCGTCCAAGACCGGAGGCACTCGGCCCAGGCTGTCTCGTAGGCCCCGGCTGGACGCAGCCGCCCGATGTTCGGCAGCCCTGGTCGCCATGGGCTCTCTCGTGGGCGCCTCACTGTTCGTACGGTCGCAGGCCGTCGGTCAGGTCTACTCGGTCCCCGGACGTGCATCCGATGTCTCCGACCTGTGCCTCTCGCCGGACGGCAGCTACCTTGCCGTGGCTGAGTACGGCCTCGAACAGCCGTGGATCTACCGTATTGCCGATCATCAGGCCATCATCGAACCCGGTTCGCCGTCGTCGGAAGACTCGACGGCGAACCTCGCCTGCGACGGCGACAGCAGATCGGTGGTCTTCGCCGGCGAAGACGGAACAGTGCAGCGCTACGACCTCGCAACAGGTCGGTCGGCGGATCTGCCTGCTGCCAACATGCTGCCGGTAAAGTCGTATGGAAGTCCCCGGATTGCACTGAGCCCAGCCCAGGGGCTCCTGGTAATCGGGACCAGCACTCAGAGCGGCGACACCGCGATCGTCGTCGGGGGCCTAGACTCGCGGCGCGCAGCCACCCTGGAAACGACCTCCGAAGTATCGTACTCCAATCTGACGCTCAGTCCGGCCGAGCGGGTCCTGGCGAGCCTGGGCAGCGAGGGGCGTGTCTGGCTTTGGGACCTGCGAAAACCCCAGCCGAGCCCTGTCCCCCTTCAGGAGGACCTGGTCGGAGTAAAGGACTTGGCGTTCGCCCAAGATGGCACGACGCTGGCCACGGTTGGACCCGGCAAGGAAGTACGACTGTGGGATATCCAAACCCAAAAGTTGATCTCGCACTGGTCCGAGCGAGACACGGTGAGTCAGGTCGCCATCAGCCCCCGGGGCGACACTCTCGCTGTCGGAGACGAGTCCGGCAACATACGTGTCTGGGACCTGCGTAGCAGGCCGTACTCCGTCAAGGCCACACTCCCTGTCGGCGACAGCGGCTTCATGGTCATGGCCTTCGATGGCGATGGCCGCACCTTGGCTACCGCAAACCTGGGCAGCGACGTGACGGTGTGGTCACTGCCGTAGCCGGGCTCCGGTAGTGAGCCCTTTCCAACCTGCCGGTATGGTCAGGTAGTTGGCGTGACAGACGAGTGAAGCGCCTGGTAGACGGGTTCACGACCAAGATCACCCGCTCCGCCACAGGCTTCACATGCTTGTCTACCCGTCCGGACTGGACCTGTCCAGCTCCGCATCTTCGTTTCCTCACCGCGCGTCTCCGTGAACGTCGCCGCGCGATCGGCAGCCGGTGGCGCCGGCTGAACGCCGGCCGACAGGGCTCACCCTCGCCCACTTGCGCAACGGGCATCCGTACGCCCAGCTCGCGGCCGGATTCGGCATCGGGACCACGACCGCCTACCGCTACGTCAGCGAGGCCGTGCAGGTCCTGGCCGACCCGGCAGGCCGACTGCTGTGGTCCTCACCGGCACTGCCCGGCGCGACCCACGACGTCCGCGCCGCCCGCGAGCACGGCATCATCGGCACCCTCGCCGAGGCCGGCATCAAGTGCTGTGAGTTACGAGCACCCTTGGGCCGGGCGCCGCTTCCCGGTCGGCTGGTGAGCACACGGCGAGTTGGAGTACCACCCTGGGGGCCCTGGCCTGGTCGCGAATTTCGTCGCAGACACTTCCCTGTACGCGGGCCGGTACCGGCACCCAGTTCGCTTCGCTTCGTGCGCATTCGAACCGAGATGCACCCCATCGACATCCCGAAGTTCAGGGAGGAAGGCTGACGGAGCCGCACTCCTGGGCAGCACCGCTGGTCTGGCAGTCCGGAATGTCAGCGATATAGTGTATTACTTTCGTTCAACATTTGCCCCCACAGGTACTCCAGGCCAGCCAGGGCGTTTGCATGATGTGAGGCAAGTTTAGGGCTGCATGGCGGCCCGAGTGGCTCGTGCACGTGTCGGCGCCGCAAGCGGGGCAGGCGGCCGATCCGATGGCGCCGGGCTCGGGGGACACATGGCGCGTGGACGCGGTCAGCGGACAGGTGTACGACGGCACCGGGGTGCCGGCGAGGACTGAATGACACATGCCGCTGTGCTGGGAGTGCACGGGCGGCGTCGCCTCCAGGGGTGAACGGCGGTCCCCGCGCCCAGGGCGCGGCACTCGGATGCCTCGGCCTGTGCCCCGTCTCCCCAGGGCCCGATCACGACGCCGACACCCCGCGCGGCCGCGCGACCGGTCTCCCGTACCAGCGTCTGGCGGGGCTGCTCTCTGCGAGGAGACACAGCAGCGGGTGGAAGCCGAAGCCGCCCTCGTAGGTCGGGCGGCCTGCTCGTTCTCGGAGTCGCAGGCCACCAGCGTGGCGTCGAGGTCCACCACCAGGCCGGGAAGTTCTCGGCCGCCGGCCCGGACAACAGGTATGCCCTCGCCGACCTCGGCGGCCTGCATCCAGGGCGCACGCGAAGGCGCCCTGCCTCGACGGTCCCGATCCTGCGCGACGGGTGCGGCCCGGGGACCGCTACACGCCCTGGGGCACCCCGCCGCAACACCGTTAGGGCCCATCGCGACGAACGCCTCATCGTGCTCGCAGGCGCCGTGCACGTCCTGACCGTCCCGCCCCGACCATCAGGTCAGCAGCGCCCCCTCTCGACGACGGCCGAACGCTGGTTCTGGATCACTTTCCGTGCCAGTGCCACGGAGGGTCACCACGGCCGCAATCATGGACGGCCTCACGCTGCGAGGAGGACTCGCTTGCGGAGCAGGTCGAAGTTGGCGCGGCCGAACATCTGCCGCTTCAGCATCTTGATCTTGTTGTTGTGGCCCTCGACCGCGCCAGAGCTGTAGGGCAGGCTGAGCCCGGCGACCACGGCGTCGAGGTCCTGGCCAAGGCCGTTGACGAAGCCATGCAGGGCGGGCAGGTCGTCAGCCTGCACGTGCTCTATCCACTGACTGAGGTCGCGGCCCCGGCGATCGTTCATCAACTCGGCGAAGGCGCGAATGTGTTCGGCGGTTCTGACGAGGGCGGGGCAGCGGGCGAGGATCTGCTTGAGCCGCTGGGCCTGGTCGTCGTCGAGGCGGTCGGGGCGGCGGGTGATCCAACTGGTCACGTTGCGCACGGACGGCGCTTTGCGGGGCGGATCGTCGTGCGGGAAGGCTTCACGGAGCCGCTGCACGTACTTCTTCACCACGCTCTCGCCGCCGGGATAGCCGCGCTCGCCAAGTTCCTCGAACAGTCGGCGGGCGACGGTGCAGCCTTCGGCCCACCGCTGATGCAGGTAGGGCTTATATGGGTCGAGGATGCTGGTCCGGCGCGTCCACCGTCCGACCAGGAGCTCGTCCGCGGTGGCCGCATTGGCGAGCCGACGGACGGTGTTGCGGGCCAGGCCGAGTTGGCGGGCGATCGGCCGCAGCCCGAGCGCCTCACTCAGCAGGGCGTGGACTGCTGCGTGCTGTTCGCGTATCCGGTCGGACAAACGGCCCGATTGTCGTGGCTCATCGGGGGACCGCGGCGCAGGCTCCGGCTCCATGGGCTCGGCGGCGCGGACCGGGGCAGTGTTCTCCGGATCGCGCAGCAGGGCGCGGTGCTGGATGACCGTCTTCTCGACGGCCTCGGCCAGGTTTTTCCAGATGTGCCACCGGTCCGCGACGTGAATCGCGTCCGGGGCGCCGAGTCGTCCGGCTTCGGCGTATGCGGTGGACCGGTCACGGCAGATCACCTCGACGCCGGGATGGTCCGTGAGCCAGGCGGCCACCGTCGTGTGGGCCCGGTCGGGCAGCAGGTCAACCGGACGGCGCGTGTCGATGTCCACCAGGATCGTGCCGTAGTTGTGTCCCTTGCGCAGAGCGAACTCGTCCACTCCGAGCACCCGCGGCGTGTGCACTTCCGGCTCAGGCAGGCGGCGTATCAGCCGTAGGAGCGTCGACCGGCTCGCCCCGACCGTGAGCGATTCCGCCAGGCGGGCGCCGGCCCGGTCCGCCAGCATCACCGCTACCCGTTGCAGTACTGTCTGCAGCCCGCTGCTTCGCCTCCCATGCCGGAAGGTCAGCCCGTCGACCTGCTCGGCGAACGTGGCCTGCCGACAGGCACGGTCACGGCAGCGGAACCGCCGGACCTGTAACTCGATCACCACTGGACGCGCGACGACTGCGGTGTCGGCGAGGCGTCGTACGTGCCGGCTGTGCACTCGGCCCGACGCCGTCCCACAGCCAGGACACGCAGCCCGCTCCGCCGATGCACGGGCCCGCACGACCACCAACTCGCCGTCAGCCACAACGCTTTGGATCACAACGCCTTCGACCCGGTGGAACCACAGGTCCTGGAGGAGAACATCACGCACGGCCGTCCATGATTGCGGCCGTGGTGACCCTCCGTGGCACTGGCACGGAAAGTGATCCAGAACCACGATTGAGCCGACGCCGACACCCCCGGCTCTGCCAGTCGCGTGAACCGCCGTCACTCGAGACGGCTCACAGCGCCCGGAACGGCTTCGCGTCGGCCCATTCCCAGTACTGATCACCCTGAAGCCGCACACCCGTCCGGATCACCCGCTCGACGTCCTCGAGCGTGCTACTCCTGGCCGGCGGCACATCGATCGCCAGATGACGGTCTCCGCTCCACTCGCAGGACAGACCGCGGCTGCGCACGGCCGCCGAGATGCGAGCGACCCGGTCCATGCTCTCCGCCGCATCCCCCACGTCCGGCAGCACAGCCCTGCGGACTCTGTGACCCGAGGCGGCAAGCACAGCGGTCACCCAGTGCCCCGCGTCAACGGCGACCTCGTCCAGCAACGCCACGCCGTAGACCCGGAACGGAACGCACTGCAACCGATAGCGTCCGGAAACCAGCGGCTCGAGCCACACCTGCTCCACCAACCCGGAAACCCCGAACGGCGCCAGATCGACATTCGCAATACAGTTCCGGACTCCGATGCCTACGGGATCCTCGTGAGTCAGGTACTGAATCTCGGCCATACCACTCCCCATGCCCGTGCAACAGTCCATCCCGCCCGGTACGACACCTCACCGGGAGAGCTGCAGCGGCGCCCTCCGCCGGCACGCCGCAACGATCTGGACGGACGCCCTCTCCAGGCCGCCGACCAGCCACATCGTCACACAGCCCCTTCCCTTGTGCGCCTGA
The DNA here is from genome assembly GCF_055587025.1 of Streptomyces sp. NPDC048600. Taxonomy (NCBI): domain Bacteria; kingdom Bacillati; phylum Actinomycetota; class Actinomycetes; order Kitasatosporales; family Streptomycetaceae; genus Streptomyces; species Streptomyces sp. NPDC048600. The sequence goes on along the minus strand of NZ_JBVJGZ010000007.1, from coordinate 328,814 downwards.
CGATCGCCCGCCCGAAGCCGAGCACCGGGCCTGCTCCCGAAGCCCCCGACGAAGCGGCACGAACCGCTCAGGCGCGCACAGTCGTCAGCCGCGCACGAAACCGGCCGGACGCCTGAAGGATTCCTCAGGATGAGGCGAAGAACCCATAGGGTTCCAGCCTCTGCCCGGCGCCGCCCAGCCACTCGCCCGCATCGGGATCAAAAGGCACCGGTACATCCCCCTCAGCCTCCGCGATGAAGGGCATGTCCACCGTGTCCCAGACGAACGCATGAAGGAAGGCGGCGAAACCGCCGTCGAAACGGGCCAGGTCCGATCCGCGGCCCGGCCGCCCCGCGATGGTCCAACGGTCCGGGTCGTCGCCGGCCGTCACCCAGTACAGTCCGTCACCGCCCGTCGTGAACCCCCAGGGAAGCCACCCTCCGGGCTCGGGCAGGAGCGGCACACGAGGCGCCGATCCCGTCACCCCAGCCCGGACACGTGCATTCCGGCGCTCCTGAGCGAGATGCGCGGCCAACTCGGTGTTGCTGTTCGCGACTCCAGGCACGCAGACGATCAGGTATTCGTCGAACCCTCCCGGTCCGAACCAGTACACGTACTCCTTGTAGTCCGACGGAAGCCGGACCCCCAGGGCAGACTCGGCACGGTCCCAGTCGACGTGGAAGCGGCGCGGGGCGGTCAGCCCCGCATCCCGGGCCAGCCGCTCAACCCTCACCGTGCCACTCCCTTCCCACCCCTGATGCGCGCCGTGAACACCGGACGCTCATCCGGCCGGTGCGGGCACTCTAGGCGGCACCTTCGGACCCGCGGCATCCGGGCCCCCGACCCCGTGCGGCGGGCAGCGGGCAGCGGGCAGCGGGCAGCGGGCAGCGGGCAGCGGGCAGCGGGCAGCGGGCAGCGGGCAGCGGGCAGCGGGAAAGTACGGGCCACACTGTCCCGCCGTCATGACCGGGCAGTCAGACCAAACACCGAGGTCCGGCGTTCCGCCTGCCCTGCCTGGTGCCCGCACACCGGCGAAGCCTTCACCCCCACCGACCAGCACAGCACGTCCACGGCCAGGCACCTCTTCCTGCCCGGCACCTTGTTCGCGGCGTCCCGGCCCGCGGTCGTGGCCGGGACTCCTGCAAAGGCGTGGATGCTCTGCGTGTCCAGGGCCACCAGACTCGGGTCGGCTCATCGCTTCCGCTTCTCCCGCCGCTGCCAGCGCAGCAGGTCATGAATGTCCTGGCCGGTGCCCCTCGTCGCGCCAGAGACAGAAGTAGTACTTCACCGCTCCGGGCGGGGCATGTCATGGGAAAGGAACCCCCCATGACACCCCGTGCGGTTCTGGTAGAGGATCGCGTTCACGATCTCCCGCATCGCGTACTTGCCCTAATGCCCGCTGACCGGCGGATGCCGGGCCTTTGATGCCGTGATCACGGGTTCGACGAGCTCCCGCTCTCGTCGGTGAGATCGCTCGGGTAAGGCTCGCGGATGCTCATGCCATAACTCAGGCGAACCCCGAACTCCTGACCGGCAGCGATGCCTCAACGTCACACCGTCGAGCGATGACAAGACCGACGGACCGCCACATCCCGCACTCTGACAGCCGTCATCGCAGGAAAGCGGCATGTGGTGTGGGTACCGCGGCTTCTGCCGTTGGCCGCGAGGTCCCGCTGATGCGATCGTGGCATGGTACGCACGCAGCACATCGAAAAAGGGGTAGCACTGCTGTGCCGGACTCCAGCCCCCTCGAGCTCATCCGCCTGGCAGATGAGGAGCAGAGCGTCTCCCTGCGCATCATTGAAGGGATGAGCTTCTCCGGCTCCGACCGGTTTGATGCCCTCCGCGCAGAGATCGTTCTGAGCACCGCATTCGTCAGTGGTCGCGTCGAGCTGTACGTCAACACGTACGACCTCGACAGCTGGGCCGAAGCACTCGACTCGGTTGAGGCCGGACGGAAGGCGACCTGGCTGGAGAGCGGACGCTCACCACGGATCATGATCGACCCCACAGAGCACACCGAGAGCGGGTGCACAGAGGTGAGCATCTACGACGTCACGGGCTCGCAGGTTCTCGTGACCGTGCCCATTGCGACGCAGCCCGATTGGGCCGAGAAGCACCGTCGCCTGCTTGCAACGGTCAAAAACCGCTACCCGCTCCAGATGTGAGACGTCGCGGGAGGGCAGCGTGAAGCCCCTCCCCCGACGTCCGCTATGGCCCCGTCAGCGCGTTTTTCCCAACGATGGACTCGTTTGTTCCCCCGCTACCGAACGCATACAGCTGGGTCTCGTACGGAATGGGGGCATCGCCCTCGTACCGAGGAACACACAGGTAGTAGATGCGTTCACCGGCGATGCCTTCGGCGTCGCACCACCCCGCTGACCCGCTCCCAGAGATCGAGCCACACGAGCCCCGACCCGGGGTGGACATGAACCACCCGCACGCCCGGCCACTCCGGCATACAGTCGCCGCTGGCCTTCCGGTCATAACCGTCCCGGCAGTAGAAGACCGCGTCGCAGGCGAAAGGCAACAAGGCGCGGCACAGCGCGTGCGCGGCGGCGAGGACGGAGACGGCATCCTGCTGCCGGCCCCGCCGACCCTGCCCCTGGTCCGCGAAGCGCTCCACACCCCTGGCTCCCTCCCAGCGCCGACTGGGGTCCCCACCCGAGCGACCGGACGCCCGCTGAGGACAGGCGACCGATCACCGCCGCGACTGCGGCGCCGAGCGCCGTAGCAGCCGCCGAGTCGGCGTAAGTACCGGCTATGGATCCCGAACGAAAGCGTGCCGCACGCTGGGCAGGCCGCCGCATCGCCCGCCACCCCGCCCTGAACGCCAAAGTCGAAAAGGTACGCGGCGACCGCTTCCGCGCCGAGGCGCTCATCACCGACCTGGTCCATCACGCCACCACCTGCCGCCCACCCGACCCGGGAGTCGCCTGTGCCGACGACGGGTCGAATTCATCGCCTTTGAGGAGCAGGTCCGCGCAGCCCTTCGGAAACCGCCGCGCAAGGAGCCCGACCTGGCGCGGCGGGCCGGGCGGGCACCGTGCGACAGCTGCGCTACCGGCAAGTGCACCCGCGAGACCGTCTACGCGATCACGGACCTGACCTCGTCCGAAGCCTCCCCGCAGCGGATGTCCCAGCTGGCCCGGTCACAGTGGACGATCGAGAACCGGCTCCATCACGTCCGCGACACCACCTTCGCCGAGGACGCCTCGAAGATCCGCACCAGCCAAGGATCGGCCAGCCTGGCCACCCTCCGCTACCTTGCGATCAACGCACTGCGAGACGCGGGGCACCGCAACATCGCCGCTGGACTCCGCGAGGCGTACTACGAACCGTTCAACCGACCGCTCAAGCTTCTGGGCATCAGCTGACGAGCACCCAACAAGATCACCGCGACTTTGAATCAACCTTGACCGCCCGCCCGCGGCCGAGTTCCGGTCGGTGCAGCACTCGAGCCGCGGTCACGAGTGGTAGGTAATATTTACTACCACTATGCCCGGACTCAGCTCGTCAATATAGGGGTTGAAGAATTCGACGTACTCGTCATCCGTCAAGGAGTCTGGGGAGACCCATTCGCCGTCGAGGGTCAGGAGAGCGTCCCGCGCGAGGCTCTCAAAGGACTTGCGCCGCAGGAACCGTTCACGTCCGACGGCGAAGTCTCCCACCGCTCGCTGCCTGAAGCGGGCATGCAAGACGGGGTCTTCCAGCACCGCACGCATCAGGGGCTGAGCCGCGTAGCGTTGCCACGCTGGCCCTGGACGCCGGTCCGTTGCTTCCGGCTCCTCGGTGATGAAGTCTCCAGAGTCCGAGCGGGAGGAAAGTCTGCGGAAAGACATCGACGTTGCAGACCTCGTCCAAGTCCTCGCCGTCGCTGGGCAGGAACGACGCCTCGAAACCCTCCATATGGACCCGATACCAGGGCTCGTCCCACCCTCGCTCGATCGGTTCAGACGATGTGCTGCGGCTCATCGCGCGAGTGTCCCTGGTCGGGGCATCGATCTCAACCGAGATCCTCTGCCCTGCTGCCGCTGCCCGCGGCCAGAGCTGGGGACGTTCGTCCGTACGCAACTGGGGAGAAAAGTCCGTACGCCGACATGGGCCTCCGGCCTTCGGGTCCGGCATGACTTCCCCCCTTGTTGTTGATGATCCGGGGGGTGGTGTCACCGGGTCCGGAGGCATCGACGGACCCGGTGATGAGGGGCTTGAGTACCGGTTTCACCCGAGCCGGAAGAGCTCTCCGTAACGTGGATGTGGCAGCTCGGTGCCCAGGCAAGGCCGGACGAAAGCGTGATGGAGGGGCTGGCACGTGATCGACACCGGCGACATCGACGTCTTCCTCGGCCTGGACGTCGGCAAGGGCGAACACCACGCCACCGCTGTCACCCCGGTCGGCAAGAAAGCCTTCGACAAGCGGCTGTCCAACACCGAGCCCAAGCTCCGCGAACTGTTCGCCAAACTCCAGGCCAAGCACGGAACGGTACTGGTCGTGGTCGACCAGCCCGCCTCCATCGGGGCCCTGCCGCTGGCAGTCGCCCGGGACATGGGCTGCCCGCTCGCCTACCTGCCGGGCCTGACGATGCGGCGGATCGCCGACCTCTATCCCGGCGAGGCCAAGACGGACGCGAAGGACGCGTTCATCATCGCGGACGCGGCCCGCGCGATGCCCCACACGCTGCGGCCGATCGACGGCGAGGACGAGACGATCGCCGAGCTGGAGATGATCGTCGGCTTCGACGACGACCTGGCCGGCGAGGCGACCCGGGTCGCGAACCGGCTGCACGGCCTGCTGACGCAGATGCACCCGTCGCTGGAAGGAGTGCTGGGGCCGCGGTTGCAGCACCCGGCCGTCCTCACGCTGCTGGAACGGTTCGGGTCCCCGGCCCAGATACGCAAGGCCGGCAGGCGGCGCCTGGTCACGCTGCTGCGGCCGAAGGCGCCGAGGATGGCCGAGCGGCTGGTCGAGGAGATCTTCGCCGCCCTGGACGAGCAGACCGTCACCGTTCCGGGACCGAGGCGGCCGCGTTGATCGTCCCGAGCCTGGCCGCCTCGCTGACAGCCGTGCTCGACCAGCGGAAACTGCTGGCCGGGCGGATCGAGGAACTGCTGGAGGCCCACCCTCTTTCCAAGGTCCTGACCTCGATGCCGGGAGTCGGCGTCAGGACCGGAGCCAGGATCCTGATCGAGGTCGGCGACGGCAGCACCTTCCCGACCGCCGGCCACCTCGCCGCCTACGCAGGACTCGCCCCGGCGACCCGGAGCTCGGGCTCATCGATCCGTGGCGAACAGCCCTCCCGGAGAGGAAACAAGCAGCTCAAACGGGCCTTCTTCCTCTCCGCGTTCGCCGCCCTGGGTGATCCAGTCTCCCGGGCCTACTACGACAAGAAGATCGCCCAAGGGAAGCACCACACCCAGGCCCTGCTCTGCCTCGCCAGACGCCGGGCCGACGTCCTGTTCGCCATGCTCCGCGACGGAACCTTCTACATACCCCGGACATCCGGAGCGATGTGAAGGCAGCCAATCCCGTCAGCGGACCCCTACATCTGGTGGACCTCCACGGAGAACCCTTCTGCCAGTACGGAGTTCAGGTGCTCCGCATGCGCACCCAGCCATTGGCGAGCGCCAGAGAACTGTGCCGTCAGTTCGACGAGCACGTAGTCCTTGGAACCATCCGTCGACCCACCACAGACACAGCAACGCAGGCGCTCGCTCACCACGCCCGTCCACTCCGGTCCGTCCCCGCCCACTGCCACCGCCTCATCAGCATCCACGGGGCACATCGTTCCAGACGCCCTGAAACAGCACCCATCCACCTTGACCAAAGAGATAGGGGCACCCCCGGACAGCCAGCGGAAACCGCTACCACGCCCTGAACGTCACAAAGCAATGATGACAAGGGTTTCCCTCTTGCCGCCGGGCTCCAGATCCGATGTCTGGAGCCCGGGAGTTTGGGCACCTGAGGAAACGTCATGATCGATTGGCGCAGCGAAGCTCATCCCTTGAACCCTTAATGAGCCAATACCAGAGAGTCCCGTCTCATATCGAGCCATGCCTCACCGCCGCCTGTAACCAGGTCAACCCGCAGTGCTGCAACGATTACACGACATCACCCTTCCGAGTCAACAATAAGTTCATCTAGCCTGTCCACAGAAGCGGACTCACCGAGATCTTGAGCGGCGTTCACCAATCGTTCGTAGTACGCGGACGTAATGGGGAGTTCATCCTCGTAGATCCACGAACACATGGTATGGAAAGCCAACTCCTCCTCTCCCACTCGCATCAGGTGCAGCACATCACTGATGACCCCCTCTGAGACCAGAGGAGAATCTTCGAGGAGCTGCGCAATCACAGCCCTCACACGCTCGTATTTTTCCACAACCGCACACTCTATTTCGAGGTAGGAAATCCAGTTAGAATCCTGTCAGTTAGAGGCTCATACCTCACCTCTATTCGCACACCACGGACCGTTCCGAAGATGGCCTGAATAGCGGGTTCACCCTTTCTCGTGCGCAGGGTTCTCGCCGCATGTCTCGCAGAGCCAGTCTTCCATGTATACGTACTATTCGGATTAGTGGCGACATCGGCGATGGCATCGAGGATGTCATCGTCACTCCACCCTTCAGGGAAGTGTGAATTGCCAGGTTCGCCGCCGTGACGGTGCCCGTTGAGGATGTGATCGATGCGATCTTCGGGGACCAGGGCACGCCCAGTTCCACAGCTACTGTTGTGAACTAGAACCGGCGTAACCCCCGCCAGCACATAGTACGTGTGCAAACCCGCCACGGTCAGGTCGTACGTCTGCCCGGACTTGCGCAAGTGCTCAGCGTTCTCGACGAGTGCGGTCTTGCCGTCGGCTGTGCGCAGGGTCGCCCCCGCCGTGAGGTCACCGGCGTTGACCCATCCGTTTTGGCTGGGGCTCCAGAAGGGGTGGTGGTCGGTGGCGGTGATGCTGGAGTCGCCGTCGGGTGTGCTGATCGTGAGTTGCGTGTAGTGCTTGTCGTCGTCCTTGATGATGGTCGCGACGACTTCTCGTGCTTCTGTTTGGCCGGTTTCCGGATCGGTCGCGAGGACCATGTCCCCGACGTCGACCTGATCGATCGGCTTGCGGGATCCGTCGGCCATCGCGACCAGCGTGCCGGCGACGAAGCTGTGCCTTATCGGACAGACTGCCAAGGCCGCCGCGTCGGCGTGCTTGCCCTTCCTCAGGAGATTGGCCGTCTTCGCGATCTTCCCGACGGGGATGAGGCCGGCCACGGTCCACAGGCAGCCGCGGACACTGCCGTGGACGCAGTCGATCGCGTCTTGGATGCCGAGCAGTTCCAGGAGTGCCTGCGGGCCGCCGGGTCGGATCCAGCCCAAGTCATGTGCGGCGGCGCAGACGGGGCCGCTGGGTTCCATATTGCACTGGCCTTCTGACCATCTCATCACCTGTGCCTGGTAGTCACCGCGCATGCTCTCGTACCCGGCCCAGGTGTCCAGCTGCTTCTGCGTCGGCACCTCTCTGTCGGCCAGAAAGATGGGTGCGGGCTCGCCGTTGTCCTGGTTCGCGGTGGCGCCTCCACCTCCGCCTCCGGAAGCAGGGGTGGAGCGTACGGTGCCGTCAGGGTTGAGTCCGCCGTTGGGGTCGCCTTGGGTGCCGCCGTCGGGGCGGGTCCAGCCGTTGCCGTCGTTGCAGCTGTCGCACCACAGGCCGCTCGGATCACTGCCGGTGATGGGGTTGTTGTTGCTGTAGGCGTATCCGTTGATCTGCTGTGGATCGGTGAGATCCATGATCGGGTCAACGGATATGAATCGGGCTGTCGTGGGATCGTATTCGCGGGCTCCGAGGTGGGTCAGGCCGGTGGTCTGGCTGTCGTCGGTGCCTCCGACGTATCCCTTGGTGCCGGTCCAGCTGCCGGTCGGGGTGCCGCGGTCGCCGCCGAAGGGCAGGGTGCGGCGCTGGGAGAGTGCCAGATCGGTCGTCTTGATCTGCAGCTGGCCGGTGGCGAGGTGGTCGGCGAGGGTGATGGTGATGGAGCCGTCGTCGGACTGGACGGCCTGGTTGCCGCTGCCGAGGTCGATGTAGCGGGTCGCCTTGGTCGTGGTGGCGCCCTTGGGCAGCACGACCTCGGTGTTGCCGACGTACAGGGTCGTCTCGTTGGGGCCGCGGGCGATCAGCCGGTTGCCCTCGGTGTCGTATACGTACTCGGTGACCTCGGCCGGCTTGCCCTCGACGGGCTGGGTGACCTTGGTGACATGCCCCTCAGCGTCCCACTGCAGCGTCTGGGTGGTGCCGCTGATGACGCGGTCGGTGGTGTTGCCCGTGTTGTCGTAGAGGTAGCTGGTCTTCGAGGTGCTGCCGTTCGGGCCCTGCTCGTTCACCTCTGTGAGCGTGTGCGGCTGCGGGCCGTCGGCAGGCGGGTAGACGTAGGAGCGGGTGGTGTTCTTGGTGGTGTCGCCGCTCGGGTCGTGCAGGGTCTCGGTCTTTCGGTTGCCCGTCTTGTCGTAGGTGTAGGACTGCCAGTACGGCGCCACGCCACCGACGGCGGTCGTCGACGGGGTGGCCGAGCAGGCGGTGTCGCCCTCGGTCCACGCCTCCGTCAGACGGCGCAGGTGGTCGTAGGTGAAGCACTGGGTGTCGGTACCGTCACGGGACACGTCGGTGATCGACCGGATACCGCCCACTTGGTCGTAGTCGAACGTGCTGTGCCGGTCGACGCCCGCGACATCCTGCCGGTCCACACGGGTGGTGGCCAGGCGCTGGGTACCCCACTCGTAGGTGTTGGTCACCCAGGCCTTCTTCGCGCCCGCTGCGGTGGATCCGTAGGCGTACTGCAGTGGCTTGCCGGTGTTGGAGTAGGTCGTGTCGGCCTGGTATCCGTTGCCGAGGATCGACACCGGACGCAGCGCGGAGTCGTAGCTGTAGCTGTACGCGCCGCCGGGCAAGGAGCCCGCCGCCGAGTACGACACACCCGAGAGCAGGCCCGAGATGTTGTAGCTGGTACCCGCCTGGTAGGTGCCGGCAAGGGCGCCTTCGCTCGTCGGGATCGTCACAGCTGTGCGCACCGGCCGGTACAGCTGGTCGTACATCGTGACTGCGCTGGTGTACTCGTCGCCGTCCGCGTCGTACCGCGTCGCCGAGGCCAGGCGGCCCTTGGCACCGGCGACAGTGTCGTACGTCCACTTCGCGCGCAGTTTGCCGGTGGCGCTGGTGTCGCGCAGCTCGGTCTGACGGCCGAGGAGGTCGTAGACCCGGTGCAGGACCCGGTTTTCGGAGTCCTTGGTGGTGATGAGCTGGCCGCGGTCGTCGTACGTGCTGAGGGTGTCGCCCTGGTCGGGGTCTGTGGCCTTGGTCTGGTTGCCGAGCAGGTCGTAGTAGTAGTACCAGTCGTTGCCCGCCGGGTCGGTGACCTGGGACAGCTGGCCGGACGGCGTGTACTTGTACTTGGTCGCGTCGTAGGTGGCGGTGGCGCTGCGCGTGTGGTGCTGGCGCAACTCGACGACCCGGCCGCGGACGTCGGTCAGTGTGGTGGTGGCGGTGCCGCCCGTGGGCGGGATGACCGTGGTGCGATCGGCGTTGTAGGTGGTCGTCGTGGTGCCGAGGTCGGCGCCGCCGTCACCGTTGCCGGCGATCCTCTTGGTGGAGGTCTCGCGGTTCAGGCCGTCGTAGGTGTGCCAGGTCTGCGTTTCCACGCTCAGCGCGTCGGCCGGCTTGAACAGCTCCCGGTTCGGGGCGCCGGTGGTGTAGTAGGGCGCGAACTTCCTGGTGGCCAGGCCGCGATCGTCGTAGAACGTGTCCGCGATCAGCCGGCCACCGTCGGGACCGATGTCCTGGCTCTGGCGGGCGCGCTGCAGGCCGTCGTACAGCGTGTACGAGGCGACCTGGGCGCCGCCGTTGTTCAGAGTGAGGGTGCGGACGGCGGTCGGTTTGCCCTCGTCGATGAAGTAGTCGAACTCGTACGACGGCGTCTGGCCGGTCTTGCGGTCGGCGAGCCAGACCTGGTCGGCGCGGCCCAGTGCGTCGTAGGTGAAGTTCTGGGATTTGCCGTTGGTGTCCGTCTCCTGTGCGGGCAGGCCGCGCAGGGCTTCCAGCGTTGTGGTGGTCGTGTGCGCGGTGGTCGAGTCTCCCGCCTTGGCCGGCGGCGTGGTCGTCGTGACCGTCGTTGGGAAGCCGGTGGCCGGGGTGTAGGAGATGGTGGTGGTCAGACCGTCGCTGCGCGCGGTGCGCACCGGCGCGGTCGTCTCGGTGGCGGTGAGGTCCGCCGTGATGTCGGTGGTCGACAGCGCCCGGCCGTAGGCGTCGAACGTGGTGCCGGTCTCGAGGTAGGTGCCGGTGGTACCGCTGTGCTTGGTCAGTTTGGCCGTCGCGGTTTCGTCGCCCTTCGTCGGCGCGGCACCGTAGGCACCGCCGTCGTAGGCGCTCCGTACTTCGGAGACGACCTGTTCCTTGCGGTCCGGCGTGGTCGCACACGAAACCGAGACCGTCTCCACCCGTGAGGACACGTTGAGGAGATTGGCGGTGGCGTTGGTGGCGTACGTGGTGCGGGTGCACAGGTCGTCGGTGGTGACGGACGTGTCGCCCTGGTCGTCCACCTGGGTGACGCGGCCGGCGACGGTGTCGTGTGCCGTGGCGGCCAAGGTGGTACGCCACTGGCTGCCCGCTCCGTCGTCCAGCGACGTCCAGGTCCGCGACTCGCCGGTGCCAGTGAAGTTCGCCGTCACTGTGCCCCAGGAGCGGACCTTCTTCGCGGTCTGGTGGTACCAGGGCCGCTGGACGGTCTTCGCCAGTATCTTCCCGCCCGGGCCGGAGTACGTGGCGGTCTTGTAGGTGTAGCCGGACGCCGATTCATGGTCGGTGATGGGGTCGCCTTCGCCGGTGTCCAGCGTGACGCTTACGGACTTCGTCCCGCCCGAGGAGTTCAGCCGGTCCCCGTGCATGCCGCGCAGGAAGTAGCTGTCCTGCTGCGTCTTCATGTACGCGGCGCCGCCCTGGCCGCCGGTCTTGACGCGGACGTGGCCGTAGCCGCGCCACTGCGACCAGGTCTTGTGCTTCTCCTTTGTCAGACCGTCATCGTCGTCGTAGTGCCAGGCCGCGCCGTCCAGATACTCGTAGGCGGTCACCGCGTCCGGCGCACCGCCGGTGCGGTCCGTGGCGGTGACGGAGGTGACGACGTACTTGTTGAACCAGTGCTGCTCCGGAGCCTGGGTGTCCGAGCCGCCGAGCATCTGCGGGAAGCAGCGCGTGGTGTTCGTCTCAGGGGTCGGGAGGGAGCCCGCGGTGCAGGCGGCAGCGGAGTAGTTGGCGTCGACCTGGCCGCCGTGCTCGTCGGCGACGGTGGACAGCCGCGCCTTGATGAACGGTGCGTAGCCGTCCCCCGTGGTGTCCATGCGGTTGGCCAGCTGGGTGTAGGCCAGCGTCGTCTTCGGCAGCGTGATCGGGGTAGAGCCGGTGTGGCCGGTGCGCTGGATGGAGTCCAGCAGCAGCTGGTAGTCGACGTCCGCCTGGCCCCAGCGGTGGGTCAGGGCCCAGGAGTCGACCTTGCTGTACGTCGTGCCGGTCAGGACGGAGGTGGCGATGCCGGTCAGCCGCTTGCGGGTCCAGAACGTCGGCGAGTACCGGCCCTGGTCACAATCCGTGCCCGCCGCGCAGTTCATGTCCCAGGGAGTGTCGTACCAGTAGAAGGAGTCCGTGGAGATCGACGAACACGTCGTGCTCGCGTTGGGTATGCAGCGCTCGGAACTGGTGAACTCCACCTTGGCCAGAGCCTGGCCGTAGAAGGCGCGCAGTCCGTACTCGGCCCTCTTCAGGTAGCCGCCCCGCACGTACGGGGTGTCGTCCGTGGCCTTGAGGTTACGGCCGTAGGAGTTGGTCTCCTTGGCGTAGTAGTACGTCATGAGGTTGCCGTGCGTGTCGACGACGGCGTCCAGGTTCCACCGCCACGCCTGCTGGCACCACGATGCCGCGAAGGTGCTGGCCTTGCACGGCTCGCCGGTGTCGTCGCCGAAGACCGGCACAGTCCACGACGAGTTCGTCTCCTCCTTGCCTTCGGCCCACCCGGAAGGCCGGTTGTAGCCGAAGTAGTAGCGCGTGCCGTCGGGGCCGGTCACCCGCCAGTACTCTCCGTCGTTGTCACCGTTGGCTAGTGATGTGTTGCGCAGCCGCTTGACGAGTGTGCCGTCGTCCTGCTTCAGCTTGAACTCGTCAGTCACCCCCGTGGGGACGAGCTCGCCGCCCTTGCCGTTAAAGGCGATGTAGGCGTTGTCGTAGCCCCAGCACAGATCAGCCGGCTTGTTGATCCCGTCGGCGGCCGTCTGCCCGTCGTCCGCGCAAGGCTTGTAGCGCCGCTCGATGAAGCCTGGCGACAGCTCGAAACCATCCCCGACCCACGAGGACTGGTTGTTGGTGTTACCGGTACGGCCGTCGACCGAACCGGAAGAATACGACAGGCCGACCTTCGGGGTGAGCCCGCCAGGCACCTCGGGCACCGGGATGTCGTGCGACCAGCTGAAGTCACCGGTGTTGAGGTTGGTGCTCCAGGTCGCCGACGGCGACAGCGGGGTCGCCTTGTAGTCGCCGGTCTTGCCCGCGTCCCCGGCGGCCGCAGCCAGCACAGTAGGCGAGCTGCTGCTCACCGACACCGATCGGGCGGTGAGGGTCTGCGCCTCGGTGTTGTTGTCCGTGGGCAGCGGGGTGGCGGTGCGGCACTTGGGGTTTGTCGGCGTCGTCAGCGCACAGGACGGCAGCTCCATCAGCGTCAGCCGGGAGGCGTAGGCGCCGCCGAACGCCTCGGCGAAGGAGGCGTACTTGACGGTGGCACCGACCGTGCCGGAGGACGCCTTGTCCTTGGCCTTCAGCGTGAACAGCATCCCGTCGACCCCGGCCTTCGCCGCGGCCTCACCGCTGAGAACCTTCGCCTCGATCGTGCCGCCGGTCGCCGACTTGGTCCGCTGCGCGGGGGTGTTCAGCGAGACCGGCAGCCCACTGGCCGCGACCGCCGGACCCGCCTTCGCGGCAGGCTCCTCGAGCCAGACAAGGGCCGAACCCGCCTCGGGCCAGTCGGCGTTCGGCGCCTCCCGGGGCGTCCGCGGCCCCTTCTGCACCGTCCGCGGCTTCAGCTTCGTGACGGACGTGCCCGCCACCGGCGTGTCCGGCTCGGACACCCCGGGGCGTCCCTTGCCCGCCGCCTCGGCGGTCGGCGCGAACGCCGTCGCCTGCAACAGCGTGGCGACCATCACCGCCGCTGTTCCCAGGGCGACTCTGCGCCCCAGGGCTGCTACGCGCCTGGAGCGCGCTCTGCCATACATGAATGAACTCGATTCCTCATCGACAAGCGCCCGGCATGCCGAATTCCGGGCGCGGGACAACCACGAACGCCAACTTGCCTGCAGACAGGAGGGAGGGGACCGGAAGGCTCCGAGCCCCTCCCCTGCCGGGTCAGTCGCTCGGCACCCGGGTGGGGATGTCGAAGTAGCTGGCCGACAGAAACTCGATCTGCTCCTCCGTGAGCGCGCCCTGGAACACCCACACGTCGTCCACCGCGCCCGGGAAGTACGAACCCGCGGCGGTGCCGGAGCCCATGCGGCCGACCTGTAGCGACGTGGCCTTGAACGTGAGCGCGTTCTCCGCCCACGGGACCAGGTCCTCGCACCCGGCGACATCCGCCTCGCCGTCGCCGTTCTCGTCCTTACAGGCGACCTCGGCGAGGGTGCCGTTGACGTAGAGACGAGCCTCTTTGGTGAAACCGTCGTAGGCCAGGGCGATGTGGTTCCACTGACGCGCGTCATAGAACTCACCGTGGTTGACCTGCACCACGGTGGCCGTCTGGGCCGGGTCGTCGGTGTCGGCCATCGCCAACTGCCAGCGCCCCGGACTGTTCTGCGGATCCTGGGCGTCGGGCACGAACCGCACAGAGAACGCGGTGCGGTTGGCGCCCGCCGAACTCACCAGAGCAACCGGGCTGCTGGGCATGGCAGCAGCCTGCGCCCACGCGGTGAGGGTGAAACTGCCGGACGTGTCGACCGGGACCCTGTCCGCGGTGGCGTAGCCACTCGTGCCGTCCAGATCCATCGCAAAGGAGTCAATGGAACCGGGAACGGTGGCCTTGACGGCACCGCCGCGCAGGGTGAGATTGTTCGAGGTGGCGGTGTCGCTCGGTGTGGTGGCAGGCGTGGTGGCGGAGGTGCTCTCGAACTTCCACCGGGCCCTGACCTCCGGGCGCTGCCGGAACATCTGCTGGACCTCCTCGGCCGAGACCGGTCGGTCCAGCACCCGCACGTCGTCGATGGTGCCGGGGAAGAAGAGCTGTGGCGCTCCGCCGAAGGTCACCGCACCGATGTACATCGACTGGTCGGCGTAGAAGGGGCTGGTCTGCGTAGCGGTGCCGGCCTTCACACCGTTCACGTACAGCGTGAGTGTGTTGGCCACGGTGTCGTGCACCCCGACCAGATGCGCCCACTCCCCTGCCCGCGCCACCGCGCCGGGGGGCTGCTGCGCCCGAACGATCGTCGCGTTCGTCGAGTCGGCCGAGTACTGGGCGAACACCCACTGCTGGGAGACTGAGGAGTAGTAGAGCTCAAGTCCCGGACGCTCCTTGCCGGCCTGTGCCACGACCACACCGCTCTGGGTGGTGCGGTCCAGCTGTGCCCAGGCGGACACAGTGAAGCTACGGAAGGTGTTCACATGTGGGGCAGAAGTCTGCCCAATCTGTCCGTAGCCGGAGATGCCGTCGAAGCGCGTGGCCTCCCCCGCGATCCCCTCCACGCCCGTGGTGACCGTGCCGTGATACACAGCCGGCAGCACGCCGCCGTGCCCGGCTATCTCTGTTGCCCCTGCTTCCTCGTCCATGGCGAACACCGCGAGCGCGGGCTGCCCCGGGTCGCCGACGGTCTGCTTCGCATGGAGTTTGCCGACCTCGTCCGCCGCGAGCCACCGGTTGAAGATCTGCACGTCATCGATCACGCCGGGGAAGAAGCTGCTCGAGACCCCGCCGAGTGAGGTGGCACCGAGCCGCAGGCCGCGACGGGCGTCCCAGGGTGTCGACCAGGCCTTCTCGCCAACCAGTTGGCCATTGACGTAGAGCCGCAGCAGGTTCAGGTCAGCATCGTAGGAGCCGGCCACGTGCGTCCACTGGCCCACCGTCACCGGGGCAGGCGTGGCGGCCTGGGCTCTGATCAATGTGGCGTTTGCCGTGTCCGCGGAGTGCTGGCTGAACACCCAGCCTGCGGCCGACGAGTAGTACAGCTGGAAGCCGGCCTGGACAGATCCCGGCTGTGCGGCCACCACCACCGATCCGGTGGGCTGCTGATCGAACTTCGCCCAGGCGGCCACGGTGAAACCCTGCGCGGTGTTGACCGGGGAGAGGTCGGTGGTGGCATAGGCGTCCGTGCCGTTGAACTGCACCGCCTTGCCCGTGACACCATCCACGCCCGCGGTCGCGCCACCGGTCAGCCTCAGCGTCCGCGGCGGTGTCGATCCTTGCGCCGCATTCGATCCCGCACTTTCGTCCATCTGCCAGGTTGCGCGGTCCGGCTGACCTGCCTTCACCCGGAAGTGGTAGGTGAAGGGTGCGCTGTTGCGGCCGGCGGAGTCGAACGCCTGGGCGGTGATGAAGTTGATGCCCGGCTTGGCCGGCAATATCTTCACGATCTCCGCCGCCCCACCGGAAGTCGTGATCTTGTTGGTCGGCTTCGGGTCCTCGTTGATGCCGTACGAGTACGAGGTCACATCGGCATCAGCTGCGTCGATGGTGAACGAACCGTACTGTCCTACGCCGTCGTACCAGGGGGCTTCAGGGTCAGCCAGGTCGGTCTTGGGATATTCGGCCGATGTGACGGTCGGGGCGGCCGGCGCGTACTTGTCGTACACGAAGTAGCAAGCCGACGGGTCGCCGGCGTAGGACCACGCCGAGTACTGCGCCCCGTCATACACCCGTGCGTACCAGCTGACCGTCTTGCTGTCCGGGATGCTCGAGGGCAGACCGATCTTGAACGACGACCCTGACGCCTTCGATGACGTCCGTGCAGGACTCCAGGAACCGCCGTCCCACTTGGCCTGGAACTGGACCGAGACGCTGTCGCCGTCCGGATCTGTGACGTTGGTTGCGAAGATCTGCCCCAGCGTACGCACGCGCGGCGCATTGGAGGGTGTCTTGCACGTGCCGCCGTACTCCATCGTCAGCTGGGACATCTTCAGCTGAGGCGGCGGACGGTTGTACTTCACCCGCAGATACGCCTTGTCCGAGAACCGCTTCCACGCATAGGCGTCGGTCTCGCTCGCCGCCCGCAGACCGAAAGTCATGGTGGACTCACGGCTGTTGGCCGCCGCCTGCACCGCCGACTTCACATCGAACTCGGCATCCGCCGCGCTGCAGCCCGAGAAGCCGTAGGCAAACGAGTCCGAGGCCAGCTGTTTCACCCAGAATCCGGAGGCGTTCTGCGAGTTCCAGGTCGTGGAAGTGGAGATCCCCTGCGTCTGCCACAGTTCGACCGCACGGTCCGAGCACGAGGCGGACCAGGTGTTGCGCACCACGAACTCGGCCGACAGGATCGACTTCCCGGCAAACGCCGACACGGGCATCCGGTAGAAGAGCCGCTTGGTGTCATGCGGCTGGCAGTAGTACCAATTGCAGTACCCCATGCCGGCGTCGGACTCGCCGTTGAACTTCCACTGCGGCGACGACGCCCAGTACTTCGACGCCATCGTCCACGCCGAGGCACGCGGCGAGTACCACTGCGGATCGATGAACACCGGGTACTCGGTGTCCACACCCTTGAGCACGCCCTGATCGGGGGTGAGCACCAGCTCGTCACCTCCCGCCGGAAGCTCCACGCCCACCGGGGCCAGTTTGCCCGACTCGCCCGCTCCCGGCTCATCGGACGCACTGCCTGCTTCCGCAGTGAGGGCACGCGTCTTCAGCGCCGTCGAGGCTTTGCCGTTACTGGAGTCCCACATCATCGGCTTCGGCGCCTCGAACACAGTGCCGTTGGCGCCTTCGTCGACCGCGTCGAGACCGCCCCGGGCGTTCTCCTTGATCTGCAGCCCGTCGGCCTCCAGTCCCAGACGCAGCTCGGCAAGCTTCGGGTTCGCGGCTGCCTCGGCAGACTTGACTACGAGCAGCTGCGTGAAGCCGTCCTCCTGAGCGGTCATGCGCAGGTCGACGTCTGGCAATACGTCGGGATAGGTCGCCACGGCACCTGCAACCTGCGGCTGCGGCAGTGCAGAAGGCCACGACAGGCTCATCGCCCGCCCAGCTCGTTCCAGTCGCACCAGAGGATCGTCCGAACCGCCGCCGGAGAACTCGAGATGTACAGTGCTCGCCTTGGGAACGACAGCACCGTCGGGGTTCGTCATCAGCTCGGTGTCGACACGCTTCCAAGCACCCTCGCTCCGCGTCCACCTCGGCCGCAGATGCTCGCGCGCTTCCAGGTTGCCGTCCGGAGTTGCGAATACCTCGCTGGTCTCACGGCGCAAGGACAGCACCTCGACTGGCGCGCCGGTGTCCCCGGCCTTCGCCAGCGCTGCCGCCTCATCCATGACGCCCGACGGCGCATCAGCGGCGGCTGCAGAGGCCGTCGCCGCCACCGGTATCGGCAGCACCGGCAACGCTGACAGCGCCAGCGAGGCGACAACACCACCCAGCAACACGGCTCTTGTTCTTCGCGACCAGCATGCAGACGCCCCGCCCCACCACAAATTCACAGTTCCCATCCCCAGAACACACAACTCACAGATGCAGAGAGTTAATTGGCGGTAGCCAAATCCGGTCAATCAGATGTGGGGCAGGTCACGGAAACATGTCTGGATATACACTGAACAGCCGAAACGCGTCCTCGACCGCTCGTCAGTCGAACGGCCGTTCGCGGCCTATCTGCCGCTCCAGCCTTCCTGCGCCGCCAGGTCGCTCCCAATGCCGCAGGCCGAGCCGAACCCGGCGAAGGCAACCACTGAACCGCGCCGGGGGGAGCGCTTCGGATCCGGTGGAAGCCCGCTTAACGAAGCCCGAGGTCACCACGCCGCCACCGTCCCGAACGTAGTCACCATCACAGAACCGCCGTGCACACCATGAAGAGGGATTCAGGCAGGCGAAGAGTCTCTCTTGCCGTAGCGTAGGAGAAACATTGGCGCCCCGGCCCGCTCAATGTGAGGGCGGCGGTACGACCGCACCCGGTGCGGCGCTGCGGCACATCGGGGGAGCGCGTCACGGGAGGCTGTGGATGACGGAGGAGGGCGACCCGCAGCAGGAGCTCGCGCGACAGCTTCTCGATCTTGTGGAGACGTCCTACCGCCGGACATTCACACTCGAAGGGCTCGCCACAAGGGTCAACCTGTCCCGCCGTACAGTGACTCGCGCACTGGACCCGAACTCCGCCAGCCGTACGGCCCGAAAGACGATCGAGGCGTTCGTCGAGGCGTTCTGCAAGGCCGATGCGGAGCGGACCGCCCGCCTTACAGCCTTGCAGGAAAGGGCGTGGAGTGCCCCGGTACGGGAAGCGCCGGACGGCGTGAGGGCAGGGGAGCAGCCGGTGTCGAGGAGACGTCGCCGTGGGCGGAGTTCGCCAGGCCACCGGACGGCCTGGCAGACGATCTGCTGGTGGCCGAGTTCGCCTGCGACATGGATCTGCTCACCCGGGACTTCGTCGGCAGGCGCGGTTTCGCGGAGGCCGTGGACAGGGCGATCGCCGACCCCGCGTTCCGTTCCGGCTACGTGCTGGTCACCGGCGAGCCCGGCATCGGCAAGCCCGGCATCGGCAAGTCCTCCCTCATAGCGCACCTGGTCCGCACGAGAAGGTGGCTGCACCACTTCAACTCCGTGTCCGGCTTCTCGACGACGGAGGCGTTCCTGCGGAACGTCTGTGCCCAGGTGATCATCCGTCACCGGCTCGGGCACACCGCCTTGCCCACTCGGGCCGGGCAGAACAGCATGTTCCTGCGCGGGCTGCTCGGCGAGGCGGCCCGGCAGCAGGACCAACCCGTCGTGATCGCCGTCGACGCGATCGACGAGGTCTCCGACACGGACCGGCCCGCGGGCGGCAACCGCCTCTCCCTGGCGGCTCGGCTTCCCGACAACGTCTACGTCGTGGTCACCTCCCGGGGCCGCAATGTCTACGAGCTGGACGCACAGAACGTCCGGCACATCGAGATCGAGGACCGCAGCGAGGCCAACCTGGCCGACCTCACCCTCTACGTCACCGCGTTCGTCGAGCGCAACGCCGAACGCATGGCTCCCCTTCTGAGTTCCGCCGCGGAGCGCCGTGTCGACTTCACCGCCGCGTTCGTCGAACGCAGCGACGGCAACTTCCTCTACGCGGCCAGGGTTCTGCCGGAGATCGTGAGCGGCCGTCTGCCGGGGATCGACGACGTGCGTGCGCTGCCGCTGGGGCTACGGGAGTACTACAGGAGACACTGGGCCACGATGCGTGCCGCGGACCCGCGCTCTTCGACGAACTCCACCGCCCGGTCATCGAAGCCCTCGGCATGCTGAATGAGACGTCAGCCCAGGTCATCGCCGACACCTGGGACCTTCCCGTGGACCGGGTGCGTCGCGCGATCGGGATCTGGCGGGAGTTCCTCAACGAGGCCGGTCCCCATGCCAGCGTCCGGCGCTACCGCATCTACCACAAGTCCTTCCTCGACTTCCTGTGGGCCGAGGTGGACCTGCGAAGTACCCAGCGGCGGATGGTCGAGGACAGCGTTCGCCGCGTCGCCGCCCGGACAGGCGACGGTGGTGAGCACGACCTGGAGGATCTCGACAGCGACGATGAATGAGTTCGACGATCTCAGCGACACCCTGGTCCCGACCCTGGAGGCGCTGTCGGGGACGAGGCTGGGCGGAAGCGACCTCGACCACCGCGAACTCGTGCGATGGCTGCGGCTCACCTGCGACGGCACCACGGGCCCGCGCCTGTCCCTCCTGGACCGGCTGGAGCGCCTCGGCCGCAGCCGCGCGTTGCCGGACACCCTGAACGCGGCACTGCGGGCATCCCGACTGGACCAGGCACGGACAGCCGTGGCAGCCCGGGTCCGCTACGCCCTGCTGCTCGCGTCGCTGCCCGGACCCGTCTCCCGGCTGCCTCCAGGGCTGCTGCCGCGCCTTCTGCGCACGGGGATCTGGACGGCGGACCGAGCCCGAACGGCAACGGAGCAGATCACCGATCCCCCTGTGCGTACGCGGCGGTTGGCGGAACTGGTCCGCCATTCGCCCGGCGACCACGCGCTGGCAGCGGCCGTGCGGGACGCCGCCGGGCAGTGTGATCCCGCGACGGCCGGCGGACGCGAGGTGATCCTCAACGTGCTGCCACTGCTGCCCCGTCAGGAACGGGTGACGGCGGTGGAACGCCTTCTGCCGGCCGTCGGCCGTGACCGTCTCGCCGCCCTGCTCCTGCTCGCGTCCTCGTTGGAACCCGAGCATGTGCAGGAGGCCTTCGGCCGTGTCCGCGACGGCGTCGGCCT
Source organism: Streptomyces sp. NPDC048600 (assembly GCF_055587025.1). Taxonomy (NCBI): domain Bacteria; kingdom Bacillati; phylum Actinomycetota; class Actinomycetes; order Kitasatosporales; family Streptomycetaceae; genus Streptomyces; species Streptomyces sp. NPDC048600. The sequence continues at coordinate 308,404 of NZ_JBVJGZ010000007.1, read as the reverse complement.
GACGGCGGACGACAAGCTCACCGCGCTCGCGCTGCTCTACCCCGTCCTGGCCCCGGAGCACCGAGCGTCGGTGCTGCCGGGCCTGCTCGCCGCGGCGGTCCCGGACGCCGCCGCCGCTCCCGCCGCCGCCCTGACCGCGCTCCTGCCGCACACCGATGGCGCCGCGCATGCTGCCCTGAGGGCCTTCGTCCTTGCCCGGCACAGGGTTTCCCGCCGCGCAGACGCCCGTTGAGGGAACGGGCGACGGCCTGGCTGATCCACGGTGTCGCCGTGCGCCGGTTCGTGCCGGCCGTCGTCGCCGGCGTGCTGCTCGGCTGGAGGCTGGAGTCCCGCGGCCGAGCGCACCTGGAGGAATTCCTGCCGCTGGCGGCCATCACCGCCACGGACGCCGGCCTGCCACGGCGCTGCGTGCGTGTCGCGGCCGTCGCGTGCGTCTTCTCCGCCCCGGAGCGCTACCCGGACGCGTTCCCCTACGCCCACTCCGCTCTTGCTGGCGAACTGGGCCGACTCGGTGGGCTGACGCAGGTCCGGATGGCGGTCAGCACCTCGTCGCCGTGGCTGCGGTACCTCCTGCGGCGCCTGGTACCCCGCTTCCTGACATGGTGGGGACGCCGGGAGGGCATCACCCCCGCGGAGGATCGAAGCGCGGAGATCATCGCCCGCATCGCCCTGGCCACGGACCCCGAAGAGGCCGAAGACCTCCTCGCCCGGACCGAAGCCGCGGATGCAAGCGGGCTCCTGGAAGACGACGTCAGGGGTGACGCGGTCGCAGAAGCGGCGGAGCGCCTTCCCGATCACGCCCTGGCCCGTGCCGCCGCGCTGCTGGAGCGGCACAACGACCCTGCCGCACTGATGCTGGTCGTGGTCGCTCTCCTTCCTCATCTGGCGCCCGCCGACCGTGCCGCGTACGCGATCCTGGTGCGAGAACAAGCAGCCAGGCTGCGCAAGAGCGCCCCCGAACTGGCGTGCGGGATCCTCCGGGAGGCAGGGGCGTACCTTGGTGACGAGGCGGCGGCCGCGCTGGATCTGCTCCGGGCGATCGGGCGTGACGCCGACGCACCCCGAGGCACATCGGACTCGGACCCCTCGTACCTGCTGTCCGACGTGGCCGACGCGTGCGTGGCCCTTCTGCCCGCCCTGCCGCCCGGTCGGCTGCCCAGGGCGCGGCGCGTTCTCGCGCGCTGCCCGGCGAGCGCCACCAGGGCACAGGGAATCTCCTACCTGGCGGCCGGCCGACGCGCGACGCCGAAGCTGCCCGCGGCAGTTCGGCAGCCGCCCGCACGCAAGGGCCGGTCCCGGGCGAGAGGGGCGCTGTGGGCCGCTCGGGAGGGTCTCCGGTCGGTGTTCACCGTGGCCGGCCCGGTGGAGACCGCCGTCTGCCTCGCCGCGGTCGCGCCTGCGCTGCCGCGGCAGGCCGCCCGCCTGGCACGCACTCAGATCCTGCGACTGATTGCGGGAGCCTCCGACGTGACGTACGCGGGTGGCGAAGGGATCGCCGAGGTGCTCGTGGACGTGGTCCGGCAAGAGCCCTCGCGGGCTGACGACGCTGTCGCCGTGGCCCGCTCGCTCAGCGCAACAGGGCTGCGGGTGAAGGTACTTACGATGCTCCTGCCGCAGCTGCCCGCCTCCGCGCGGCAGCCCGTACTGGACGAGATCACGGGCTCCACGCTGAAGCGCCCCGGCCTGACCGACTACGGCAGACTCGTCACGCCCGCTCTCCTGCTGCCCTGGACCCAGCCGCCGGAAGCCCTCGTCGGGCGGCTCGCCGAAGCCGTCGACCCCTCGTGGAACGCCGCCACCCGGGCCGCCGCCTACGCGGCGATCGCCGAGCACGCCCCCGTCGCCATGCGCTCCACTCTCCTCGACGAGGGGCTGACAGCCGCGGCGACGGTGCCGGAGACGCCCGACCGCGTGGAGTGCCTGGGCCGACTCTCTCGCGTCGCCGCGGACACCCCTGGCTACCGGGGCGCGGAGGCCTGGACGCTGCTCATGTGCGAAGGGGCCCGCAGGTCCCGCGGCGAACTGGCGGCCGACCTGCGGGCTCTCGCCCCTCTGGCTGCCCGGATCGGGGGGCCGAAGGCCGCTGCGGCCATCTGCCGTGCCCTGCTGGACGTACGCCGAGTCTGGCCTTGAGTCGGCGAAGGTGCGGTGTACGTGGTGCAGCGCGAGGCGGGATCGTGGCCTTTGCCCTGCCCCACCGGCCCTGGGCACCACCGGGGTGGAGCGCAAAAGTGCCGGTCCCGGAGGAGGAGGCTGCTCGGCCGCCACCGAAACCGGCTCATCCTGGCTGTCAACGGGGCATGAGCAGGACGATGCTCACCAGCGCTACGGCCAGGCGTGAACTGAGCGCGGCAATGGAGAGACAAAGAGCAAATGACGCACCGGACATGACGACTCCTCCGATAGATCGACCGGAGAACCGAGCGTCGCAACCTTCCGGTACACCGCACGGAAAAGTGCACAAGGCCGCGCGAGTGCTGTGCGCACAGTGCGCGCACTGCGCATGCGCCGAACTCCTGCGCGACCGTTGTGGCGTCAGTTTAGGCTCAGCGGTGTGTCGGCCATGATGTGGGTGAGCTTCTCCGGGGTGCGGATCACGTAGACGTCGGTGACGAGGCCGTGCTGGACACGGATCGGCAGGACACTGTTGATCTCGCCGACGACGCGAAGCAACAGCGGGGAATCGCCGTTGACGGTGGTGGGTTCGCTGGTGACCGGGCCTTGCTGGGCGTCGAGGCGGGCGGCGAGGAGACGGACCACCTTCGAGGGGACACCGCCAGCGTCACTGATCATGGCGACGCCCGGGGCGAGCACGCCTTGCAGGTCATTGGTCTCCACGGCGTGCTGGAACGAAGCGAGGGCGGCCCAGGCCTGGCGCGGGGAGACCACCTCGCGTCGTCTACTTCGTCGCGAGCGGCGCCTGTCGGCACCTGGCCAGGCCAGAAACCCCTTACCCAGTATCCGGCGCATGGGCTGTAAGATCACCAGACTTTCGATGAGGCGGATTCGTGGGCCGACGGCCTGCGCCACCGGGGAGTGGTGTGTCCTGCCTCGTACCCTGGGGAGGGGCATTTTGTCTCGTCATTCTGCCGCCCGCCTGCGTGTGGCCGCCGCGGTGGCCGTGTCGCTGTCGCTGACCGTCGGCCCGATTGCCTGGGAGGCGCAGGCTGGCTCCGGCACGTTCGGTGAGACGACCATCCCCGCGACACTGCGCGCCACACCGGGCTACGGCTGGGTGGCCAGCGTTGGACCTTCCGGGTTTCTGCACTACCCGACCACCGCGGGTGGCCCGTCCGGGCTGGAGTGGACCGGCGCCGACGGATCGACACGCAAACTCGAAGGCACTCACGCCGCAAGCCCGTTGGAGTACTACGGAGCGGCGTCAGACGTAGTGGCCCTGCGGTCGTCCACGGGCCGGGACGTCCTGCTGCGGAACATGACAACGGACGTGACGACCACCGTGACCATTCCGGCCGGACAGACCTACAACCGGACGCTCGGAACCACCGTGGTGACCAAGGGGCGCGTCACGACCGACGGGCCGTGGACCGAGTTCCATCTCCTCACCAGTGAGAACGGCACCACGGTCGACCGGCCCGTGACCGGCCTCCCCGAGGGCTCCTCCATACTCTTCGCCGGACGGGCCGGCCTCGAGGGGTTCATCGCAACGCTGCAGATCCCCGGACAGACCTCCAGCCTGTACGTCTGGATCGACCTGAGCACCGCGCAGGCAACCGTCCTACCGTTCGTCGGCGGCATTTACACGAGCCCGGTGGTGACCGCCCGTCACCTGGTGCTGCCCCAGGCGGGCGGTGTGCGGATCTACGAGCAGGGCCAATTCGACACGCCCGTACGCGAGTTCCAGATCGGCCTCACCGATGCCAGGGTTCTCGGTCTCGTCGGCGACTCCCTGATCGTCGGCCGCTACGACTCCGCTCTCGGTTCGAGGAGTAGTGGAGCGCCGGTCTGGAAGGTCGTGGCCGTTCCCTTCGACGGCTCGGGTGAGCGCACTCTCCTCGCCCGTGCGGTGGCTGACCCCATCGCCGTCCGGCCGGACGGCGGGATACAGCTCCTCGGCGGGCAGTCCGCGCAGGACTACGGCTACCAGGCCATCACGGTGGCGGCCGACGGCGCGCCGCAGGCGACCCGAGTGCTGCGGATCGCGCCGGTCCCGATGCAGATCCAGCAGCTGACGCTCGATCACGGCACAGTCCGGACAGTGGAGAACGGCGACGGAGCCACCCTCCCCTACCGCCGGCAGCTCACCGGCTCCGCCCCCGGCTACGGCGAGCGGACCGGCGCGGGCAGCCTGCCCGACTGGCACGACAAGTGCAGCGTCGTCTACGGGCTTTGCCCGCAGCTGCATCCCACCGGGGACGGGCGGACCGTCTACCGCGGTGTGGTGTACGACGACGCTGTCGGCGACTGGAAGCCCCGGCTGTTCGTCGTGGGCGGTAACGAGGCGTTCCCCGGCACCACGCGCGAGACGGGGCTGCAGGATTCCACGAACAGCTCCGACCCCCAGATGAGGATCCTCGGCGCGTCCGGAAACCTCGTACTCATCGCCGGAACACCCGCGGGCGGCAGCGAGGAACTCCGAGTCGTCGACATCGACACCGGCAAGGTCCTGCACAAGGAGCCGTACCGCACGAGCGCGCTCTGGGGCACCACCCTGTTCACCGCGACCCCCAACGGCACGGTGACCGCCAAGGACGCCCGCACCGGAGCCCCGCTGGCCTCCTTCCCGACGGCCTCCGGCTGCACCAACACGTTCGAACTGCAGGCCGTCGGCCGGTGGCTGTACTGGAAGTGCGAAACCAGCGCCGCGAACGCCGCCGGTGTCTACGACCTCCAGGCCAAAAAGAGCATTCCACTCGCATCCGCCGGACAGGCCTGGCTCGGAGACGGTCTCGTGGCCGTTCGCAACGGTCAGGGACTGGCCGTCTACGCACTGCAGAGCGGTACGGCTGTGCGGCTGTGGGCGACCGACGCGGCGGGGCTCGTCGCACTCGACCCACGCGACAGCGGCCTCGCCTACACCACGGCCGACCAGAACGTCCACGTCCTCGACACCGGCCAGCCCGCAGCGGCTCTGATCTCCCCCTACCGGACTGTCACCACCCGCGCCGAGACAGATGCAACCCCTGTCTACTGGCGAGGGGAATGGTGGCTGTCTGAACCGGCCGCCTCCTGGAAGCTCGACGTGCGGCACAAGGTCACGGGCCGCCTGGTGGCCACACGCACCGGCGGAGCCGCCGAGTACTCGATCGCCGCGAAATGGGACGGCCGCGACACCACCGGCGGACTGCTGCCCAACGGCTCGTACAACTGGACACTGACCGCTCAGCCCGCCGACGGGCAGGGCGCGCCGCTCGTCCAGACCGGCACCCTCGGCCTGACGGGCGGCACAGCCGTCTGGCGGGACCACGTCGGTACCGCGTCGCTGCCCGACGGCATCGGCGACCTCCTGACGACGAACTCGTCCGGGCTCCTCACGCTTCACCGCGGCGACGGCGCCGGAAAGTTCTCCGGGACCGTGTCGTCGAGCGGCTGGCCGACGACGGCCCGAGCGGTGCCGGTCGGCGACCTCAGCGGCGACCGCTGCGCCGACGTCCTCGTCCGGCCCAGCGACGGAACGCTTCGGCTGTACAAGCCCGCCTGCGGCACCGCGCCGAAGCCGACGACGTCCTACACCGCGCTCGGCACCGGTTGGAACCAGTACGACGTCATGACGTCCCCGGGCGACGTCACAGGCGACGGCCTGCCCGACCTGATCGCCCGCAGCAGCTCCACCGGCTCGGTGTACCTGCACAAGGGAACCAGCACCGGCAAGCTCGCCGCACGCGTGAAGCTCGCGGACAACTGGAAGATCTACAAGAAGGTCGTGGGCGCCGGCGACCTCAACGGCGACGGCGTCGGCGACCTCCTCGTGCAGGACCAGTCCAACAACCTGTACCGCTACACCGGCAGGGGCAACGGCACCTTCACCGCCCGCGTGAAACTGGCCGCCAACTGGGGCGCAACGTACAACACGGTCGTCGGCGTGGGTGACATCACCGCAGACGGCAGGGCCGACCTCGTCGCCCGCGACACGACCGGAAACCTCTACCGGCATTCGGGCACCTGCACAACGCGAGTGAAGATCGGCACGGGTTGGCAGGTCTACAAGTCACTGTCCTGACTCACATCCGCACCCCTTCGCCGTGCGGGGTCTGCCCCCGGGCAGACCGCTGCGCGACCGGCAAGATCCAGCAAAGCGACGCGGCGTCGGCCGCCGGTACATCGCGGGAGTGCTTGGCCGGAACCGGTTGCGGCCGGTACAGATTTCACCGGCACAAGCAGAATGCGGATTGACGGCCTACGCGCGGCGAGTGATAGTCGCGCGGCCGTGAAGGGGTCCTGCCGCACGGGGTCAGACGAGAACCCGGCGGAAGGTGCCGAGCCCAATCGCGCGGTGACGCAAGGCGGAGCAGGAGTCGGTACGACACGTCAACAGGGGTGCCTACGGTCGGCCCAGCGCGAGACATGCCTCCCGGCACTGCTGAGCACGGTCAACCGCGACAGTGCCCCGGCTGTCGTCCAGGCCCCTGTCCTTCGCAGCGGGGACAGGATTTGAACCTTCGACCTCCGGGCTATGAGCCCAGCGAGCTACCGAGCTGCTCCACCCCACGCCGGTGACGCCGCGAACGCAGCCCTCGATCTTTTCGCCTCGAGCCTGATACTGACCCCACCCCGGTACCTCCCGGCTGAGCCAGGGAGCTTGCGGCCGAACCATCGCGCCAGCCGCCCCTCCCCCGCGGATAGGTCCGCGTCGGCCGCGCCTGCTCCCACAAGTCGAGGCACCCCTCACGCCGAAGTACCTCCGCAAGCCGACTAACATCATCCACAGCTTCGGTTCCCTCAACTCAGGGACCGGCGTTCCACCAGGGGGATTGACACATGGACAAGCGTGCCGCCGCGACAGTCGTCGCCTCACTCACGATCCTGTGCCTGAGCGCACCGACGGCCACCGCGGAGACCCGCCTGGGCGACACCCAGATCCTTGCCGCGTCCGTCAACGGCGGCAAGGCTCTCGTGTTCGGCACTGCCGCACAGGCGTCCTTCCCCGTGTCCGTCACGGCCAGTGACCCCGACGGCATCGACTACATCGACGCCTGGCTGTACCGGGGCCCCAGCACCGCACCGACCGCCGGCCTGGCAGCGCCAACAGACCCGGCATGCACGGCGGTTGACGGCACCACCACACGGTGCACCTTCGGATTCGTCATGGGCGAAGCCTGGCTGCAGAACGCCGACGCCGGAACCTGGCGCCTCCACGTCAACGCAAAGGCCAACGACGGCGACTACCACCGCAAGACAGCGGCATCCGTCAGCGTGCTCCGCAGCGCGAAACTGACCGCCAACGCCGCCCCCGAACCCGTGACCAAGGGCAAGCCGATCACGGTCACCGGCGCCCTCAGCCGCGTCAGCTGGGACGACTCCGCCTACCACCGCTACGCCGGCCAGCCCGTACGCCTGCAGTTCCGCACACCCACCGGCACCTACACCACCGTCAGGACCGTCACCGCCGGCCCCACCGGTTACCTCAAGACCACCGTCACCGCCACGCGTGACGGCTACTGGCGCTACAGCTACCCCGGCAACACCACCACCGGCCCCGCCAACGCCCCCGGCGACTACGTCGATGTACGGTAACCCGAACCTGGAAGTGACCGCGCTCGCGCAGGAGGCGGGCGGAGAAGCGCTGACAACTGTGGATCGCGATCACGCAGCGATTCGCAACTTCTCGTACTCGGCATGGACTTCGCACGGAGGGCGGTAGCCCACCGCCGAGTGGAGGCGTTTGCGATTGTTTCAGAATTCGATGTAGCGAGTGATGTCTTGCCGGGCGGCCTCGCGGGTCAGGTAAGTGAACCTCTTTCATCCTGTGCGGGAGGGTGAAATGTGCAGTTCAGCGGGTGTGGTGACGAGCCAGGGCCCCTCGTCGTTGGCGTGGTGATTCCACTCAGCACACCGGCGACCGAAGGGGCCCTGTTGGTTCCGTATCCTGTCATGCTCGACGTCCCGCACGACCTCGTCGAGCATGTTGCCTGGCTGCTGCATGAGCATCGCCTGGCCCGCAACACCCGCTGGCGCAAGCTCGGTTGCTTCAAACAAGCGTTGCTCACCCTCGTCCACCTCCGCAAGAACGAGACGTTTTCCCCGCTTGGAGCAGGTTTCGGGATACCCCAGGCCACGGCCTGGCGGCACGTGGACGAGACCTTGGACGTTCTGGTGTCCTGGGCCCCCGGCCTCACAAGGCCCTCACAGGCCTCGGTGAAGGCGATCACGTCATCGTTGACGGCACCCTGATCCCCACCGACCGAGTCCGCGCGGACGAGCCGTACTACTCGATGAAGCACCGCAAGCACGGTATGAACGTGCAGGTCATCGCCCGTTCCGACGGCACACCGCTCTGGTTCTCCCGTGCGACGCCGGGCCGCACGCACGACCTGACGGCAGCCGGTGCCCATGGCATCGTCCAGGCCTGCCTCACCCGGCAGATCCTTGTCCTCGCGGACCGTGCCTACCAAGGTGCCGGCGCCACCTTCCGCACCCCGTACTACCACCACCGCGAACAGCCCCCGCAGTACCAGCAGTTCAATCGCGACCATGCCCGGCTGAGAGCCCGGGGGAACGCGCCTTCGCTCAGTTGAAGTCCTGGCGGCTGCTAAGACGAGCCAGATGCTCCACACGCCGCATCGGCACCGTTGTCCAGGCCATCCACACCCTCCTGATCTGCACAAACACAGGATGAAAGAGGCTCAGTGGATGCCGTAGTCGTGGGGCTTCTGAGCCTGGCGGGGGCCGCTGCCGCCGCATGTCCGTCTTCACCCCGTACGCCACCGCGACCTTCGTCTTTGCGCCGCCGGGCCAAAGTCGCTTGATGGAGGGCTCGGTGGAGGGGGTGGAGGGGGAGGGGGTGGTGCGATCGCCTCAGCAGGGGTCGGGCCGAAGGAACTAATCAGCGCCTGCGCCTGGCTGTCGACGAGTCTGGTGAAGAGCTGTTGAGCATAACCAAACACGATTGCCCAAGCGATGATCTGTGCAGATGAATCCAGAGCAGAAAGCCCGGGGATAAATCCTCCGCGCATGAGAAGAAGACCAAGGACAGCCGTAAGCGCCCCGGTCGGTAGTTTCAGAGCGGCGAGTACCACCGGGATATTGTACGGTGTCGTCGCCCCTCTCATCTTATGGATCGATGTAACTGCAGAAATACCTGCAGCGACAAGGCCGGCGACCTCGACGACGAGATAGTCTACCGGCGTGGCCGTCACCGATAGGGCACGATTGATATCTGAATTGAAGGTCCAGTCGCTAGTCATTCTCACCGGGCAGACAACTTCATACCCAGCCCGAACGGTACCCTGCGGCGGAGTAAAGCAAAGAGGCAGGACATCGTATGCTACTCCTCCCAGCAGGGCTACGAGCGCGGCCCCCAGGACAAGGGCGAAAGTCACCCACACAACGATGTAGACGAAGCTTCGGATACGCAACGCCTCGCGGATGCTCTCCTTGCGTGCGACACCGACCGCATCAAGGACGGTTTCAAGATCGGCGGCCGTGAGGGTGTTGGTCGCGGAAATCCTTTTATTGATTAGCTCGATCTGCACTCTTCGGGGGTCACCCGCCGGAAGGTGATCTCGCACGAAAGCGAGAACACCGGGCATCATCGGAATTACCTCTTCGGGCTCTGACAGCCGAAGCAGGAGATTATGTGCGGTGTCTAGGTGAATCTGGCCAACGGTGACATGCGCCCCCATTTTGTACCACCTGGGATGCCCTCGAGAGGAAACCGCCTCTCGGGCCTTTCGAAGCTCCAGCATGGCCTGGCGCGTCAGAAGTTCGACTCTTTGATTTCCGGGGTGCCTCGCGACCCTCTCGTCCAGCAACACCTCTAGTTCACTTGCGCGAGCCCGGATTCCCTCTCGTAGCTCCCACGGGCCAAATTCTGACCGTTTAGTATGGAGCGGCACGTCATCTGCCATGTCCCGATTGTCAGCCACCACCCCCAGGGTCCTGGCGCATGACGTACCAAATGCACTCGACGGAGGTGGACAAACCGTCAGTTGGGCTACGGTGCCCCGCCAGGGCGCCCGCAGTCCGACTTCCAGAGCAATCCTGCGCCCAGAGAACACCTGAAATGCTGACCTGCCGCAACGATCGCCCGCCAGCCCGCCGGCGGGCGCATTGGCGACGACCCCGCCCACGACCGCAGCCCACGACCTCGACTCGCCGGCTTCACCATCGAGGACACCCTCACCCCGACGAGTACTCCCCCGCCAACGCACTCCCCCACACCGCGCCGGGCCTCGCTTGCCGCGCCGGCCCCTGCAGTTCGGCGGATGCCGGAGCGGTCCGCGCAAGACTTGCGCCCACGGATGACTGCCGCCGCGCCGGTCCGCCGTCCGGCTCCGGCGGGCGCTGCACCGGCGCGGGGTCCGGCGTCCGGTGTGCAGCGGCTGCTCGCGCAGTCCGAGCGCAGTAAGGGTGGTGTGCGGTGAGGGTGCCGATCCGTCACATGGCCGGGCATCTGGTGTGGTCGACCCACGCCAGCGTGTGGGCCGTCTACCGCCTGCACCCCGGCCCCGACACACACGGCCGCCGGGCCAAGGTGCGAGAGAAAACGCAGCCGGGCAACACTCTGTTCGGCGCACACCGGCAGGCTAACGCCCCCATCCGTCAGCTCGCGGAAGGAAGATGCTCGCACGCCAGCGGTTCAGTACGCAGCCCGCGCGTTTGCACGTTCTCACCCCGGCCGTGCGGGCTGCGACGCTGCTACGAGCGTCAGGGGCTTGGTGCTCAGGCTGGCACTTGCTGGCTGTCTCGCCGCACGGTTGCGGCGGAGTCGCTGCGCGCATACTAGGTGTAGCAGTACCGTTTTGGGCGGGGGCATCGAAATGGGGCGGACATGCTCGGGGAAACATTAACAGCGCTGGCCGCAGCGGGTGGGACCGCAGTGGTGCAAGCGGCGGGCACGGATGTGTGGGTGGATTTCCGGCAGCGGGTGGCCGGCTGGTTCGGCTGGTTCGGCTGCGGAGATGCTCAGCGCGAGCACGAGGAATTGGGGCGGCTCGACCAGACCGTGGCCGTTCTGGCGGCGGCCGACCTCGAGGAGCTGCAGCGGGTGCGCGACCGCCAGGAGGCAGCCTGGCAGACCCGCTTCGAGATACTGCTGGAAGGCCTGGACCAAGATATGCGTGAGCGGGCCGCTGACCGGCTCCGCGCCCTGCTCGGCGGGTACTCCCAGTCCACTGGGGGAACATCGTCCGGGGCAGGCGGACTGGCCGTGGGCGGGAACATGACTCTCCGAGCCGACCGCGGCTCGCTCGCCACGGGAGTGCTTCATGGAGGTGCTCACATCGGCCCCCCTCCGGGGCCGGATCCGTCCCAGGGCTGAACGGACCGGCCTCTGACAGCCCTCGAGATCCCAACTCCTTGCCACGCGGAGGCCTAACCGCCTGGGCCGACAACCACAGCCTCTCTATAGGTCATGTCAGCCACGTGACCTACAACGAGTCGACGTCCGGCGGACCGGGCCGTTCGGTCAGTACTTCGTCATCAGCGGCTCCCGGACGGCCGATCAGCCAATTCGCCGATCCCCACTCTCTCGAGGTACACCGGGTGATCGATCTCGGTCCCTCCGAGGGAGGCTGGCTGGGACTGCCGCTCTTGCCTCCCTACATCACACGCGCGCACGACGCCCGGCTGCATGATCTCGTGCAACGCGCTGTTGCGGGTGTGAGCCAATTGACGGTGCTGGTAGGGGAATCCTCATCCGGCAAGACTCGGGCTTGTTGGGAAGCCGTGCAGGGCCTTCCGGCTGGGTGGCGGCTATGGCACCCCTTCGCCCCCGGCCGACCAGAAGCCGCTCTGCGTGACCTGGCACATGTCCGCCCCTGTACGGTCGTGTGGCTCAACGAGATCCAGCACTATCTGCTGACAGCGACGAAGGCGCTGGGTGAGCGCGTCGCCTCAGGACTGCACTCCCTTATGCACGATCCTGACCGGGCTCCCGTGCTCGTGCTCGGAACGACCTGGCCCGAACACTGGGCCGCTCTCACGACCCCGCCCAGGGACACGGAGGCGGACCACCACCCCCACGCTCGTGCCCTACTCACCGGCACGGGCACAGCCCTCGTCGTGCCCGACCGCTTCGGCGAAGCCGACCTACGGTCGCTGCGGACGGCGGCATACAGCGACCCTCGTTTGGCCTACGCCGCCGAGCACGCAGAGCACGGACACATCACCCAGTACCTCGCCGGCGCACCCGCCCTGATCAACCGCTACCGGACCGGCCCTCCAGGCGCGAAAGCATTGATTGAGGCAGCCATGGACGCACGGCGTCTCGGACACAGCCCAGCGCTGCCCCTCGCCCTCCTCGAGGCCGCCGCGAACGGCTACCTCACCGACCACCAATACGACCTGCTCAGCGACGACTGGTTGGAACGCGCCCTCGCCTATGTCGCCGCACCCTTGCACGGCACCCGCGGCGCGCTCACTCCTGTCCGCCCCAGCGGGACGGACCCAGCCTCGGCCCACCACCCCCACTACCTGCTGGCCGACTATCTCGAGGACTACGGCCGTACCGCGCGTAGCATCACCACAGCCCCCGCTTCCCTGTGGTCGGCCCTCACCGAACACGCCACCCGCACCGACCTACCGCTGCTCGCCGAGTCTGCCGACCACCGTGGATTGAAGAGAACGGCGCTGCAACTCTGGACCGCAGCCGCCGCAGCTGGCACCAGTAGATCCACCGCCTATCTCAAAGTGGCGCACATCCTGGTAGAGGCAGGCCGCGCAGAGGAAGCATCGGCATGGTTCCGGCGCGCCTGCGAACTATATTCTCACGTGCCGGAAATGAGTAACCCCGGCTTGTTGTGCTGGGTTCAGGACAGGCTGACTTACGCCGGATACCCCCAAGAATCAGAAGTAGACGACACCGCATATCGGATAAGTGTCGCGACAAACGGCAACAGATTCGTATTGGCTGCTTTCGTAGCGCGACTCCGTGAGACACAAGAGATGGATTCGATTCTCTCCTGGCTGCGCACTGCCACTGAATCAGGAAACCTCGACGCCACCCACACCGCCATAGAAATACTCATTAAAGCCGACCGAACCACCGAGATCCGCAGTTGGATTCAGTCCGCCGCCGAAAAGGGGCACTTCGAAGCAGCGGCTCAAGCGAGCTACGCCGCAGCCGAACTGCTGCAGGAAGCTGGCCGCATTGACGAAGCGCTCACATGGTACAAGCACGCTGCCGACAGCGGCCACCCGGAAAGCACAGTGGACGCAGGTTTCAAAGCGGTCAAAATATTGAAGGAGCACGGCCGAATCGACGAAGCCCTCTCTTGGTACCAACGCGTCGCGACGGCTTCTGGACTCCGACCGTGGAATCGCGGCATGTCCTGCCTCGCAACCGTTGAGGCGGCCAAGATGCTCCAGGAGGTGGGCCGGTCGGGGGATATGCCCGCCTGGTTGTGGCAGCGTGCCGAAGCAGGGGATCCCATGACCATGACCACACTCGTCGAGATTCTGGAGGAGGCCGGCAAGGAGGACGAGCTGCTCGCCTGGCTTAAGAAATGCGCGGAAGACGGCAATCCATTCGCCATGTGTTTCCTGGCCCATGGCTCCATTTCTGGTGTGGCCAAGAACTGCGAACTCTGGATTGAACGCGCCATTACATACCTCCAGAGCCCTGAGGGGACACACTCCCTTCAGCAAAGAATGAAAGAGTATGACCCTGAGGGAGATATCTTTGCAGGATTTACGACACTAGGAGTGGCAGTGGAGCTCCTGGAAAAGTCGGGTCGCGCCGATGAGGCTGCTACCTGGATACGGGACCGCGCCGAGGGGGGTGATCCTGTCGCTGCCAAAGAACTCGCCTCGAGGCTAGAGAAGGCGGGGATCATCACCAAAGCACTGGCCTGGTATCAGCAGGCTGCAGAATGCGGCGACCATTCCGCGATGTACGAAATGGCCAAACTTCTAGGGAAATTGGGACGAACAGAGGAGGCCATATTTTGGTACCGGAAAGGCGCAGAAAGAGAGCGATATTTCCGGATTACCGACGAGATTGCCTCGCTGCTCGAAGGGCACCGCCCCCACGAAGCTGAGAATGTCAAGCGATACGGATTGGAACCCGACGGCTCGCTGTCCAAATGGTGGGAGGCATTGCCGCCACGGTGAGGCACTCGCGCCACACGGCAGGACTTCGAGAAGCGGCAATTTGATCAGACACTCATGGGGTTCTCGTCGAGGACGTAGTGGACGTGCGGGCCGCCGAAGTAGCCGCGGACGATGTGCGGTTGGCGCTGTCGTCTGCGGAAGAAGCGGCGGGTCTCCGCAGCGAGTTCGGACTGGTCGCGGGCTCGGTGCTGCTTGGGCAGGCTGTGTTTGAGGTCGGCGTTGACGAGTTCGTCGGGGTTGAGTACGGGGGAAGGACGTGGAACTCGACGTCGTCGCGGTGGGCGGCGAGCCAGTCGCGGACCTTCTTGGACCGGTGAGCCGAGTGCCCGTCGACGACGAGGTGGACCTTGCGGTCGAAGTGGCCCGGCCAGCCGGTCCAGGCAGCACATCACCGCGGCGGTGAAGCTCTCGGTGAAGACCATGAAGTGCCTCCGGCCCCTGGTGCTGATCGCGGACATCGCGTTGACCGAGATCCGGTTCCCGCTCCGCCGCACGACGGGAGTCCTGCCCTTCTCTCCCCAGGCGCGGCCGGTGACCTGGTCGGAGCGGATGCCGACCTGGCCGGCGAAGAGGATCTCAGCGGCCTTCGCCTCGCGCGGATCTTGGGCCAGGTCTCCTGGTGCTGGCGCCGGACGGCCTCGGAGTCCTGCTCGACGGCCGCCTGTCGGGGCGCTGGAAGGACAGCCCCCAGCGTCGCAGGTACGTGCCGACCCCCGGTTCGGTCAGCCTTACCCGGTACAGCTTCGCGATCAGGTCACCGATCAGTCGCCGCGCCCACACCCGCCCTGTCAAGCCCGTCACAGGGCCGGTGATCGAGGACCGCCTGCCGCACGGCGGCCTGTTCGGCCTCCCCGAGCACCTGGTGCACCCCGACCGGCTTACCCCGCCGGCGCATGACCAGCGCCTCCCGACCGCCGGCCCGCCACTTCGCCCACCAGATGTCGACCGCCTTCAGCGACACCACGCAGACCACCGCCACGTCCTCACGGTCCCGCCACGCCACCAACGCGGCCACCGCCCTCAACCGAAGGGCCTCCTGCGCCGACGGCGACAGATGCCGCGCGTCCCCCACCAGATCGCTCACACCCGACCAGCGCCCCAGAATCCAAACTGTTTCTGATCAATAACGGACATTGGTCCTGGGCGAGAGGATCCTGCCGTCCTGGCCGAACGTCGAGCTGACGACTCCTGCAGTCCGATCGGCATCCGCATCGTCGAGGAAACCGGAGATGTTGTAGATGTCCCTGCGGGCCCGCTCGATCTCGATGGAGGTCGTCTGCCAAACCGCCCTGCCCGAGGCGACCCGGTCGGCACCAGGTTCGCGTGATCCACAGGGTCACGTTCGCCCGCTTTTGAGACCCACCGACATCCTGAACAAACCCAAATTCGGACGAGCGGGAAAAGTCGTAGTTCTACCTAGTTATACCTCATGAAGCGGTCACCTTTGATGCACTTCCCATCCTCACATAGATGTCTTACGATCATGATCGATCTGGCCCCTTGGAACGTAAGGACGCATTGTGGGAAATCTTGTATCAATTCTCAGGAATGTGGCTACGGTCGGCACCGCCGCCGCTGCGGCCGTAGTCCTGACAGCCACGCCCTCCCTCGCTGGAACGGACGTCACCGTCTCTTCATACGTGTGCACAAATGTGGCCTGCGCATACGAGGCCGCAAGAGCAACCTTCATTTCCGACGGAGACGACTGGAAGGTGTGCGACAAATACGCCGACGGCGACCGTGCCAAGATGTCCGTCACCTATACCAACGGCAACGGCAGCATCGCGACCTCCTACTTGGAGGCCACGGGCGGCGCCGGCACCTGCGTGACGGGCGGAGTCGGAGTCAACATTCCAGAGGGCAACCGGGTGACGGTTAAGGTTTGGCACCAGAACGGCGCTGGCGGGACGCCGGAGGACGTCGAAACCGGCTACGGCTACGCGTAAGCGCGGCTGGTCGCGTCCTCCTCACCGACGAACGTTCGCCGCAGCGGTGACGTGGACCGCGTCGGGCAGAGCGCACCGGATGGCCTCGGCGTAGGTCGCCGAGCCGTCACGGCATACGACTTCGATGCCCGGATGCTCGCGCAGCCAGGCTTCCAGGGTGTCGGCCGTGCGGCAGGCAACATGTCGATCCGCTCGTGGGTCTCGGCGTCGATGATCACGATGGCGTACCGGTGGCGCCGACGCAGCGCAAAATCATCGACGCCGATCACCCGGGACAGCCGCTCGATGGGCAGCGGGATCTGCAGCAGGGCGCGCAGGGCCGTGTGACGCGACAAGCCCACCGCGAGTATCGCCAGCAAACGCGCCCCGGCTCGGCCCGCTGACTCTTCACCACGGCCTTGACCTGCCTGGTCAGGCGAGTCGTACACCGCTGGTACCGGTCCAGCACTCCAGGCACCTGTTCGCGGAAGGTGTGGCGGCAGCCGCGGGTGGGACACACCAGACGCCGCACCCGCACACGGACCACCACTCGACGCCCGTCGACCGGCACATCCGCGACGGTCCGCCAGTGATGGCCGTGCACGCGTCCCGACGCCGCCCCGCACACCGGGCAGGCCGCGGTGTCCTGCGGAGTTCGTGCCCGCACCATGATCCGCTCACCCTCGTCAGCCACGTCCTCGACGACCAGTGGCGAAAGGCCCGAAAACACTGTCTGCACAAGCTCGTTGACATCCTTCACGTGAAGGCCAACGACCCTGACCACCCTCCGTCACCACCGAATGTGAGACAGGGCCGTTCTCTTTACAGTCCCGCCCTCGCCGCTTGACAAACGACATTAGGAATCACTGCCAGCACAGCAACCCTCGACGATCCACGGCTAACCGCGCACGAGGTCGTAAAGGGTGTTGCACAAGGCTCTGAGCTGGGCATTTTCTGACGCGGAGGGGTCCTTCGGCCCCGGCTGTCCGATTCAGCTGGGGCCGACGAAGCGAGGAACTCCTCGTGGCTTGCGAGGCGAGGGCAGGGTGGTCTATCGGGGTAGTGGTGCGCCCTCGGCGAGCAGCCGCAGTGTGGACATGGACGGAGTAAAGGCGTACACCATGCCCATGGTCTTGAGGAAGCCGCGCATGTCCACGGTGCCCTGGGGGCCGGTCTCGCCCAGTTCGAACCGTGCCTCGCCTCCGGAACCGCAGACGTTGTCTCTGCCGGTGGGTGCCCCGGGCTCCCCGGGCGTGAAGTCCGCGGCGTTGGCCCATCGTGCCTGAACATGCTCGAACTGTTCCTCGAGCGATGTGCCGTAGCAAACGAACAGCAGGCCGCGCTCCTGCCCGTCATCGGGCTGACCCGGTGCGAGGGGCGGGCCGTACGGGATGCCGCGGCGCAGCATGCGGTGGCTGCGCGTGTGGATGGTCGGGTCGGCATGACGTGGGTTGGTCTTGCGCGTGTGTGAAGCGCAGGGTGTGTCCTGGCCGCGCGGGTCGTTCCGGTAGTCGAAGTCGTTGAGATCGCTCCCGATACCGGCCACCGGATCGGACGGCCTGGCAAGCGGCGTACCGTCTGGATTCCGGCCGACCACGCAGGCGGCGAGCCCGTCGAAATCCAGCGCGGGAGTGAAATTCTTCGCCGCCTCCGCAATGGCCGCGCGCCAGCTCGCCACGTCCTGGTGGAGACGGCGCACCACCTGGAACGAGCCGTCCTTCATCCACGTCGGCCCGGTGCGGTTATTGCTGCCCTCCTCGCACGGGTATCCGAAGACGAACTCGCCGGGCGCGATGAGTTCGGCCCCCAGCCGATTCTCGCGAAATCCGGGTTTCCGGGGGTCCTCGCGATGGAACTGACCGACTCCGGGCTGGGAGACGCCGTCTTTGAAACCGAAGTGCTCATGTCCTCGAAGCTCGCCCGGCAGGGTCTCGCCGTTGTCCTGGCCCACCAGGATCATGCCGTGGGCATTGTCCGCCGCGGCGATTTTCTGCAGCTTGTTGTCCAGGTCTTCCTTGGTGTCCGCGGCAACCACCACGACCGCGTGCACGGTGTTCTCACCGGAACCGAACACCCACTGAGCCGGGTCGTCGCCCACGATCGTGGCCCGCCCGTCGGCGCCCGCCCGCAGCGCCTCGAAGGCGTACAGATCCTTCTCGACCTGCTCGGCCTGGACCGAGACCTCCATCAGCCCCTGATAGGTGAGGGACAGCCCCACCCAGGTCGCACCTTTGTCAGGGTCGTGGCCGTAGGCGCGGCGGGAGAGGGAGAACGCCTCGTTGAAGCCCTCCACTTCGGCGGTCACCGAGACGGTGTTCAGCATCACCGAGAGCCAACCGCGTGCGCGGGCCGCGTCCGGGAACCGCAGGTAGCGGAACGTCATGTAGTCCTTGTGAAACGCGGCCAGGATATTGCCCTGGATCTCCGTGGACGTGCGCAGCGGCGGCGTGGGCAATCGCTCCACCTCTGCCGTGAGCGTGGGTCTTGCTGGGCTGGTGACCATGCTGACTCCTTTCCCTGGACGGCCTGCTGATCGGATACGGCGGAAGGCACCGCGCCGGCGGTGCCGATTGTGGAGTCGAACAGCCGCACCGTGCGGTGCTCGATGGACCGGAGGCGCTCAAAGGCGGCGCCTGAATCGGACCAGCGGGGAGATCCTTACCTCTCGCTCCAGGCCGACTATCCACTTTCCTGCGGACGGTGGCCGCCCATATCGGTGATGCCGGTGACTGGGCCGCTGGGCGGTGACCTTCCACCGGCGCCATCGCCCTGTACCAGCGGTACGGCTTCACCGTCGCCGAGTCATGGGACGACCGAGACGACCTGGTGTGCATGCACCACGCCCCATCACCGGCCACCACCCAACACTGACGACCACCACAGCCACCCGGGGGAACACCGGCAGCGCTCACAGCGCCCCGAAAAGTCGTCCGCGCGTCCCGGTGCCCGGTGGCCCGGCCGCGGTCCGTCTCGGACTCCGCGGAGTCCGCCTGACGGCAGGGGGATCTTCACCGGGTGAAGGAATACAGCCTGTCGACTTCCCGGAAGTCCGCGGATTCGTAGAGAGCGTCGGCTGCGGTGCGGTCCCGCTCGTCTCCGGGCGGAGCGTCGTCGTCCACGTACAGGATCACCTCTGCCGCGCCCATCCGGTGCAGCGTGTCCAGGGCGGTTCCCAGCAGGGCCCGGCCGATTCCCCGGCCGCGTGCGACGGGTTCCACGCCGATCCACCGCAGTACTCCGACACCGTGGACAGGGCTGTCGATGGTGGCTTCGGCGGCCATCTCGTCGTGGTCGGTGACCTGCAGATGCCGGGTGGTGGGGGTGAGCGTTCGGGTGGCGTGGTGGTCGAGGCGGGGAAGGTCGTGGGCGGGAAGGGCACGGTGCATGTAGCGCCACAGGGCCTCCCCGCTGAATCCGGCCGCCGCAAGGGCCTGGCGGGTGGCCGGGCGGTGGCGTGCCGGGAGGGCTTCCAGGCCGAGGGTCAGGGCGGTGGCGAAGCCGAAGGCGTCGAGGGAGCGGGGGCCGGGCTCCTGTACGGCGTGGTCGATCAGGGCTCGGGCGGTCGTCCCGTTCTCACGGCAGTGCAGCCACAGGATCACGCCGTGGCTGTCCTTGGGCCGCGCCGCGCAGGAAACGACGCCGAGGACGGTATCCGACGGGTCGACGGCCACACACGTGACGGGACCCTCGAGGTCGGACCACCAGTGCGCGTCCGTGGTGGAACGGCCCTCGAGAGCGTCCTCGAGCATCGCCGGGGTTGCGGCAGGCTGGCCGGCCATACGGTCGGCATTGATCAGATTCAGCACTGCTGTCCGGCCGGCCCCGGCGTAGGGGCGCAGGATGAGGACACGTACAGGAGTCACACTGACGACCCTGCACAGCATTCCGCTCCCGTGTCCAACAACGGCAGAGACATGGACGCATCGGCGCTTGCGGCCCTGCCGTGCGCGCCCGGCACAGCAGCTCACAGCCCGGCTGGCATCGAGGTGCCGCCGTGGTCCACCACCCGGCCCCGGACGCGCACCGACACCGACACCCCATGACAACTCTCGAGGACCCCAGCGCCCGGCACGCACTGCCACACCGCCCCCGCCACCGAACACACGGACCGCGCCGAACAGCGCACGGTCGGCGGTGAGGGCGGCGCACTGCTGCTCCACCAGCCCGAGGGCCACAGCACGCGAACTCCTGAAGTTCTCCCGGACCGCCGCCCCCGCCCAGCCCCACGCCCCGCAGACGGAAACTCGAACCCGGCACGAGACCGGCCGTCCCGACGACAGGTGCGTCAGCGTCGTCGTCGGGCCCTGGGAAGACCGGGCGCAGATCGAGACACGAGCACCCACACTGATCAGTGACGCTCTGTAATAGGCGCTGGCGCTGTCCGCCGTGTCAGTGTGCTCCGGTCCTTGGCGGGGTCCGGCCAAGATGCCTGCGAAACCCACACGGCATCCCGACGTCGGCTTCACCAAGCCCGTCCCGGAGAACGACACCGGGTCACTGTCCTGCGGGCGTCCCTTCCGTCCGCGTGACGGCGAGTCGGATTTCGCCGAAGTAGGCCAGGTCCCAGGCTGCGACGCGGGTGGTGCCGGGCAGGTCGGGTCCTGCGGAAGAGATGCCGGGGCGGTCCCACGGCCGGTCCAGGTACGGGGACCAGATGTGCGCACGAAGCCGGGGATCGCGGACCCGGGCAAGGAGGCGGTCCCGCTCTGCCGCCGCCTCAGCCGACAGTTCCCGCTCGCCGTCGAAGAGGCCCGGTGCCAGTGCCAGGGCCGCTGCTTCGTCAGGGCCGGGCCGCAGCCGGTCGGGGCCGTGCTTCCCGCGGATCGCGGTCAGCAGCGCGTCCCGGAGGGTGCCGTCGGTGACGACGCGGAAGGACACGCCGACGGTGAACGTGCCGTCCTCGAGACCGGACACGATGTCGGCCGGCCCCAGGCCGTGCCCGGTGAGCACGGTGGCCAGTTCATCGCCGGTGACCGTGCGGCATGCCTCGGCCACCAGGTTGGAGCCGGGCCGTGCGCCGAACGCCCGCGAGAGGGCCGATTCCGCGGCGAAGTCGAACTCGAAGACGGAGCGGGCGAGGTCCAGGCTCCAGTCGAGGGCGAGACAGATCTGCAGCAGCGCGGGCCGGCCGCCGTCGCCGTCCGGCCCCCACGTCCGCCGCAGCGAGTCGGCGTCATCGAGCGTTCCCCACACCCACTGGTCGTAGACAGCGCTGTTGACGTAGTACAGGCCGTACTCGGCTCCGGGGTCGAAGCCATCCACCGGCTTGCCGAGCAGCACCGAGAACGCTGCCGTCAGATCCTGCTCCCACAGATCAGTCATCCCGATCATCGTAGTCGAGCAGCCCAGGCACCCAGACACACAGGACCATCTGCGGCCGGCCGGACGGCGCGGTCAGGACGGGACGGTGAGGTCGAGGCGGATGCAGTGCGGCTGAGCTCTCCAAAGGGCATACGGGCCCGGGCTCGTCGGCGCTCGTCCCGACCGGTCCCGGAAGTCACCCCGGGCGAGGCCATAACCTACAACCGCAGCCGCGCCGCAACCGCCCTCCACCGCAGGCCCGACCTGTCCCTGTTGTGCGAGAAGCACACCTGCACGGCGGCTTCCTCGACAGCCTGCGCGAGATCAGCGCCCGCCCCTCACCCTGTCGGCGCCACCTTGAAAATCCCGGTAGGTGACACACTCTGGTCAAGCGCCGGTCTCGTCAGCCGAGGTGATGGCGCTCAAGGCCCGGGCGGGTTCCCGGAGAGCGGCCAGCACGGTGGTCGCCGGGTAGGGCTGACCCGAGGTCAGGCCCGTGGGGACGGGGGCTATCGGGATCAGGAGGTCGGCCTCCTCGCCGTGCAACCAGATGGCGGTCAGATTGAGCGCGGGGACCGTCAGGAGGCGGACCCGCATGTCCTGGCCGGCCACCTCGGGGAGGTCGGCGGCGGTGCGCAGCGCGGTGACGGTGCCGGTGACGTACGGGCCGCGGTTGAAGAGGGCGAAGCGGTGTTCGCCGGTGTCGGTGAGCACCGTCATGGCCGAGGAGACGACCTGTTCCTGGTCGCTCAGCAGGTAGCGCCAGCCGGTGAGCCGGGCGGCGGCCATCGGGTCGGCCCCGAGGACGTCCGGCAGGTCCAGGACGTAGACCTCGTGCGGATCGGTGGGAGTCAGGTCGGTGGGGTCCGCGGCCCCGCCCAGGGCGGACAGGTTCGCCCCGGCATGGGGACCGACGGCGCGCAGCTTGCCGCTCACGGCCTCGGTGGCCTCAGCGGGCGGTTCGGAGTGTTGGAGAGGCATGTCGACCCCCATTCACTTGGTGAAGTAGGTGTGCGTCCAGGAGCCGGAGCCGAGGTACGCGGTGGTGAACACGTCGTAGTCGACGTCGGAGACGCCGGAGACCGGATCGTCGACCTCGATCAGGTCGCCGGGAGCGAAGCCGGTGATGGCGACGAAGTGGGCGCCGCCCGCATTCCAGGCGGTGCGGGCGCACACCGGCTGGCCCGCCCGGATCTCACCGTGCAGCTGTTCGCGGGTCACGGTTCCGCCGGTCATGGTGTCGAAGTGTCCCACCCGGCTCAATGGCGCGTCGAGCACGTGGGGCACGTTGCATGGGCCGGATGCGCCCGAGCCGCAGCAGTCGTCGCGCGCGAGCTCGCCGCTGGCCACGGCGCACTGCGTCCAAGTGCTGCGGGCGTCGTAGTAGCGTGCGATGCTCACGGACGTGGCGGCCCAGCACCAGTTGGTCTGGGTCTGACTCTCCATCACGAAGTTGAGGCGGACCGTGGGCTCGGGCAGCGACTCGTTCCAGAACGTAGTCCACACGCGGTTGTCGAATCCGATCACGAACACGTCGAGCTGCCCCGGGAACCGGGACACCGCGTCGACCCGTTGCCGCTCGCGATCGAACACCGCGCCGCCGGGCAGCGGGAAGAAGTCCCCGTTCCAGCCCGAGTGCTCATTCCAGAACGTCGTCCACACCCGATTGTCGAAACCGATCACGAAGACATCCAGCTGCCCGGCGAACCGGGAGACGGCGATCGCCTGCTGCTTCTGATGGTCGAACACCGCGCCGCCGGGCAGCGGGAAGAAGTCGGCGTTCCAGCCCGTCTGCTCATTCCAGAACGTCGTCCACACCCGATTGTCGAAACCGATCACGAAGACATCCAGCTGCCCCGGGAACCGGGACACCACCGCAAGCTCCTGCTTCTCGTGATCGAACACCGCCCCGCCCGGCAGCGGGAAGAAGTCCCCGTTCCAGCCCGAGTGCTCATTCCAGAACGTCGTCCACACCCGATTGTCGAAACCGATCACGAAAACGTCCAGCTGCCCCGGGAACCGGGACACCACGGCGACCCGTTGGTGCTCCCGGTCGAACACCGCGCCGCCGGGCAGCGGGAAGAAGTCCCCGTTCCAGCCCGAGTGCTCATTCCAGAACGTCGTCCACACCCGATTGTCGAAACCGATCACGAAAACGTCCAGCTGCCCCGGGAACCGGGACACCACGGTCACGTCCTGTCTGTCGCGATCGAACACAGCTCCGCCAGGAAGCGGGAAGAAATCAGCATTCCAAGCCATGGCATCCTCCGGGTATCCGTCGGTGCTCCTACCGCGATGGTCCTGTGGCCCCGCTCCAGAAATCACCGATTGCGCCCGAGACATTTCGGAGGCACGATCCCTCCACTGAGCCTTGTTGAGATTTGTATGATCAATCGCCTCTCGGCTCAACGTCTCAACAGGTTCGGGCAGAGACAAGGGGGTAATTCCAGCCTGCCCCCGGCGCAGACTTTCCGCATCCCTGCCCCGGCAAGGTACAGCGGGGGTGCCTGGCCCAGCCTGAGCCGTAGAAGACCGATGGAGTGGCCGGACACGTCGTGATCGCAGCCGCGGTCGGCCAGGGCCACGTCCGGGCGGCGCCGCGACCGACCGCGCTTTGCCCCGCACCGGCGGCACGGCCTTGAGGAGCGGGATCAGCCGAGTCACGTCGTTGCGGTTGCCGTCGACCAGGGTGCCGGCAAGCGGGACGCCGACGGCGTCGGCGATCAGGTGGTGCCTGCCGCCCGATCCGCCCCGGCCGACGGAGCTTCGTCCGGTCTTGGAGCCTCCTCCCACGCCCGAACGTGGGAGCCGTCGACCGCCGCCCGAGAGAAGCCCAGGGCGTCGCCGCTGCGGATCTGGGCGAGCAGGACTCCGTGTATCCGGGACCGGACCCGGCCCGAAGTCCATTCGGGAACCGAAGCCAAGTCCCTGCGGCAGATGTACCCAGACGATCCCGATGTGCAGTACGCACTGGACGCCCTCGAACACCAGTTGCTCCGGATGTCGCCTGCGTCCCGGATGCCGGGTCCGACGCTCCCCACAGCTGGGCATCGACTCCCCATGGCTTCGGCCCCGCCACCCCGCACCCCCAACCCTGGTCTGAGGAGTCGTCATGCCGCGAGCACTGCGCCGCGCCCTGCGACCGGCCCGTGCGACTGTCCGCCCGCCCCCTGGACGCCCTGACCATGCCCTACTAGCTCGTCGTTGGGCCATATGAGTGCAGCGCGGCGAGGACATGCGACAGATGTGATCCCTCACTTCGCTCCCGCGGAGATGCGGCTCTGTCCGTACTTGGTGATCCTTAGGACGCGGGAACGAAGCGATCACATCTCCGAGACCTGTGGGACGTCGCGACCGGCAGGATGCGCACCACCCTTAGCGGACACAACGGCGAGGTATTGGCGATCGCCTTCAGCCCCGATGGTCGCACACTGACCAGCGGCGGGTACGACACGACCCTGCAGCTATGGGACCTGACCACCGGCAGGAGCCGCACCCTGACGAGAAGCACGCAGGCCGGATCCCCGCCGGACTGGCATCGTGGGAACACACTCGACTGGCATGCGGCAGGTGGCACCGTGCACGAACCCGTCATCGACTACCAGGCTGTCTTCCGCGCCCTGCCTGCCGGCATCGCGCTCCTGACGCCCGAGCTGGTGTATGCGGACGTCAACGAGGCGTATCTCTCCCTGTCCGGGCGGCCCCGCGATCAGCTCATCGGCCGCTTCCTGTTCGACGTCTTCCCCGACAACCCGGACGACCCCGACGCCAACGGCATGCGTAACCTCTACGCCTCGCTGCGGCGCGTGGCCACCACGGGAGAACGCGACACCATGGCCCTGCAACGCTACGACGTAGAAGACCCCGAGCGTCCTGGCGTCTGGCAGGAACGCTACTGGAGCCCTGTCAATGTCCCCGTCCTCGCCCCGGACGGCACCGTGGCCCTGCTGCTGCACCGCGTGGAGGAAGTCACCGAACTCATCAAGGCCCGCGACGCCAGCGGGATCGGTGACCGTGCCCGGGTTCTCGAGGCCGAGCTCTACACACGCGCCCGCGAACTCCAGGAGGTCAACGAACGCCTACGCCAGGCACACGCTCGCGAACGCGAAGTCGCCCTCCACCTCCAGCAGGCAATGCTTCCCGCGCCCAGCCCCCTCGGGCACCACCGCGCCGCCGTCCGCTACCGCCCCGCCATCGGCGCGCTGAACGTCTGCGGCGACTGGTACGACCTCGTGGACATACCCAGGACCGGCCGCACAGCCGTCGCCGTCGGCGACGTCGTCGGCCACGGACTCCGCGCGGCCGGCGTCATGGGCCAGCTCCGCAGCGCCCTGTCGGCCACCTCCCACGTAGCCAGCGGCCCCGCCCAGGCCCTCGAGGTCCTTGGCCAGTACGCACGATCCCTCGACGGAGCCGAGTCCACCACCGCGGCCTCCGTCTTCATCGACTGGAACGCCCGCACGCTCACCTACAGCAGCGCCGGCCACCCGCCGCCCGCGCTGTGCCACCTCGACGGCACCGTCACCTTCCTCGACCAGGCCACCGACCCGCCGCTCGGCGCCCGTCCCGAACCCGTCCCCCGCCCCCAAGGCGTCACCTCCTTCACCGACGGCTGTGTGCTGGTCCTCTACACCGACGGCCTCATCGAGCGCCGCCACGAAGACATCGACGCAGGCCTCGCCCGGCTCGCCAACACCCTCGCACGTCACCACGCCACCGACCCCGACACCCTCGCCGACATCCTCCTGGCCCACCTGATCCCCGCAGCGGGCCTCACCGACGACACCGCCCTCATCGTCATGCGCCTTTGACGGGCGCGTCAGCGCTTTCGTGCAAGTCGCCTGGTCTCATTGGATGCTGAGCCGGTCCTCGAAGAACAGTGAGAACTGGTTCAGGGCCTCTATACAGTGTGCGGCGACATGGTTCGCGTCGCGCGCTTTGGCGTTGCGGGTGGCTTTGCGAAGCCGTGAGTTTGATCGATTCGACCAGTGCCTTCGCCGACACCGGATACACGGTGCGGCTCGTCCTTGGCGCCGACGCGCGGCTACGCCGAGGCGGTCGCGGCGCTCGATCCGGGCCTGCACGCGACCGTTCTGGACTCCGGCAACGCGGGCACCGCCACCGTCATCACCTTCTCGACGGTGTTCATGGTGCTGCTGACGCTCGTCGCGTCGCTCGGTGTCTTCAACACCGTTCTCCTGAACACCGGTGAGCGGTGCCGGGACCTGGGCATGGTCAAGTCGATCGGGATGACCCCCGGATGACCATCGCCAGCGCTGCACATCGCATGGATCACCAGTCAGCACCAGCTTCTGGAACCCACCCAAGCCGGCCGACACCGGCAGAGGTCATGCCGGACGCCGCCCAGGCCGTTCGGGGGAAACGCGAGTGGTATCGGGGGCGTATCCCTCCACCGTGGCATCTCTTGATGGGACGAAAGGGACACATGATGCCGCTCTACCTGTCAAGGTTCAGCTATACGCCGGAGACCTGGTCGAAACTCATCGACCACCCCGAGGACCGCGCAAAGGCAGCCCGGTCGTACATCGAGTCCGTCGGCGGCAAGCTCCATGGCTTCTGGTATGCGTTCGGCACTCGCGACGGCTACAACCTGTGGGAGGCCCCCGACAACGTCTCCATGGCCGCGGTCGCCCTGGCGATCAGCGGAGGCGGCGCACTCAGCTCGTTCGAGACGACCGTTCTCCTCACCATCGACGAAACCATCGCTGCCCTCCGCAAAGCAGGGCACGTACAGTACCGGGCTCCCGGCAGCCAGGAGTGAAGCCGGTCGGGGCCCGGCGGATTCCAGCGACCGTCGCAAGGTGATCACGCGCAGCCGGTCGGTTCCAACAGCGGGGGCGCCGCGGCCTCCGGCTCGGGCGGACCAAGCCTCCGCCCGCCGGGAACGAAGGCTTCGTCGCCAACGACGACATCGGTCTGGCGCTTCTCCCCTCAGCACACACGAACCGTCAGATCGCGGATCCTCGGTCGTCTCCCCGCTCGCGGTAGGTGGCCACTCGCTCAGAAGAAGGCGGAAGACCTTGCGATGCCGTGGACTACGGGTGAAGCGGCCGGACGGCGCCGACTATGACGCTCCGCACCTGGCCAGCGCGGTTCGCGCCAGCCCGCGCAGCCAGGCGTGGGCGTGGTCGGTGTCGTAGCGCTGATGCCAGGACAGGTATATCGGCGCCGACGGCAGTTCGAGCGGGAGGGGGAGCACCACCAGGCCCAGGTCGGCGACCGCTGACCGCGTGGTGGCCTCGGGGACGCTGATCAGGATGTCGGAGCCGCGCGCGAACTCCAGCGCAGCCGCTTCCGTGGGCGCTGTCGCCACCACGCGACGGGAGAGGCCGAGCCGCGCGAGGGCGTCATCGACGGCATTGCTGAGGTTTCCACGTCTCGAGACGGTGACATGCTCAGCGGCGGCGTAACGCTTCGCGGTGACGGTCCTGACGCGGGTGAGGGGGTGCCCCTGCCTCACGACGATGACGAGGCGGGTCTCGCCGACGTTCTCGGCACGGATGTCCGGTGCGCCCGGGCGGTTGGCGTTCGCCTCCAGGTCGACCTCGCCGCGCCGCAACTCGGGGGTGTCGATGCTCGATTCCGCGACGAAGCGCAGTCGCACGCCCGGCGCCTGTCCGCGTACGGCCGCGAGCAGCGCGGGGCCGCTCAAGGCGACCAGGGAATCGTGCCAGCGGAGTGTGAACGTGCGCTCCAACGTCGCCAGATCCAGTTCACGGCTCGGTGCCAGCACCCCCTGGACCTGGTGCAGCAGCTCATGCACCTGTTCCCGGACGGCGATCGCATACGGCGTCGGGGTCATCGTGCGGCCGGTGCGCACCAGGATCTGATCCCCGGTCGTGCGCCGAATCCGGCCCAGACTCCGGCTCATCGCGGGGGCGGTGACATGCAGGCGCGCCGCCGCCCCGGCCACGCTGCCCTCCTCCAGCAGCGCGTCGAGGGCGGCGAGCAGGTTCAAATCCAATTGCATGCGAGTAATCCTAGTGGTGCCTGACATGCATTTGAAGTTAATCGCGGGGCTGCATACCGTTGAGGCGAAAGCGCAGGAAGCAACGCGCAGTTGGGCCATCGACCGGCCTCAGCCCCCTCCTCAGACGGGAATGCCACCATGTCCGAAACGCTCCAGACCACTGACGTCGCCGTCTCCGACGCAGACCTGCTCGCGCATACCGCGATCGCCGTGCGTGAGGCGGGTTCGGCGCTGCGCGAGCGTTTCGGCGAGGTCGTCCGCCACCAGACCCGCGAAGAGCTGATGCGCGCGCTCGCCGTCAACGACGACGTGGCCCTCGATATCCTGCGCCCCCGCCTCACGCGTCTGCGCCCGGACGCCGGCTGGGTGGAGGACGAACTGGACGGCGGGGCGCTGCCGCCCGGCGACTGGTGGGTCGTGGATCCGGCCGAAGGCAACGTCAACCACCTGCACGCCCTGCCGGAGTGGGCGGTGACCGCCACCCTCGTGCGTGAGAACCAGCCGGTGCTCACCGCAGTCCACCTGCCGTTGACCGGCGAGACCTACACCGCGCTGACCGGCGCGGGTGCCCAGCTCGACGGCCGGCCGCTGCATGTATCCCACACCGCGGACCTCGGCCTGAGCATCGTGGCCACCAGCCAGGCCCGGCCGGACGAAGACGAAAAGGTCGTGCGGCGCGTCGGCTCCTCGATCACCGCGATGCTCTTCGACGCGCTCGTCGTGCGCGCCGCCGTGCCCGCAACCCTGCACCTGCTGAACGTGGCCGCCGGCCGGATCGACGCCTTCTGGCAGTTCGCCGGTGCCCGCGCGGACCTGCTTCCCGGAGCGCTGCTCGTCACCGAGGCCGGCGGACGGATCTCCGACGCCGAGGGCCGCCCGTGGACCCCGCAGAGCCAGAGCTTCCTGGCTGCCGCGCCCGGCGTCCATGCCGAGGCCGTATCCACGCTCTCGCGTTGACCGCGCAACCCAA
The DNA here is from genome assembly GCF_055587025.1 of Streptomyces sp. NPDC048600. Classification (NCBI taxonomy): domain Bacteria; kingdom Bacillati; phylum Actinomycetota; class Actinomycetes; order Kitasatosporales; family Streptomycetaceae; genus Streptomyces; species Streptomyces sp. NPDC048600. The sequence continues at coordinate 278,985 of NZ_JBVJGZ010000007.1, read as the reverse complement.
CCCGCATGCACGGAAGGACCAGATCATCATGACCACGATCGCAGTTCTCGGAAACGGCCGCGTCGGCGGCAACCTGGCCGCGGCCCTCGCCCGGGCAGGACACGAAGTGACCGTGGCCGACCGCACGCCGGGCGCCGCCGCCGACGCCGCCCGGACTGCCCGGATCGTCATCAACGCCACCCCGGGCGCCGGCTCGCTGGACCGGCTCGCCGCTCTGCGCGAAGAACTCCGGGACAAGATCCTCGTCGACGTCTCCAACGCCACTACCGACGGACCGGACGGACTGCCCGCCGATCTGATCTACCCCGGCTCGAGCCTCGCCGAACAACTCCAGGAAGCGCTCCCCGAAGCGCGCGTCGTCAAGACACTCAACACCATGCTCTTCCCCGTGATGACCTCGCCCGCCACGCTCGCCCAGACTCCGACCGCGTTCCTCTCCGGCGAGGACCTGCAGGCCAAGCAGACCGTGCGCGAACTACTCATCGACCTCGGCTGGCAGAAGGAATGGATCACCGACCTCGGCGGGATCTCGACCGCCCGCGCCGCAGAGGCCGCGATCCTGTTCGTACCGCACGTCATCCGGTCCGCCGGATTCACACCTTTCGCGATCTCCATCGCCCGCTGACTGTCGAGCTGCACTGGCTGGAGGTAGCCGGAGACAGCGCGTGGCATGGATGGTTTTGCAAGTTCCGCCAGGCGTGGATCCCGGCCATGTAAGCGGCGGCAGCCTCGATGATGTCGGCCCACCGCTGACGCCCGAGGACCAGGAAGCCGTCTGGGTTCCAGGGGCGGGACTCCGTGGGCAGTCTATTTCTGAAGGTGCCGAGGGTGATGCCGAGGGCAGCAGCGAGCTCTTCGGAGTTCAGCACGTACTCCCGGCGTCCGGCCCGGATCATCAGTCCCCTCTCCTGTGCGTCGGTGTAGGGCGGCGGCTTACCCAACTGCGGCTGCGCGAGCACGGGTTGTTGCACGTCAGCGGAGACGGCACAGTGCGCAGTCGCGCACGACATCAGCCCAGCCGCTCTCGCCCGCACACCGAACTGGGAAGCGACGGCTGGCCGCGTCTGAGGCCTGGTCGTAGAACGAACGGCAGACAAGCCTGGTCTGTGGGTGACCGTGTCGAGGCGTCAAGAACGCCGTGTTCCTGACTTTCGCATGTGCAGCAGGCCAGCGAGCCAGGCTCCGCCCAAGAAGCCGCAGGCGGACTCGATGAATCCCCTCGGGCCCTCGCCTCCCGTCACAAGGTCGATGACGTAGAGGGCCGCGAGCAAGGATCCGAAGAGGAAAGGACGAGGGAGGCGGTACCGAAGTTCGGCTGTGGCTTCACACTGGCTCCTACATCTACGGGGGTTGGAGAAGGCGGGCCCGCTGGTGTCCGAAGGGCGGCCACCGGCGGGCTGATGCTGACGGGTTGGTTTCCAGCGGTCAGGACCTGAGTGAGCCGCACGCCAGTCGGTAGGCTTCCTGGATCCAGGGCTCTTCGGCATGGGGGTCCACGTCGCAGGCCAGGGATGCGCCGCTGTCGCCGAACCAGGTGGTCACACTGCCGTAGACGTCACGGCCGGGGCAGGTAACGGTGAAGCTCGCGTCGACGACCTGGACTCCCCCGGCCTCCACAAAGCGCCCCGCGCGTCCGAGGGAGTCGGCCCTGACGGGGTGGCGCCGACGATCGGCGGACTCCTCACCCGGCGCAGCCAGTTGCTCGACGTCCCACCACTTGAGGTGCCTGGCGAGTGCGGCAAGAACCTGACGCTCTGACACACGGTCATCGCTCGTGCTGACCTGGGGCACTATGTTGCGCACCAGGCCCAGGTGGAACGTTACCGAGCCGTCGTCCTTGCGGACGTTCACGACGGGCGAGACTTCGGTGAGCCGCCAGTCCCGGTGCAGCGAAATCCACCGGACAGCCCCGCCCCCGCAGGACGGTATGGATGCGGTGGCCTTCGTCTCGGCCTCGGCTGTCTTCGTCGCCGCCGACCTCGCCGTCGCAGCCGTACAGGCCGCCATCAACGGCACAGCCGCGCACAGCACCGCTGCCATCGCCCACCCACGACGCCATGTCGTCCTACTGCATGCCATTCGCTGTCGTTCCGCTCGTTCTCGTACGGGACCGGGCCGTTCGGACATCGGGGTCCAAGATCCGGATCCTGTGAGAGTAAGCGCTCTGACCAGCCAAAACAACGCCTGTTATCCGGAGGTGACGCGGACTGTGGTCGGGCTTGACCGTGCCGCACAGGGTGGTGGTGCCGAAGACGGAGGTGACGTTGCGTGCGTCGTCCTGGGCGAAGGTCAGATCCTGCAGCGGGTAGCCGTGGATGTCGTCGGTGACCTGGATCCCGGTGAGGCGGCGGGCGCCGGCCTCGAAGAAGTCGTGACGAAGGCCTGCTTCCCGGACACACCGTCGGTGCCGAGCCTGAGCTGGCGCAGGTCGCCCTGCGGGGACAACGCCGCCGCCTGCAGATATCCGGTGGTTCCCCTCGACGTGAGCTGCTGTCTGGTGGCGTTGACTGCTGGTGAGTTGTAGCGGGTGTCGTAGGCCTTGATCTTCTGGATGTAGGCCTTGCCGGGCGCGAAGGCCCCGCCGTCGTCGCAACGTGCCACGGCCGGGGGCCAGCAGAACGTCAAGGCGACTGTCCCGCGAGAACTCCGGCACGGCCCGAGTGAGAGACCGGCTCGGGAAGCGGCACCGGCAGTCGGAGAACGCCGCTCTCGCCCTCACGGCTGCAGACGGGCATCAGGGTGCGGCAGAACATCGGCGAACTGCTGGTCTCCCGCTGCCCATTTGCCGACCTGCCTCTCAACAGCCGTTTCTTACAGTCGTGGACATCCCCCGGAGGCCCGGCTCCCCCAGGCCTCCGAACCCGCAAGTGGCGTCCAGTGTTTGGAGACACCCAGATGCGTGCCCTTCCCCGACGTGTCCTGCTCGCCGCTCCCGCCGCCGTCCTGCGCTCGTCGCGCTGCGCACCACGCTCCCCTACTTCCTGGGCGCGGTGGCCGGGGACCAGGCGGCCATGCAGCAGCAACTGACTGCTGCTCGGCGGGCGCTGCGTCGGCTGCAGGGCGAGCTCAAAGCAGCCGAAGGTCTCAACCGGGACGTGGACGCCACCCTCCAAACACTCTTGCGGGAGGTGAGAAACGCGCCCTGCGGCGCTGCGCCACATGCCTACTTTCCGGGCCGCTGTGGCGCTGGAGGCTGTCCTGGGAATGCGCTCCGTACAGTGACTGACCTTGCACGGTCCTGGCCCCTTGGTGGGCAGCCGTTCCCGTTCTGGACAGGCAGGGTCTTCCGTGAGGCAGGACGTAGCGGAAGGAGTTGCTGTGGATTGCGGCGATGTGGACGGCTGTCACTCCTACGCGGAGTTTCTACAAGAGCTCGACGGACGGGCTTTTGCCGAAGTGCAGCGTGCGGACACGAAGGCGACGACCCTGTGCGGGGTAGCCGGTGGCCTGCTGGCTCTGTCTGTGGCTGCGCTTACGCAGAAGACAAGCGTCGCCTTGGGGGCGGTGTTTGTGCTGGCTGTCAGCTGTCTTCTGCTTGTTACTGCAGTGGGTGCTGCGCTGCTGGCGTTGCGTCCGGTGCTGCCGACGGGTGGGCTCCGCAGGGTACTGGCCGGAGAATCGTGTGGGGATGGCGGATGCGGTTCTGGTACAAGTAGTCCGCTGACCAGCCTAGTTGTCAGGCAGGAGAGAGAAGAGCTCCGGCTGCAGGCTTTGTCTCAGTTGGCTGACAGGAAGCTCCGCTTGGTCCGCTTGGCTGGCGACCTTGTCCTGGTGGCTCTACTGGTGGCCGGAATGGGACTGTTGAGCAGTTGCGCATTCAATTGAGAGGATCTCAACGTATGTGATGAACCACCCAAATCGCACCAGGGGGACGAGTGTATCAGCCGCCGCGGGTCCAGGTGATCGGCGAAATGCTGTGGAGCCGCCTGCGAGCGCTGACGCCACAGCGCGTGCGCCCGGCACGGAGCGTGCTGCTGCGGCAGGGAGATCCTGCAACGCACGTGATCCTGCTGGACTCTGGTTCAGCGCTGGTCACGCTGGCCGGGGCCAGTGGGGGGCAGGCGCTTCTGGCCGTACGGGGGGCTGGCGAGCTGCTCGGCGAGCTGGCCGTGCTCGACGACAGGCCGCGGACAGCCACAGTCATCGCCGCGGAAGCCTGTCACGTGCACATCGTGCCGGCTCCTGAATTCCTCAAGTTCGTGAACACGCACGAGCTGCTGCCCCCTTTGCTGCGCCACGCCATCGCTCGGGTACGGGAATCAGACGCGGTCCGGTTCGAGCTCGCCACGGCATCCGTTCCCGTGCGTCTGGCATCGGCTCTCTGCCGCCTGGTCGAGGCCTCCTCAACCGTGTCGGCGCAGCATTCCGTTCCTTTGACCCAGGCTGAGCTGTCCCAGTTGATCGGCGCGTCCCGAAATGCTGTCGGATCGGCTCTTCGACCGTGGCGGGAGGAAGGCTGGGTGCGTACCGCGTCAGGCGGCGGGCTGCTCGTCTGCAACATTAGTGCCATTCAGTCACACGCACAGATGCAGACGTGATGCGCAGCATGCCGGGCATGCCCACTGGTGGGCACCGGCGTCGGCTGGACCGCAGCAGCATGGGGCACTCATCTGACCGCTCGTGCTGAAAGGCCGGTGCCCGCATGTCTTCGTCGCCGCACCCGGAAGAAACCCAGATTCCCGCCGAGTTCGCCCTGCTGGCTTTCGACATGGAGAAGTACAGCCAGATCCCCGAAGCGATGATGGAAAGCACGCGGTCCGACGTGGACGTCATCGTGGCCGGCGTGCTCGCCGACTGCGGACTGCCGGATCCCCAGACGCTGTCCCACTCGTACAAGGACGGTGGGGACGGCGCAATCCTGCTGTTCCCTCCCGAGGTCCTCGCACGGATCATCGACCCCCTGCTCGGGCGCCTCAGTGCCGCCTTGAGGCACTATGACCAGCGACGGCTGGCCAGCAGTCCCCTCGTGCGGCTGCGGGTGGCCGTGCATGCCGGTCCCGTGACCGGGCCCGAGCTCCGCAGTGGCAACGCCCTGGTTGACGTCAGCCGGCTCCTCGACAGCCAGGCCGTACGTCAGGCTCTGCAGTCAGCGGCTGACACCGGCTCCTTCCTCGCCGGTGTCCTGTCCGAGACCGCCTACCAGCGGTGCGTCTACGGCGGCTACACCGCTGAGCTGGCGCCCCTGCACTTCGCGCAGGCCACCGCTCGGGTCAGTGACAAGCCGGGCTACCAGGCGCAGTGCCATCTCCACGTGCCCGGCATGCCCGGCGTTGCCATCACGCCGTACCTGAGCGGGGAGCCAAGCCCGGGTTCGTCCGGGGCCGGTTCCTCTGCCGCGCCCGGGCCGTCCGGCGCCGCTCCGTCTGCAGCATCCGCCTCCCAGGGCGGCGGCATTCAGTTCCACGCACCGCTGTACGGGGCCACGGTGGGCGGTCACATCGAACGCGTGCGCAACACGTATCCGCATCGCTGACCGGTATCCGCGCTGGCCCGTACCTCGCTTCGCTCTCCTGGAGTGTCCTCATGTCCGATGTCCCGAACGATCCTGCCCGCCCGCATCAGCCTGCCCCTGAAACGCCCGCACCCCACGGCTGGAAGGCGCCCTGGCGCCGCAACCAAGACGCGCGCGCGGACAGTGGCCACACCAGCACACCCCCCACTCCCCCGGATACTGCTCCTGCCAGCCGGGAAGAACGACCTACTCTGCACGCGGGCGACGGCGCGATCCACGTGCATCGTCATGTCGACGTCGTCGCACAACACATCGACGAGCTGATCCTCGAGACCCGCACACGGGACCTGCTGGAAGGCGACGTCCAGGACCGCGTCACCCTTCTGCAGCAGCCATTCGTCCGCAACGACCACTGGACCGAGCTGTGGACTCAGGCTCTGCACCCGGGCGCAGGCGGTCTCCGCCAGCCCATACTCATCGTTGTCGCACCACGCGCGTTCGGCTCCACGACGCTCAGTCTGCGACTGCTGGCAGAGCACACCCCCGACCACGTCCCCCTGGTGAAACTGGACGCGGACTGGAGCAGCCCCTCCAGGGGCCGCCTGCCGTTGGAGAGGGACCACGCCTACCAGCTCGACCTGAAGCACCCGGCGAACGACGCCTTGTCGGCCGACTTCCTCGATGCGCTGTCCAAGCATGCTGAGAGCCTCCGCGGTGCCCGCTCACATCTGGTGCTGTCCGTGGCGGAGGATCTGTGGACCGACCACCGGCTGGGAGAGCGCAGCGGCATCCACGTTCTGCGCCTGCGCCAGGCCCCCGACGCCCTGGCCCTGATCGAGGCGCACCTGGACGCCCACGGCTACAGCCGCCTGACCACCGTGCTGCGTTCATCGGCCCGGGCACAGGCCAGCGTGCGTGGTATGAACGCCGTATCCGCTGCACGCGCCGCGCGCACGGTCGTGGAGGCCTGGCAGGAGCACCGTCACCTCGAGCAGCAGCCCGGGCACCCGGTCGCCGACGAGGCCGTCGAGTCGCTCACGCTGGTCCAGCGCATCGAAGCGGCGCTGACCGATTGGCGCGGTGAACTCGACTCCCGGTTCGGAGAATCCACAGCGCAGCACAGCAGCGGCAGCGCCTCTTTGACTCTGGAAGACCGCTGCCTGCTTCTGGCTCTGGCCGTGTGGCAGTCCGCTCCCATGCCCCAGGTGACCCGCAGTGCGAGCAAGCTGCAGGAAAGCATCGAAAGTCAACCTGCCCCCGCTGGGGCGCTCTCGCCGGTGCGCAGCGCGTTCTCCAGCCGGGGACTGCGCCGCCGCATCATCGATGTCGGAGCCGACGTCAACAATCAGGACGTCGTCGTCTTCGACAGGCCTGCCTACGGCCGTGCCGTGCTCGAGTACGTCTGGGACAACTACGACGTCATGCGCCATCCGCTGATCGTCTGGTTGGTCGGCACAGCTGCAGACGCCTCTCCGGAGGACCGTGCCGTAGGGGTACTGACAGAGCTGACCCTGCGGCACGGGACGGTGGAATACCTCGATCGTCTCGGCAAAATCACCAGCGGGGTGCGCCCGGACGTGCTGGGCACCGTCATGGACAACGCGGTCCGTGATGAACACGTCGGCCGCCTCGCCTGGAGCATGCTGTACCGGTGGGCCGGCGGCCGGTCCGAGTACGCAGCCGTGGTGATCGAAGTCTGCCGACGCATTCTCCAGGAACCGGACGTCACCGGCTCGGCCACCAAGATGGCGATGGTCCGTCTGCGGCGCGTCGCACAGTCCAGCAATGATCCGGACACCCGCAGGAGTGTCCTGACCGTCTTCCAAGAGCTGGCCGGCCAGCCTGAAGTCAAGCGGCGGCTGGTTGCCGAGGTCAGGAGCTGGCAGCAGGACAAGGGTTCCGCCCGCAGCGGCGGCCTCGCGTTCATGGCGCTGACCTTCCTCAACGACGACGGCATGCCGTGGCTTATGTCCCCATCCGCATCGGACATCGACGCTGTCCGCGCCGTGCACGACCTGCTCAAGGACCCCGACACCACGACCGAGATCGTCCCCCGTCTGACCGCATGGATCCGTGCATGCGCCGACGACCCCGAGCTGTACCCACAGCTGCGGGACCAGCTGCTGCCCGCCCTGCGAGGGCACAACATGTTCCAAGCCGGCGCCTCGCTCATGCAGGAACTGCAGGGCCTATCCACCACCGAGGGTGCAAGCGTCGCGGACGACTTCTACCACCACCTCGTCGATGTCCGTCTCCGCTCCGTCTTCCCGCCGCCGGGGGACGCCGCATGAGATGGCCATGGCAGCACCGTGTTCGCACCACTACCTGCAGTCGGCCGCGCCTGCTGCCCACCGCCACGGACGGCATCAGCTTCCAAGCCCTCTACACCATCCACTGGCGCCCCCACCGGCGCAGCCAGCCGTGCGTCGAAGAAGCCGTCCGCACCCACGTCCACGCCTCGGCACTCGACGCCGCAGCCTGCCTGCCGGCCACCGACCTCCCCGCAGCCCAGGACGCCGTCAACGCCGCCCTGCCTCACGGACGTCGCACTGCGCAATACCGTCTGATCTCCGCCCGGGCAGTCCTGCAACTACCGCCCGACGCAGCAGACTTCTTGGAACAGCAACAGGCAGACGACCACCGCATCCGCCGCCTGCGCTTCCTCAAAGCCCACCTCTACGACCATCCGGGCCTCGTCGTCCTGGACCGGCTCGAGCACCACTCCCCCGGAGCGATCAGCGACGACCACGTCGCCGAACTCCAGCGCCTCGCCCGGCTGATCACATCCTGCGACCGATGGTGGTCCCCGCTGATGCAGCAGTGGGAGCAGCTCGGCAACGGCTTCCACGACGCCGAGAAGCAGCAACAGGCCATGCTCGCCCTTCTCGACTCGCTCAAACTCCTCAACGGCGGCAGCCTGCCCGCCGACGCCATCACTCCAGGACCCGACGCGTTCGCCCCTGCGACGCAGTGGAAAGCCCACCCATGAAACTCGCTCTGTGGCGGGCCGTCCTCGACCCCCTCACCAGCCTCCGGGCCGTGATCATCCAGCGACGCAGCACCACCCCCCTGTCCTACGACACCGCCTGGCGCCAAGCCCGCATGCACCGTCACCCCGATGACATGCCCTACCGCCTCCACGGCCACCAACCACAACCCACCACCGACACCAGAGACCACCAACCCGCCAACCCGCCATCCACAGAAGTCACTTAAAGGGCATCCGGCACAGTGGGCGGCTACGGAGCTACCCCCAGCGGCCCTTGCTCCCGCCGTCCTCGACGCTCCCCTGAACGGCCTGCAGAACCAGTGAAGCCACCCAAAAAGCGGGCTCTCGATCTGCGCGCCTTGATTTCAGCTGCCCGATCAGGGCGGGCACGTGCATGACGTCTACGCTCCGGCTGCGGTCGAGGCGTGGGTCTCCGTCTCCGGGACGGCGAGCGCGGCGGGAGTGTCGACGAGACGGTGCTGTCGCTGTCCGCGAAGGGGCTGACGCACGGCGAGATCTCCGCCCACCTGGCCGAGGTCTACGGAGCCGAGGTGTCCAAGCAGACCATCTACACCATCACCGACGAGGCCCCGCGAAACCGGGGCACCGGGACGGCCGAGTTGGCCCGCAGCGGTACGGCGTTTCAGTCCAGGACCGCTCCGGGGGCCACGTGGAAGCGGGAAGCGTCCGGAAGGGGGCGGCGGTCGTGGGAATCCAGCATGTCCCTGCGCTCGAACCATTCGGACAGCCGGGTACGGGCCTGCTCGTCGCGTTTCCGGAAGCGGTCGTCCGCACGGTCCGTCTCCGCGGGGGAGATCTCGCGGAGCAGGACGCGGATCGGCGCAGTGTCCTCCTCCGACAGACGCAGGGCCAGGACGGAGAAGGCCGTGCCCGGGGGGAACACCACTTCCGGCTCGTCGTCCGCCCCGAGGAAGACGGACGTGCGGCGGCCCGTCGTGGACCAGATCCCGAACTCGACCGCGCCCTCCAGCTCCGCGTCGCAGGCAGGGACGGCCGCCACCGCCGCGGGCTCGACGAGGACCGTTCCCGGCACGTACCGGTCCAGCGGCACCCGCTCCGCCGGAGCCGCGAGCATGACCGCCCCGTAGTGCCCCGGCAGGCGACGCAGACCTGATTCCAGGCAGCGCAGCAGCGGGGTGAAGGAGCTCGGCGCGGCAGACCGCGCGGCCTCGGCCAGCCCCGCACGGGACCCCAGGCCGGGGGCGTCGGCCTGGTACAGCGCGATGGCGACCATGTCCGGCTTGAGGCCGTCCTGCGCGGCGGAGCGCAGCGACGGCAGCCGTGACGTCAGCAACTCGGCCTTGCTGGCGAGGATGTGGTACTTCTCGCCCAGGAGTTCCCGGAGAGCCGCCCGGTCGTCCGGGCCGCTGCGGCCGTTCGGTGCAGGTGGGGTGACGGGAGTCTCTCCCGTCGGGGGCTCCGGCTCCTGCGACGCCGGGGCCGAGGTCGGGGCAGGGGCCGGGGCCGATGCCGGGGCCGCGTGGGTCGCTTCGCTCGCGGCGGGGGGCGGAACCGGTCCGGTACGGGGTTCGGCGTCGGGCTCGGGCGTCGGCGCCGGGCGGGGTTTCGTGCAGCCCAGCCAGCGCAGGTCGAGTTCCCGCGCCCAGGAACGCGGCTGGTCCTCGTCGGACGCATGGCCGTGGAGCTGCAGTCCGTACGGCTCCGTCGTGCCTGGGTCGGGCAGCGCGGCGAGTACCCCGGGCAGTGCAGGCCTGACCTCGGGGCCGAGGGACCGTTCCCCGTCGCCCACGATCAGGACCGGGCCGGCCCGGTCGGGGCGCACCGTACGGGGGCGGGCGTCCGTCACCCGGTCCGCCGGGCGCAGCCAGAATCCGGCCGCGACGGGTTCGAGGAACCAGCCTTCCAGGCCTGGGCACTCGTACAGTGCCGGGGCCGTCGCCTCCGCGCCGGACGGCCGCAGCCACGCGGACGGCACCACGCGGTGGTGTGCGGGCGAGGCGGCGAGCTCCAGCAGGAGGGGCTGCCAGGTGGGCGCGCCCCGTTCGTCGAGGAACGTGGTGGCGTGGTCGTCGGCCGTCTGTACAGGGAGGCCGATCGCGGCCCGCACCGTACGGTCGAGGCGGTCGGCGAGCGCCACCGCCATGGCGACGAGGTCGGACGGGTCGGCCCATGGCGCGGCGAGCACGAGGTGTCGCGCGTCGGCCGCGTCCGCCGGTACCCGTTCCAGGAGTTCGGCGGCGGGTGGTGCGGGGCGGGCCGGTGATCCGACGCCGAGGAAGTACGTGTCCGGGCGGACGCCGATCAGGGCTTCGACCGCCTCGGGCGGTCCTCCCAGCCAGACTCCGCCCGGAACGGTGCGGCGGGCCTGTGCCGGCTCCTCCCGGGGCTCCTGGGCCGGCTCCTCCTCCGGCTCCTGGGCGGGCTCCGACGGCGCCTCCCCCGGCTCCTCTCCCAGCTCCCCTGTCGGCGTGGCTCCGATTCCGTGCGCGCCGTCCTGGGACTCCGCAACGACGGGGACGGGCGGCGCCGGGGGCGGGAGCGGTGCCTGTGTCTCCCGCTCCTCCTCTCGCGGCTCCTCTTCTTCTCGCGGCTCCTCTTCTTCTCGCGGCTCCTCTTCTTCTCGCTGCTCAAGCTCCTCCCGCAGCCCAGGCTCCTCCCGCTGCTGAGGCTCCTCCCGCGTCTGCGGTTCCCTCTGCGGCCGTGGGTCCTCCGGGGGCCAGTCCGGGCCCAGTTCGTACGGCTCCGCCCCCGGTTCCGCCCGCCACCAGGTGCCCGGTTGTGCGAGTCGTAGCGTGCCGTCCGGTTCGACGCTGACCACGCCGTCCGGGGCGACCACCGTGAAGTCCGCCGCCGCGGCGACCGCCTGCACCGGGCGGCTGCCGCCGGGTCCCCGCGCGGCGAGGCCCGAGGCGGCGAGAACCAGACGGGTCGCGCCACGCTCTGAGGCGAGGGCCACCAGGTCGGGCAGGGCGCGACGCAGGACCGGTGCGGCGTCCGGCGCCGCGGCCAGTACCAGGAGGGCGCCGGGCAACGGGGGCAGCCCGCTCAGGACGGGCGTCAGGGCGGCGGTCGTCTCCTCCGAGGCGATCGCCAGGTGCGGGCCGACGGGGTGCATGCCCGATCCGGGGGCGGCGGCGGTCATCCGGGGTGTCCGTTCTGCGGGGTCCGGCCGTCGGGGCCGAGCAGCGGGGTCTGGAGCTGCACCGTGCGGCGGCGGGTGATGTGCAGCGCGCGTCCGGTGGGCAGCACCTTCGGCTTCGTCGCGCCGAAGAGGTAGCCCTCGGTGGGCGGGCAGGACAGCAGGACGGCAGGAGTGTTGACGTCCTGGAGCTTGCGCAGGAGCGGGTCGGACAGGCCGCGGCCGGCGCCGTTGGCGGACCGGGCGACGATGATGTGGAGGCCGATCTCCGCGCCCTGGGCGAGGTTGTCCAGGACAGCCGCGAAGGGGTGGGCCGACATCGAACCGCCCACCAGATCGTAGTCGTCGACGAGCACGAAGAGTTCCGGGCCGCTCCACCAGTCGCGCAGCCGCAGCCGGTCCGGGGTGATGTCGGCGGCCGGGACGCGGTTGGCGATCGCCTTGCCCGCGCCGGTGATCATCTGGCGCAGCGGGTCCGCGGAGACCGCGTAGCCGAGGCGGTACTCCTCGGGCACGGTCTCATACATCTCGCGGCGGAAGTCGACGAGCATCAGGCGGCCCTGGTCGGGGGTGTAGGCGCGCATGATCTGGGTGGCGATGTGCTTGAGCAGGTTGGTCTTGCCGGTCTCGCTGTCACCGACGACGATCAGGTGCGGATCCTGGGAGAAGTCGTGCCACAGCGGCTGGACGTCGTTCTCCTCGAGACCGAGCGCGATCCGCAGGGAGCCGTGGGGCTCGGGGAGATCGGCGGCGTCGAGGAGGAGCGGAAGCATCCGGACCTCGGGGGCGCGCGGACCGCTCCAGTGGTCGGCGACGACGTCGACCAGGTCGGCGACGCCCTCGCCGAGGTCGTGGACGGAGCCGATGCCGTCCATGCGGGGCAGTGCGCACAGGAAGTGCATCTGGTCGGCGGTCAGTCCGCGGCCGGGGATCTTGGGGACCTTGGCCGCCGCCCGCATGTTGACGACCGAGTCCACGGCGTCGCCCAGGCGCAGTTCGAAACGGGTCTGGAGCTGGTCGCGCAGGGCGCCGGTGATCTCGCCCCAGCGGGTGGTGCCCACGAGCAGGTGGACGCCGTAGTTGAGACCGCGCTGGGAGATGAGGGTGAGGGGCTGGACCAGGTCCATGAACTCCTGGCGCAGGGTGTTCCAGCCGTCGATGACGAGGAACACGTCTCCGTGCGGGTCGTCGGGGAGTTCGCCGGCCGCCTTCCTGCGGCGGAAGGCGGCGACGGAGTCGACGCCGAGCTCGGCGAAGTACTTCTCGCGGCGGGTGATGACCGCGTTGACCTCGGCGACGGTCCGGACGACCCGGTCGGGGTCGTGCCGGCCGGTGACCCCGCCGACGTGCGGCAGGCCGCGCAGGCTCGACAGTGCGCCGCCGCCGAAGTCCAGGCAGTAGAACTGCACTTCGGCCGGGGTGTGGGTGAGGGAGAGCGCCGTCATCAGGGTGCGGATGAGGGTTGACTTGCCGGACTGCGGGGCCCCGGCGATGCCGATGTGGCCGTCGGCGCCTCCCAGGTCGGCCACCAGCAGGTCGCGGAGCTGCTGGAAGGGCCTGTCGACGACGCCGACGGGGACCTTGAGCGTGCCGCGTGCCGCGCTCCCGGCGGTGAAGCCGTGCTCGGGGTCGGGTCCGATCGGGGGCAGCAGTTCGTCCAGGGTCGGCGGCACGTCGAGGGGCGGCAGCCACACCTGGTACGCGGGGGGACCGGCGTCGGCCAGGCGTGCGGCGGCGACGGCGAGGAGCGTCCCGGTCTCCTCGGCCGCCGTCTCCTCCTCCGGCTCGGGGGCTGCGGGCAGCACGTGCGGGGCCACGTACTCGGTGCCGAGAGCGACGACCTGGCCCTCGATGACCGAACGGCGGGCGGCCGGGCGGCGCCTGGGCCGGTAGGTGCCGGAGACGTAGGCGGCCTTGAAGCGGGTGAGGGTGGAGATGTCGCTGCGCAGGTAGCCGTTGCCGGGCTGGGAGGGGAGCTGGTAGGCGTCGGGGACGCCCAGCACGCCCCGTGACTCCATGGCGGAGAAGGTGCGCAGGCCGATCCGGTACGACAAGTGGGACTCCAGCTGGTGCACGCGTCCTTCGTCGAGGCGCTGGGAGGCGAGCAGCAGGTGGACGCCGAGGGAGCGGCCGAGCCGACCGATCATGACGAACAGGTCCATGAAGTCGCGGTGGGCCGAGAGCAGTTCGGAGAACTCGTCGACGACGACGAAGAGGCTGGGCAGCGGGTCCAGCGGCGTGCCGGCGGCACGGGCGGTCTCGTACTCCAGGAGAGAGGCGTAGTTCCCGGCGGCGCGCAGCAGTTCCTGGCGGCGGATCATCTCGCCGTGCAGGGCGTCGCGCATACGGTCCACCAGATCGGCCTCGTCGGCGAGATTGGTGATGACGGCGGAGGTGTGGGGCAGGCCGTCCAGGCCGAGGAAGGTGGCGCCGCCCTTGAAGTCGACCAGGACGAAGTTGAGGATCTCCGAGGAGTGGGTCAGGGCCAGGGCGAGGACGAGGGTGCGCAGCAGTTCGGACTTGCCGGAGCCGGTGGCGCCGATCAGCATGCCGTGCGGGCCCATGCCGCCCTGGGCGGATTCCTTGATGTCGAGGTCGATGGGGGTGCCGTCGGGGCCGAGGCCGAGGGGGACCCGGAGCTTGTTGGACTGGTTGCGCCGCGCCCACTGCTCCTTGGCATCGAAGCGGTGCAGGTCGGGGATGCCGAGCAGGCCCGCCAGATCGAAGTCGGTCTCCAGGGGTTCACCCGCGTCGAAGCTGTCCCCCAGCCGGTACGGGGCCATGGCGGCGGCCAGCCGGGTGGCGGCGACGGCGGTCAGGCCGTCGGGGACGCCGAGCGGGGTGATCTCGTCCTTGCGGTTGCGGTCGGCGCCGACCATCTCCAGAGCGCCGGGGCCGTCGGGGGTGCCGGTGATCCGCAGCCGGAGGGTGAGCCGGCTGTGCTTCCACGCCAGGGTGGAGCCGACGTCGACGACGGTGGCGTTGCGGTAGCCGCCGAGCGCGGCACGGTGGGGAGCGGTGAAGACGGCCCCGTCGAGCACGACGACGGTGTACGGCTCGTCACGGCTCGGGGTGGTGTCGGGTTCGTAGGACGGCCGGGCGCCGAACTCCTCGCCGAGCAGCTGCTCCAGTTCGCCGATGGTTGCGGCGACGAGCCGCAGCGGCCCGGCGCCGTCGGTCTCCTGGGGGTGCAGGGCGTGCGGGAGCCACTTGGTCCACTCCCAGTGGGCGCGCCGGTCGGGCGCGGCGACGACCGCGATGCGCAGTTCGTCGGGGGCGTGGAAGGTGGCCAGCTGGGCGAGGATCGAGCGGACCAGGGCGCGGGAGCGGTCGTCCCCGGTGCCGGCCCCGGTCTCGCCCGTGGGCAGGCTGCCGTCGGTGGAGGAGGAGCGGGCGTCGGCTTCGGAGTCGGCGTCGGTGCGGATCAGGACATGGGCGAAGCCGCGCAGATGGATGGCGACGGGCTGGTCGGCGACGGAGCCGTACGCGTGGATGAAGCGGCGCAGCGCGTGGGCGCTGAGCGGTTCGAGGTCGTCGACGGGTTTGGTGGCGAGCGGGGCGAGGCGCACGGCGAGCCGCTGGGCGCCCAGCGCGATCCGTACGTCGCTGAAGTCGGGGTGGGAGGAGCGCCGTTCCCACAGGCGCGAGGTCCGCACCAGGAACGGCAGTTCGGCCGGGTCGGGGTGGCGCCAGGCCAGAGCCTCCTGCTGACGGTGGATCTCCTTGCGCACCTGCTTGCGCATCTGTGCCAGATAGCGCAGGTAGTCGCGGCGCTCGCCGGTCAGTTCCTGCTTGCGGTCGGCGTTGCCGCGAAGGATCTGGGTGACGACCATGCCGATCGCGGACACGGCCATGGTGCCCATGGCGATGTACGTCATCAAGCCGCCGTTGGGGCGCAGGAAGATGAAGACCATGGAGAGCGAGGACAGCGCCATCGGCACCATCGTGATGATGCTGCCCAGGCCACTCTGCTTCTCGGGCAGGCCGGGGGGCTCCTGGAGCTGGATCTCGCCGTCCGGCATCTCGGGACCCGGCCGCCGCGGTGGGCGGTTGACTTGCACCACGGTCAACGAACGACGCTCCTCACACCTGGCCCACGCCTGGCGGTCGACTCCGTGCGGTTTCCTCGTCAGTCGGGAACGGACGGGAGGTGCTGGACGGTTCAACCCGTCCGTACGGCGTCTTCGGGTGAACCCCGGCGGCGGGCGGACGCGTTGACCACTGCGGCAGGGAAGAAGCGGAGGAGGTGCGCGCATCGGTGCGCCCACGCCCGCCGGGGGCGGTTTCGGGGGGAGAGCGGTGTACGAGGGCGAGGACGAAGGGGCGTACGACGTGAGGGCACTGCTCCGTGGGTGGCTGCCGGGCGTCGGCCCGCAGGACGTCGATCCGCTCGGCGGTGCCGTGACCGGGCTGGACGTGCCGCAGGCCACCGCGTACGACGTGACCGGCGCTCTCCTCCGGCTGCTCGGGTCGGCTCACCCGGCCGGCACGCCGGACCCGGAGGCGCGACTGATCGCGCGTGTGTTCGTGGTCGACGAGCATCCGTCGGCGCCCGGCTGGAGCGAGGGCGAGCGGCGGTCGGTGGCCTGGCTGGCCGCCGTGCTCGTCGCGCGGTACGGCGAGGAGGGCGTCACGGCGCTCGTGCGGGAGCTGCGGGGCGAGCCGCGCCCCGGCCGCTGAACCCGCGGCCGGGGCGCTTGCGTTCCTCTGTCCGCCGAGGACGTTCCGGCCTCGGCGGACAGAGGGAAGGACACGCGGACAGTGAGCGGTAGCGCGGCGGCGGGGCTGTGCCGGTTGAGGTTCCACGGGCCGCACAAGGTGGTCGAGCTCTCCGTACCGGCCGACGTCCCCCTGGCGGACCTGTTGCCGACCATCGTCGGCTACTCCGGGGACGACCTGGACGAGAAGGCCGTCGAGGCGGGCGGATGGGTGCTCCAGCGGCTCGGCGAGGAGCCGCTGGACGAGGAGCGGGCCGTGGAGGCGCTGGGGCTGCGCGACGGCGAGAGCCTCTACCTTCGGTTGCGCCGCGAGGCGCTGCCGGAGGTGCACTTCGACGACATCGTCGACGGCGTCGCGTCCGGGCTGGAGCGGCGAGAAGACGGCTGGCACCCCGCTCTCACCCACCACACGGCGCTCGGCGTCGCGCTGCTCGCACTGGCGGGCGGTTTCGCCCTCCTGGCCCTCTCCGGCGGACTCGGCCCGCTGAGGGTGGTCGCGGCGTCCGGCATCGGGGTCCTGCTGCTCCTCGGCGCGGGCAGCGCGGCGCGGGCGGTGGGCGACGCGGGGGCCGGTACGGCACTCGGCGCCGCGGCGGTGCCCTATCTGGCGCTGGCCGGGGCACTGCTGCCGGCCGGGGTGAGCGATCTGACGGCCGCCCGGATGCTCGCGGGCGGTTCGGCGGCGGCGGGCGCGTCGGTCCTGGCGCTGGCGTCCGTGGCATGTTCGGCGCCCCTGTTCCTCGGGCTGCTCGTCGCCTCGGTCGCCGCGTCGGCGGCGGGCTCGCTCGTCCTGGCGGGGCTCTCTGCCTCCCAGACGGCGGGGGCGCTGGCCGTGCTCGTAGTGGCGTTCGGGGCGTTCCTTCCCGGCTTCGCCTTCCGGCTCTCGGGGCTGAAGCTCCCCGCGCTGCCGCGCCGGGCCGAGGAACTGCAGGAGGACATCGAGCCGTACCCGGCGCAGGACGTCGTGGACCGCAGCGCCGTGGCGGACGGCTATCTGACCGCCTTCCACGTGGTCACCGGCGCCCTGTGCGCCACCGGCCTCACACTGATGGCGCCCGCGCCCGGCTGGGCCTCGCCGACGCTGACGGCCGTGCTGTCGCTGCTGCTGGTCCTGCACGTCCGGGAGGTCGGCTCCCGGTGGCAGCGCCTCTCCCTGATGCTGCCGGGCGTGTACGGGCTCGCCCTGCTCGCGACCGGATGGGCGCTCTCGCTCGCCCCGACGGGCCGGCTGGGTCTGCTGACAGGCCTGGTGGCGGCCGCCGCGGCGCTCGCGGTCTTCTCGTGGACAGTGCCGGGGCGGCGGCTGCTGCCGTACTGGGGGCGGGCCGCCGACCTGCTGCACAGTGCGCTGGCGCTCAGCCTGATCCCGCTGGCGCTGACCGAGGCCGGGGTGTTCGCGTGGGTGCGCGGGCTCACCGGCTGACCGGCACACCGACAGACATCCCCCGCCCCCGACGTACCTTTCCCCCTCAGGAGTTCACATGCAGTCCAGACGCGACCAGGTGCAGGCCCACCTGTTCGTGATGAGCAGGCTCGGGGCCGGGATGCTGCGGGGCGAGCCCGACGCCCTGGACCTCGCGACGCGGCGGACCACCCGAGGAGTGCGCACCGGACTGTTCATCGCCGTGATCATCGCCCTGGTCATGGGCCTGTACGGGGCGATCAAGCCGGGCGGCGCGAAGGGCTGGGCCAAGCCGGGAACCCTGGTGGTGGTCAAGGAGACCGGCGCCCGCTACCTGTTCGTCGACGGGGAGCTGCGGCCGGTGCTCAACCAGGCCAGTGCCCGCCTGGTGGCCGGGGAGAAGATGACCGTCACCCAGGTCGGCCTGAAGTCGCTCGGGGCGGTCCCGCGCGGCGGGCCGGTGGGAATCGTGGGCGCGCCGGACGGGCTTCCGCCCGCGTCCGCGCTGGACCGGGACGACTGGCTGGTGTGCGGTCTCGCGCAGGCCACGGCGTCCGGGCGGCCCGGCCCGGTGGTCTCGGTGGCTGTCGGCGCGGCGGCCGCGGGCCGGGCGCTGGGTCCCGGGCAGGGGGTCCTGGTGACCGCCTCGGACGGCACCGACCACCTGCTGTGGCAGGGACGGCGGTTCCGGCTGGACGCGGGCGCGGGGACGGCGCTCGGCTATGGCACGGCCACCCCGTTCCCGGTGGCGTCGTCCTACCTCAACTCCCTGCCCGCGGGCCCCGATCTGGCGCTGCCGGAGATCGCCGGGCGGGGCACGGCCGGTCCCGCGCTGGCCGGGCGGCAGACCCGGATCGGGCAGCTCTTCACGGGCCCGGGCGGCGAACCGTACGTCCTGACCCAGAAGGGGCTGGCGCCGGTCGACCGCACCCGTTTCGAGCTGCTGCGCGGCGACCCGCGCACCCAGCGGAAGGCGTACGCGGGGGCGCCCGCCGTCGCCGTGGCGGTGGGCGCCGCCGATCTGGCCGCCCACCCGGCACCGGCCGGGACCCTGCCGGAGGACAAGGGCCTTCCGGAGACGCCACCGGAGCTGGTGGAACCGGGTGCCGGACAGGGCGTGTGCACCGCCGTGCGGCCCGCGGCGGACGTCGGCCCCGGCACCCTGGTGACCGTGGCCGACGCGGCCGCGGTCGCCGGCCGGCCGGTGACGCCCCAGCCCGGCGTGACCGCAGCATGCGGCGTGGCGGACCTGATCTCCGTGCGGCCCGGGGGCGGCGCGCTGGTGCGGGCGCTGTCAGGAGCGGGCGCGGCGGGGACGACGTACCTGGTCGCGGACAACGGCGTGAAGTACCCGCTGCCGACACAGGAGTCCGTGAAAGCCCTCGGCTACGCGGGCGCGACGGCGGTGGGCCTGCCCGCGACGCTGCTGACCATGCTGCCCTCGGGGCAGGCCCTGGACCCGGCGGCGCTGGCGGCGGCGGGAGTGGTCGACGCGACCGCGGGCGTGCCGGCTCAGGTCTGCCCCACCGCGGAGCCGTAGGACACGAAGAGCGTGAAAGGCGCGGGCCGCGGTGCCGGGAGGGCGGTGAACCCCGCTCGGTGCACGGCCCGTTCCCTCTGCCGGGAACCCAACGATCGTACGACCGAAGGAGATCAGGTGTCCGAGACCCCCACCGACGCGCTCAAGGTTTCGCGCGAAGTACTCAACTCGGCGATGGCCGAACTGGAAGGCCACCTCGCCGCGATGGAGCAGGCCTACACCGAGTCCGAGGACGTCGCGCGGCAGGTCTCGCAGAGCATGCGGTCCACCGCCGGCACCAAGTTCATCGCGAAGATCGAGAACTGGCAGCGCGGCTACCGGACGGTGATGGCCGAGTACAAGGACCTCCTGGACGCCGTCGGCATCACCAGCCGGGTCATGGCGGACACCGCCGGTGAGGCGGACGCCAACATGGACCTGTGGAGCGGCGACGTCTACGACGTCTACAACGTCCTCAGCAAGTGACGCCTGGGCGGCGTCACACCTGTCCCCCCTTCCCCACCCTCTTCTCCCTCCCTAAGGAATCCACATGAGTGAAATGGACATGGAAATCCAGCATGGCGCGCTCAGGGACGCCAATGCCCACATGAAGCAGATCGCCGGCAAGATGGACACGGCCCTGGACGCCATCATGCAGCGCCTCCTGGCCGTCAAGTCCGGGTTCACCGGTGAGGCGGCCAAGGAGTTCACGGAGTTCCAGCGGGTCGTGAACAACCTGGACGCCAACCTGTCGCAGCAGTTCGACAAGGGCGCGGACCTGCTGGCGGACGCCCACAACATCATCCAGAACGGCGACCGCAGAAGCGCCTACCACTTCCAGAAGTGAGTCCGGCCCCGGAACCCGGCCCGCCGCCCTCCCGGCGCGCCGGGTTCCGTCGTTCCCGGGCCGGTCTGAACCCCGGGGCACGGGGCCCGCGTTCTCCGTGCCGGACGGCCCGCACGACGTACGACGTACGACGTACGACCGAGACTTCGGCAGGAGAGCACTCATGGGAACCCCGAACGACGACAAGGTCACGTCGATCACGGACGACGTGCTGCGCGACTACGCGTGGAAGTTCGACACGCTGCTCAAGGACTTCCAGGACCCGTCCGTGATGGCGCTGCTCTCCTGGGAGAAGGGCGTCGGCAACAGCAAGCTGCTGCCCGGGAACATCAAGGAGCTGCCGAGCGCCCTGTCCGTGCAGGAGGGGTTCGCGTCGCTGTGCAAGGAGCTGAACAGCGCTCTGGAGGCGTTCCGCAGGATCGCCAAGTCGACCAACCTCGACCTGATGTTCGTCAAGCAGACCTTCGAGAACTCCGACGACGATTCCGTCGACGTCACCGAGATGTGGGAGATCCTCAACGACATCCAGCGGAACGCGGGCTCGGGCACCAACTCCCCCACCCCGACCGGCAAGTAGCGCCGGCACCGACGCCTCCGGAAGGGATTCCCGAGTACCCCATGGCGACCTTCACCTGGGAACAGGCCATCAAGGTCCTTCTGCCCGACACCAACTCGCTGACGAACCGCGAGGCGGTGACGGCCGAGAAGTGGCGGGCGCAGGACAACGTCCACATCGAGATCGTGAGCGGCGACGGCACCGCCTTCGCCAAGAGGTTCGACGTCTCCCACATCGTCCCCCTCGCACAGAACGAATACACGAACAACGACCTGCAGTATTCCTGCGTGGTCGGGTTCAACATGGACTGGAAGAACGTCCTGGACAGCTCCCAGTCCAAGTTCAACATGTTCCACAGCGATGCCAGCAGGGCCCTGACGGAGCTGCTGTTCTCGAAGACGCGCAATTCGGGAGCCGTCAGTTTCGCCTCCTTCGACGCCGCGGCGGAGGTGATCCACGGTGCTCACGCCTGGCTGGCGAAGTGGGTCCCGATCATCAAGCGCTGGGAGGAGAGCGTCGACGCCGACGAGAGCGAGTGGAAGGGCAGCGCTGCCGGAGCCTTCAGGAAGTTCCTCGACATCATCCACACGGAGATCAGCAAGGTTCAGGTCGACCTCGCCCAGCCCATGGCCACAGGGGGCTTCACCGGCTATCCGGACACCTTCGACTTCTCCGGGCCGAGCGGCTACGAGAAGCTGATCGCCGACGCCAGGCAGCAGCTCAACGACTCTCTCTACTGGATGTACCAGGCACTTGAGCAGTGGTGGTGGCCGCCGGGCTCGGCGGAGATGAACCCCAAGGCCAGCCCGGTGTGGCGGATGCGTGACGCGTTCGAGGCGGTCATGTCGAACGCCACGTGCACCTTCACGTGGCGGTCGCAGAGCAGCGGCGGCACGCACTCCGCGCCCATCTACTACCCCACGAACCCGAAGGTCCTCGACAACAGCGGGTCCGACGTCAGCCAGAAGTTCTGGCTCGACGGCGTCGAGCTCGCCGCCAAGAAGACGTGGCTGGAGAATCTGCAGCCGCTCGACGACGCGGCGCAGAAATACATGAGCGCGGTGGACACGGCGTACCTCGCGCTCGGCGGGTCGCTGCGCGAGGGCATCTACCAGCCCCGTTTCCAGATGCCCACCGGTGGTGGTGCGGGTCCGAACCCCGAGGCTCCCCCCAAGGGGGGCGGCGGCGGCGCGGGCGGCGGCACCGGGGGCGGTATCGACGGCATCGGCAAGGGCGGGCCGGGCGGCGGCACCGGGGGCGGCAGCGGCAAGGGCGGGCCCGGCGGCGGCATCGGAGGAGGGACCGGCGGCGGCAAGGGCGGCCCGAAGACCGGGCTTCCCGACACCCTCCCCGGCAGCGGGACGGGCGGCGGGACGGGTTCCCCACCGCCGAGCGGCCTGCCCGGGTCCGGTTCGTCGGGCGGCGGCGCCCCGCTGCTGGACAAGAACGGCAAGCCTGTCCTGGGCGCGGACGGCAAGCCCGTCATGCTGCCGCCGGGCTCCCGCATCGGCAAGGACGGCAAGGTCTACGACGCGAACGGCAAGCCTGTCCTGGGCTCGAACGGCAAGCAGATCATCGCCCCGCCCGGCGCCAAGGTGGGACAGCAGCAGCCCAACCCCGAGGAACTGCCGGGCAAGGGGATACCGGGGTCCAACTACGACCAGATCCTGCTCCCCGAGGGCGCGAAGGTCCTCCCGGACGGCACCGTGGTCGACGCCAAGGGCAAGCCGCTGCTCGACTCCAACGGCAACCCGTACGCGCTGCCCGAGGGGGCCACGATCAAGGACGGCGTCGTCGTCGACGCGAACGGCAAGCCACTCAGCCGGGCCTATCAGCTCCTGACGAACGCCGAGCACGCCCTCAACTCCCGCCCCGCACCGCACCCCACGACCAGCGGAGGTCCGGGCGGCGGCGACGGCAGGCTGCCCGACCGTCTCGGCAGCGGCAGCGGCGGCGGCGGCGCGGGGAGCGGCTCGAAGAGCTTCACCGGTACGGCGACCGGCGGCGGGACCACCCTCCTCGGCGACCGGGCGGCGCGCTCCGTCGGGCTTCCCGCGCCGGAGACCGGCGTCGCCGCCCCGGCCGGCGGGGGCACCGGCGGCCCGCAACCGTCCGGCGGCGCGGAGGGCGGCACGCGTACCACGCATCCCCCGATGATGCCGCCGATGAGCCCCGGCGCGGCCGGCGCCGGCCAGCCCAACCAGGACAAGGACCGGCAGCGCACCACCTGGCTCACCGAGGACGAGGACACCTGGGGCACCGACACCGGCTCCGTCAGCGGGGTCATCGGCCGCTGACACCCACCCGCCCACGCCACACCTCCCCACTCCCGCACGAAAGGCGGCCCATGCCCATCGACTTCGACGGCATCCTCAAGGACGCGATGTCGGCCCTGCACGACCACCGGGACAAGATGCTCGCGGCCAAACGCGAACTGGACGCGGCGACCGCGACCGCCACTTCCAAGGACCACATGGTGTCGGTGACGGTCGGCCCCCAGGGCCAGGTGGTCTCGATGACCTTCCACACCAAGGCGTACCAGTCGATGGCGCCGGCCGAACTGGCCGCCGCCCTCGTCACCGTCCTCAACGAGGCGCGGGCCGCGATGGGCAGCCAGGTCATCGAACACATCAAGGGGTTCCAGGACTTCGGCGGACA
The DNA here is from genome assembly GCF_055587025.1 of Streptomyces sp. NPDC048600. Taxonomy (NCBI): domain Bacteria; kingdom Bacillati; phylum Actinomycetota; class Actinomycetes; order Kitasatosporales; family Streptomycetaceae; genus Streptomyces; species Streptomyces sp. NPDC048600. Next base: position 255,723 of record NZ_JBVJGZ010000007.1, on the reverse strand, counting down.
CCTGCGCAGCGTGACCGGGCTCGCCGGCACTCCCGTCGAGATGGACGAACTCCTCAAGCCGCTGCGGTCGATGGCCCCGTCCTTCGCACTGGAGGAGACCCTGGGCGAGCTGAAGGCCGCCAAGCAGGAGGAGTTCGCCGCCGAGGACGACACGGCGGCCGGCCGCGCCGGTGAACAGAAGGCGAAGCAGGAGGAGTTCGCGGCCGAGACCGAGAGCCGCATCCCCACCGGAAAGCAGGAGCAGTTCAGTGGCTGACGACCTGAAGGTCCTGGGCGACCTCAAGAACAAGTTCGCCCACTACGACGACTACCAGCGCTGCCTCACCGATCTCAGCCGGGCGATCGTCCAGATCAACAAGATCAACAAGGAGTCCGCGGGCCAGGACGAGATCGGCAAGACGTACCACCAGCAGGTCGACCGGCCCACCGTGAGCCTGACCGAGACCCTGGAGTACGTCAACAAGCGACTGGGCACGATCGTGGACGCCGGGAACCAGACGGCCGACACCATGACCAACGCGGACGAGGAAGCCGGGAACCGGTCGAACGGCTTCTGAGCCCGCGCGACCCGGCCGCCCGGGCCCGTGTCCGGGCGGCCGTCCGGCCCCCGTCCGCGCGGTCGCACCCCCGCTGAACCGCGCGGACCGTCCTCCCCGTTCCTCCGGGCACAGCCGTCAGCCCGACCGGAGGACCTCCACACCATGGCCATCAACCCGCCGGAAGGCATCGCCGACTTCCTCGGCTTCGTGTCGGGCATGGGATGGCCCGAGGCCGACGAGGACCTCATGCGGCGGGTGTCGGAGCACTACGCGGCCATCGCGCGAGACCTGGAGAAGCTGTCCGGGTACGTCATCGAACTCATCCCGATCGTCAAGAACGACTTCGACGGCGAGGCGGCCGATTCGTTCCTGCTCGCCATGAACGACCTGACGGGCCAGACGGCGGGCGCGAACCAGCTGGAGCAGACGGCGGAGCTGTCCCGTCAGCTGTCCGAAGTGGCGCTGAAGGTCGCCAACCAGGTCGAGTACACGAAGATCATGGCGATCCTCCAGCTCGTGCGGCTGCTCGCCGAGATCCTGTTCGCCACGCTCTTCTCCGCCTTCACCTTCGGCTCGGTCTGGGGCCCGGTGTCGGCGCTGTTCGCGGCGACGCGCGAGGGCCTGCACCAGCTCTTCCGATGGCTGCTCCAGACGATCATCAGCCAGACCTTCTTCGGCATCGTCGGCGGCATCTTCGACGACACGGTGATCCAGCTCTACCAGCTCGGCGCGGGTCACACCACGAGCTGGAACACGGAGTCGCTGATCGACTCCATCAAGCAGGGCACGCTGAGCGGCCTGGTGGCCGGTCCGCTGCAGATCTTCTTCCACTACGGCGGCAAGCTGCTCGGCAGGGCCCTCGGCAAGACCCCCGAGTCGATCCTCAGCAAGCGGGTCGACGACGTGCTGAACAAGATCGACGACAAGCTGGACGACATCACGCCCAACCCGAGGCCCGACATCCCGCCGGGCGGGGCGGGCAGCGCGGGGCCGAAGTCGAAGCTGGACGAGGTCGTGTCCAAGACGGACAAGGACCTGCCGCCGGTCCCGCCCAACACGAGGCCGGACGCCGTCGCGCCTCCCCCGGTCCCGCCGAAGACCGTCGGCGACGGCATCATGCCCACACCCGCAGGCGGCGGGACGAGGACGCAGACGCCGGGCGGTGCCGCGCCCAAGGGCAAGCCGGACACGCCGACGTCGGGGGCTCCCACCTCCGGCAAGGGCAACGGCGGCGTGTCCCCCACGGGCAAGGCCAACGCACCCTCAGCCGCGGGCAGGACGGCCGACGCGCCCCCCACGGACAAGCCCGACGTCCCGCACCCCAACAAGACGGAGACCGTCGGCGGCAACGAGGCCCCCGGCGCGGGCAAGGCCGCCGGGGACACGTCGACGGCGGGGACACATGCCAAGGCCCCCGACACGTCGACCGCCGGCCGGGCCGCGGGCGACGCAGGCACCCCGCTGGACGATCTCCTCGTCACCAAGGAGGCGCGGTCGGCCTTCGCCAAGGACGTCGGTGACCTGCTCGGCGGCGTCAGCCGCAATCTGGAGACCGGGTTCCTGCGGTTCGGCGAGGGCACCATCGCGGACTCGTTCGCCAAGAAGATGGGCGACGTCTTCTCCCAGCACCTCGGGCGGGCCGGTGCCAGGGAGGCGGGCGAGGAGTTCGGCGAGATGCTGACCCGCAAATGGGTCCGGCTCGGCGCGGACCACACCGAGCTGCCCGAGCTCCTCACCAAGGCGATGGGGGACTTCGGCCGGCTGGCACCGCTGAAGAACCTAGCCGACTCGATGCCCAACCTGTTCGCCCGCTCCGAGCACAGCAACGCCCTGGCCCGCATCTTCAAGCAGGAGAACCCGCTCCAGGGCAGCCCGATGTACCAGCTCGGCGGAGCCGTCGCGTCCCTCCTCAACGAGGGCACGAATGAAATGCTGAGCGAGGGCTTCTACAACCTGATCTTCGGGGACGGGACGTTCAAGGTCAGCGGCGGCCCGTTCGCCTCCGGCGTGGCCATGGGCGCGCTGAGCCACGGCCTGCACCGGGCGTTCGAACCGATCATGGTGAGGTACCAGGACTGGGTCCTCAGCCACCAGCACGCCGACAACCCGCACGACAGCAAGTACTTCGGGCTGCTCCATCCCATCAACATCGCCTCGTTCGTGTCGAACATGACGGGCAACCCGGCACCGTGGCCGGTCCCCCGCCCCACCTCCGAGGTGCAGGACCAGAGCTTCACCCGTGACATGAAGGACATGGTGAAGTGGGTCTTCTCCAACCCCATCACCGGCACCCCGTTCTTCGCCGACCTGCCCCAGCGGCCGGACGTCACGGTCGAGAGCGACGGTGACGGAGCCTTCACTCCGCTCGACCTGGACCTGGGTCCGTCGTTCGGCGACGAGTTCGCCGAGGACCCGCTGTTCCAGGGGGGTGAGGAGGACTCGGACCCGGCCGCCGGGCCGCCCCGGGCCACCGTCTCGTCGGACTTCTCCGTTCTGCTGGGCGGCGACACGGCGAGCCCGGCTCCGGACCTGACGGACCGGAACCAGGGCCCGGACCAGGCCACGACCCGCCCCGTGACGCAGAGCGGCGGCGACCCGTTCACCCCGTCCGAGCAGCCGGACGCCGCCACCCCGGCGCATACGGAGGTACCGGCACAGGCCGAGCCCACGTCGGACCCCCGGCGCCACCCGCTCCAGGACGAGGCGGACAAGGCCGCCGCCCAGGGACTCGGCTACCTCTTCCCCGCCGACGGCGACGACACCACGACCCCCGACAGCACCCTGAACCCGGCCGGGCACGAGGGCGGTGACGAGGACGACGGCACCACCCCGCCGGACGACGCCCCGGTCCGGGACATCCCCTCCGGCATCGCCGTCGGCGTCCTCACGCCCGCCCAGAGCACGGCGCTCCAGGCCGTCCCCCGGCGCCCCGGGGTCTTCGTCGTCGGTATGCACACCGACCCCCGAACCCCCCACGACCCGGACACCGTGCTCAGGGCCCTGACCGACGCCCACGACCAGGGCCGGCTCGACGACGTCACCGAGATCCAGTTCACCGCCTGCAACCTCGCCACCCCCGTCCACGAGAGCATCGTCCGGACCGTCATGAGCGGCCTGTGGCAATACCGCGCCGCAGCGGGCACCACAGCCCCCGACCCCCTCACGGCCCGCGCCGCCGACGCACCCGTCTGGTACGTCCCCACAGCAGGCGGCGGCACGACGGACAGCGACTCGGAAGGCGGCGGCCACCTCCTGACCGCCCAGCACATCGGACTCACCCCCGACGGGAAGATCGCCGTCGTCGACCAGGGCACCTGGCACCTCTACCGCGACAGCGGCGACTCCCACCACACGCCCGACCGCACCACCCCCGACACCGACACCCTCCCCGACGACGCCGTCCGCTTCCTCTTCCGCACACCCGCGGTCGACGCGGAGCACCCGGACGCGGTCAAGTTCGGCAACAACGACAGCTCCCCGCCGACCGGCAACGGCGAGGGCTCCAGCACCCGTCGGCCCCCGCGCCCCGGCAACGCGCAGGACCAGATGTCGCCCGAAGAGGACCCGTTTCCCTGGGCCCCGGACGCCTCGCTCGACGACATGGAGCGCATCTACTACACGGACGCCTCGATCCAGTACGAGAAGAACCTCGCCGCCTATCTGGCTCGGCGGGACGACGTCAAGGACCTCGCCGGGGAGCTGTCCAAGGTCCTCTGGAACAAGCTCCAGCACATGGAGAACATCCACAAGCGGCTGGGCACGAACAGCAACGAGGCGCCGGGCGCCGTGGGCACCGACCCGGCGGCCCTGAAGGAGGTCGCGAAGAACGGAAACCTGCGGGAACGCATGGGCATGTTCTTCAACGCCATCTCCACGAAGGCCCTCGGCGAAAGGATCAACTACTTCCCGCCCCCCGCGTCCTCCATCACGGACGAGCGCAAGTTCCGGTACGACAACGACGAGTTCGTCGAATACCGCAAGCTCACCAATGAGGTGCCCGACCTGCGGAAGAAGGTCTCCGCCATGCCGGAGGGGACCGACGAGGAGAAGGCGAGCAAGAAGAAGGAGCGGGAGGATTTCGAGAAGCTCGACCGCAGGTGGAAGCAGCTGTCCGCCGAACTGAGGAGCTTCAAGGAAGCGGACATCGTGCCCCGCCTGAGCGAGCGGGAGAGGCCGATCGCCTTGAACACGGCGAAGAAGGTGCGGTGGATCCCCGGCGGGGCCCGCTACCTCCTGAAGACGGACTTCCTGTACATGAAGCAGACTCAGGGGCGTCTCGTCACGGCCGGAACGTCGGGTTCGGGCTTCATGTTCCACCGGTACGCCCAGCTGATGGCCGAACGCGGCTGGTTCGACAAGGTCAACCGCAAGATCAACCACAAGACGCTGCGACTCGCCATCATCGCCGCCTTCCTCAACCAGGGACACCACTCCCTGCCCGAGGTCATGGCGGGCTCCGCCGCCTTCGCCGAGTACTACCGCGCGAAGCACCCCCACCAGCCGCTGCCGGACGACATCGCGGCCCTTCAGGCACCTCCCTCGGAGCCCGGCCGGGACTACCACCGCACCATGAACCTCGTGCCCGAGGCGGACCTGCGCAAGTACGTCGCACACGAGGGGAAGTTCCCCGACGAGATCGTCGGCGAGAAGATGGGTGAACTGCGGCGGAAATACTCGGCGCGGGAAGAGGAGACCGAGCCCGCCGAGAACACCTCCATGGACATGGACCTCGACGAGCCCGTGTCCCAGCCCTCTTCCTCCGATTCCTCCAGCAACAGGAAGAGGGGGAACCTCGGCGACAGGGACCCGGACGGCGACGTCCTCATGCAGGACCCCAAGCGTTTCCGCCAGGGCGACGACCACGATACGGCCGCGAACGTCCCCGAGAGCTCGCCCCACACCCTGCCCGGCCTTCAGCAGCCGGAGAACGCGGACCCGGTCGAGCGGCCGGTCACGGCCGACCGGTGGGCGTCGTGGCGGTGGGCGCCGGGCCGGGAGGACGTGCCGCCGCCCGCCCGGGTCCGTACCGAGCGCTTCGACCCGGCGGCGGACCCGGACGCCACCGGCCCCTTCCCGGGCACGGCGGACCGGCGGAACGATGACGGGACGCTCGCGGGCCGACGGACGCTGATCCGCGCGGACGTCGAGCGGTTCGTCGTGCCCGAGGGCGGGGACGGCGCGCCGGGCGGGCCCGTCCGGCTGGTGCGGGTGACCCTGCCGGTGGCCGTCGGTGACTCCTTCTCGGCGGCCGACGCGGCCGCGCTGCGCGACCGTATGCAGGGGCTGCTGGACAGCCACGTCAACCTGGGCTTCCGGCTGCCCCGCACCGGCGACCAGCTCCACATGGAGGTGGACCTGGTCCCGGCCTCCGAGGGAGGCGCGGATCTGGTGCGGGTGACCCGGGACGGCGGGCCCGACGCCCGGTCCGACCAGCTGAACCTGCGGCTGCACGACGACGACTCCGACCCGGACGTACGCAGCCGCGACGACGCCATGCTGCTGCACGAACTGCTGCACTACGCGGGGCTGCCGGACCGCTACCACGACGCGGAGACGCTGTTCCGGCACACGCCCGACCGGGCCGACGCGTCCGGGGTCATGGCGACGTCCGTCCTGCCTGACGGGACCCTGCCCCGCCGCTACCTGGAGGCCGTCGAGGACGCCACGGAGTCCGGCTCCGTCCTCCACGACAACGAGGGTCCGGGTTCCTGGACCGTGCCGTCGCCCTCCCCCGTACGGGACATCCCGGCCGGGATCGCCGTCGGCCCGCTCTCCCCCGCCCAGGCCGCCGCGCTCCACGCACTCCCCCGGCGCACGGGCGTCTTCGTCGTCGGCACCCACACCGACCCGGACGCCCCGCACGACCCGGCCGTCCTCCTCAAGGCGCTCACCGACGCCCACGACGAGGGCCGGCTCGACGGCGTCACCGAGATCCGGTTCACCGGCTGCGACCTGGCCTCCCCCGTCCACGGGTCCACCGTGAGGACGGTCATGAGCGGCCTGTGGAAGCACCGCGCCGAGAACGGCGAGAACGGCCCGCTCACCGCGCTCGCCGCCGACGCCCCGGTCTGGTACGTGCCCGGCGGCGACGCGGTGTTCACCGCCCGCCACGTGGGCGTGACCGCCGACGGCCGGATGACCGTCCTCGGCGGCGCCGACTGGCACCGCTACACCGACACCGGCGCCCCCGACCACACCCCCGAGACCACCCCCGTCGGCGACGACGGGGCCCCCGCCGACGCGGTGCGCCTCACGGACGGCGACGAGACCGGCCCGGCGCACGAGGACGCGGTGCGGTTCGGCGACGACGGGGACACCGCCTCGATCAGCATGACGATCGACGGAACACCCCTGCGCATCGAGCGGACCATCGAATTCGGCAAGGGGAAGAAGACCCTCCCCGAGGAGAGCCGGACGATGCTCCAGGACCTCGCGATGGAGCTCTTCCCCGAACTGGTCCGCCGCGCCGAGGACCCCTCGCTGGGCCCCCTGCGGATCGACGTCACGGCAGGTGGCAACAACCGGCTGCCCGGGGCCGCGAAGGCGGTCGGGCAGGAGCGTGCCCTGGCCGTGTCGAGCGCGCTGGCGACCGAGATCCGGAAGCTGGCCTTCGGCCTGGGGATACCGGGGGCGAACGCCATGGCCGTGTTCGCCCCCGGGTCTCGCGGCCGTGACGTCTCGGGGCTGGACACAACGCACGACACGCCCGCGCCGGAGCTGCGGCGGCGGGCCACGATCTCCTCGCTGGTCCAGGACGCGAGCACGTCCCACCTGCGGCCCGTACGGTCGCTACGGGCGCACACCACCGTGGTGGACCTGTTCCGCAGCCTGGCGGACCCGCTGAACACCGACCACACGCCGCTGTCCCTGCACGACCTGACCGGTTCGCGGATCTACTGGAAGACCACCCCGGACGTCCCGGCGGACCACAACCTGGTCTTCCGCGTGGAACCCCCGGAGGAGGACACAAGCAGCGCGCAGACGGCCGGCGACGACCTGGTGGTCTTCCCCGCTGGCACACAGGTCCGCGTGGTCTCCTTCGACCGGATGGACTCCGGCCGCTTCCTGGTGACCTTGCGCGAGGTGGGCCCGCACGACGCGCCGCAGCCCGAGACGACGACACCGCACGAGCCGGTCGTCGGCATCCCCGGCGTCAGCTACCCGGGCCCGAACCGTCCCTTCGACTCGGCGCTCCGGCACCGCGCGGAGCAGGAGAAGACCTCCACCGCCAAGGAAAAGGGCAAGGCGGTCGCCAAGGACGGGAGCAAGAGCAAGAAGGTCGCCGCGGACGAGACCGAGGCAGAGGGAAGCAACGGGGTCGGGAAGCAGGAAACGGAAGAAAAGAAGGACAAGGATGCTAAGCCGGGCCATTACCAGCCCCGGAAGGCGCTCTACATCCACCGGGGAGAGGTGGAGGTGGAGATGACCAAGGAGGGTCCGCACGTCCGCTTCTACACGGCGGTCGTCAGCCAGACCGATGTGACGTACGACCCCGTCAACCAGAAGGTCAAAACGGTCAGGCACAAGGACGTCCAGCAGGACCCGGTCACCGGGAAGGTCCTTCTGGCTTCCGGCGGCGAATCCATGGACGGCACCATGTGGACGGGCATCGGCACGCCCATGCGCGCCATCGCCTGGGCCATGAAGTACAAGGTGGCGGATGCTCCGTTCAAGCCGCTGATCCGCTCCTACCTGGTTCCTCTGAGCGTCTACCGGGAGATCACGTCGACCTCGGTTCCGGAGGGCGACGCCAACTTCCTCGGCGACCCCTACCGGGGCAGCGAATCGCTCGACCTCCGGAAGATACGCGCCCCCTTCCACCCCCATTCCATCGTCTGGAAGTCGCTCGACCCGGAAGAGTTCGCGAAGAACGCCCGGGTGGCGGAGGCGGAGGAGATCTACGAGAAGAGGTGGGATGCCTGGAGGCAGAAGACCCGCACTCTGCCGATCCCCCTGGAGGAATCCGCCTCGGAACAGACCTCCGCTCCGGCGAATCTCCAGAACACGCCCGCCGTGGAGGGGAGTTCCGCGTCGTCGAGTTCCCCGAACAAGCCCGCCGCGAACAAGGACCTCCCGCACAGGCCCCTCGCGAACCGGACGATCAACACCGACCAGCCCGGTGAACGCAACCAGTTCGGCATCCGGGGCAAGCACCTCGAACTGCTGCGCGCGAGCATCGTGCCCGACTCCCTGATCACGTACTACCAGGACGAGTCCGACCTCACTCCGGAGCCCCAGCATTCCGGGGACGACGGGCAGCGGCGGTACCGGAAGAACGGCAGGGCGGTCCACGTCGACGAACTGCGCGAGCGGGTCGGCGTTCCCGGTATCGGCGAGCCCCAGCTGACGTCCGAGTACAACCCCTGGATCCAGAACAAGAAGCACGTCAACGACGCCGCGAAGCTCCGGTCGATCTCCACCAAACTGCGGCAGCACTACACGACGTGGCTGCATTCCCGGCAGCGGCCGGCCGCGCGCACGCAGAGCCTCCTCCTCGACCACGACACGAACCTGATCCCGTACCCCACCCGCCTCCAGAGCCTGAAGAAGTTCCTCAAGGAGAACAGGAACGAGCTGCCCGAAACGACCGGACCGCTCTTCGACGGCGAGGGGAACTTCACCGACACCATCGACTCCGACGACATGTCCCCCGCCGAGCGGAAAGCCAAGGACGACCTTGAGGAGTTCATGCAGAAGACCGTCCTGAACTGGGCCAACCACGCCGAGATCGGTTATCTCCTCTCCCGTCAGCACCAGGAGGTGAAGTCCGACCGGAACCTCAGCGACGCGCCGGTGCCACACGACTTCCACGAGATGCGGCTGCGGCGGAAGGAGGACGTCCACCTCCAGATCCAGGTGGGCAAGGACCTCACCCGGGCGTGGCAGGAGGGCAAGTCGCCGTACGAGCTGCTGAACCGGCTGTTCCGGGACTATCCCGAACTGTCGAAGATGTACGAGGAGATCTGCGCCACGACGGAGCAGTACACCTTCTTCCAGCACGCGCAGATGGTCCTGGGCCAGTACCTCAAGCTCGCCTATCCCGACCGGGACGACCCGAATCGTGTGGTGCCCGTGGACGCGATCGTCAAGGCGATCCTCTTCCACGACATCGAGAAGGCGAACTCGGAGGACATGTACGGCGACAGGAAGAAGTCGGACGAAGACGAGGAGGACGAGCAGGAGCAGGAGCAGGAAGCGAAGCGGCAGCAGAAGAAGGCGCCGTCCCACGACTACGAGCCCGAGCACATGGGGGCCGTCCAGGTCATGAGCCGGTACCGGAACCTGTGGGGCGACGTGGAGGGGGACGAGCGGCAGGCCCGCGCGTACCGGGCGGCCGTGAAGATGGTCGACTCCGACCCCTTCGGTTTCTACTACCGGGACAAACACTCCGGCAATCCGGACAAGAACCGCGACGCGACGTTCCGTTGGGTCGTCGAGATGTACCTGGACCTCCAGGGCCGGAGCATGGTGACGGCCGACGGAGGAACCCGCGGTCTGACCGCGCTGGACCTGAACGACACCGACGGCATCCGGCGGCTGTTCCACGAGTTCCACCAGTACTACCAGGCGGACTTCTCCTCCTACACGGACTACAGCTCCTACCTCGACCCCGGCGAGCGGGGCCCGAACGGTGCCCTGTCCGGCCTGCCGCCCGTGCGCAGGGAGGGCAAGGAGAAGCCCTTCAAGGACCACTTCGAACCCGTCGAGGAGGGAACCCCGGCCCCGGCCAACCCCTACGGGACCGGGCCCCGGACGACCGTGGCGCCCTCGGTGGACGGCAAGGACTCCCTGCGGTTCGTCTTCGCCGACAAACGGAACTACCCGGAGAAGTACGAGGCCCTCGCCGCCCTCTTCCAGGACCACGACAGCGTCCTGGCCGCCTACGACCGCGTCGGCGGGGAGCGGCTGCGCTCCGACGCCCGGTTCCTCGGCGACGAGGAAAACGCGCTGGTGGGCCTGTCCGCCGCGAACCAGTCGCGGAAGACCGGGAACAACAGCGACGACGCCGAGGTCGAGGGCGAGGACCTCGAAGCCTTCTTCTTCCTGGGCGGCGGGGACGCGACCGCCCTCACCACCGGCCCCGGGACTCCCTCCGAGCAGCGAATCACCGAACTCGCCGACTCCCTCGCCCTCTCCCGCCAAGACAACGGCACCCACCACCTCGTGAGCCCCGACGCCGGCGACGCCGAGGCGAACCGGATCCGCGGTGTCGTCGGACGCTTCCCCCGGGACGACCGGTTCTTCACGCTTGCCAGTCACATCGCGGGGAACGACGGGGCGCCCGTCTGGCGCGGGCAGCGGGTCACGCCCGGCGAGCTGGCCGGCGCGCTGTCCCGGCTGGCCGACGACGGGGTGTGGGACACCGCGAAGCCGCTGCGGTTCTCCGCCTGCGGGCTGGGCGGGGACGTGGAGCGCTCGTACGCCGCCGACACGCTGCGGGAGCTGCGGAAGCTGCGGCCCGATCTGCCGCTCACCGCGTACGCCCCCCGGTCCACGCTGTGGTTCGTCCCCTCGGTGACCGGTACGGACTCCTCGGGCACCGGGCACACGGTCGTGGCCCAGAAGGTCGCCTGGGGTGCCGACGGCAAGCCCCGGCTGGTCCCCGACCACTGGGTCAAGCTGTCCCTGCCTGCGGACGGGGACGGCACGGTCGGGGCCACCCTCCTCAACGCCCACATGCCGCCGGACGGCGTCCTGCCCGACGACGCGCTCTCCCCCGACAACGTGCCGGTGACGACTCCTGCGCCGGAGGGCTACCTCGTCGACGACGGCACCGGGGACGGGGACTCCTCCCGCGCCGTGCCGTTCGGCCGGCACACGAACGCCGATGGCGGCCAGCCGGAGAGCAGCACCGCGGCCCAACGCCGCGCCGACGCCGAAGTCCAACGCCGCGCCGAACGCCGCGCCGAACGCCGCGCCCAACGCCTCGCCGACCCCGAACGCCGCGACGAAGCCCGGCGCCGCGCCATCGCCGAACGCGTCGTCCGCGAACTCCTTGCCACCCCGCGCCCTGCCCCCGACGGCTCCCGCACCGACGGCACCTCCCGCCGCACTCCCGAAAACACTGCCACCACCTCCTCGGAGAACTCCTCATCCACGAAGGCCCCCTGGTACACCGCCCGGCAGGCGCTCGGCGACGGGCGGATCATGACCGTGACCGGGGCGGCCCTGCAGCGGAAGGACCTGGAGAACGCCCTGGCACCCGAGACGGAGAGGCTGGGCGGAAGAGGAACGGTCGACCGGATCGCGCGGAAGCTGGCCCCGCTTCTCGGCGGGAACACGCCCGCCGACTGGGACGGGTTCCTGCGCAAGGGCACGGCCTTCCCCGTCGGTGACAAGACCGTGGTCGTGACCGCCGGGCCGAGCGGCCTCACCCACTCCGCGGTCCAGCCCAAGGAGCAGCTGCCCCCGTATGCCTCGCGCAACCAGCCCGTCGTCGGCCACGTCCAGTCCTCCGGCGGCAACCTCGGGCTCTCCGGCGGCCTGGACGTCGTGACGAAGCTGGCGGGCCTGGGGGCCCCGACCGGAGTGGCCCCGACCGTCAAGGTCCAGGCCGGCGGCACGTACGGCTCGGCCCGCACCGCCACGGCGGAGACCCAGGCCGCCGGACGGACCGTGCTCAAGGAGATGAACGAGTTCACCGGTGGCGTGGCCCTCCAGGTGCACGTCATCGAGAAGAACGGCGATGCCCGCACGGTGGAGGCATCCCTCCCCGTAAAGCTGCAGTTCGCCTTCCCGGCGGACGTCACCTCCGACACGCCGCAGAACGACTGGCACGTCGTCCGGCCCGAGGCGCTCAAGACGGTGCTTTGCACGGTCAACGCGGTCGCGCCGGGGCCACTCCTGGTCGACCTCGCCGCGACGCTGCGGAAGGCGGGGTTCGCCCCGGACTCCGTCTCCCGGTTCGTCGCCGACGTCGCCGACGGCTTCTTCAACGAGAAGTCACTCAAGGACGGCAACCAGTGGTGGAGCACCGGGAGCCTGGCCTCACGGGCGTTCAGCGGCGGGGGGCCGCTGAAGTCGCTCGGCGGCCACTTCGTCGTCGGCGCCACGCTGACCGGCCTGCGGCCCAGGGGCACCACCGGGAGCGCGCTGCAGGTGCGGGAGGACTTCTCCGGCACGTTCGGCGTGAAGTCGAGCGGCAAGCACGCCGACAAGACGGGCATCTCGTTCGGCGCGACCGTGCCGATGAGCACCCCGAAGTTCTCCTTCGCCCCGAGCGGGGAGCTGGGCTTCAGCGCGTCCCGCTCGCACAACTTCGACGTCGGCGGCTCCGACAAGGGCAAAGTGAGGATCAAGCACAAGGAGGAGATCCAGGCCGAGTACCACGCCACGGCGCGGTTCCACGTGGAGTTCCTCTCGACGTCCAAGCGCCCGCCGCTGACGTTCACCTCGACGGTGGAACTGGCCGTGGGCGTGCCCGCCTCCCGGTCCGCCGACTTCGAGAACCTGTTGCTCGGCCCGGACGCGGAGCGGACCCGGGCGAGGGAGCAGCCGGCCCTGGACACCTCCGAGGTGACCCGGTACCCCTCGCGTTTCCAGGCCGCGGGGACAGCCGTGTTCGCCGCGCTGCGGCTGGCCCGCAAGGAGCCGTCCTCCCTCCTCGACCACACCACGGCGCCGACGTTCCCCAAGAAGCCGGTGACCGGCCCGGCGGGGCTGCTGAAGGCGTCCCAGCGGCACCCGATCGAGATCGCGGCCCCCGGTGGCCTGCTCCCGGCCGGCGCCGCGTGGGCGGGTCTGGGCGGCAACCCGCGGGTGAGACCGGTCGCCCACGACCAGCTCTACACGCTGGTCCCTCCGGGCGCCTCCGGCCCGGCCTTCCGCTACCGGGTGGACGCCCTCGGGCGGATCACCGGCGTGCAGCGGCTGCGCCCCTCCACCTTCGCCGAGGCGTTCGGAACCCTGGAGACGGCGGACCACGCGACCCGGCTCGCCCAGCTCCACGCCGACCACCCTCAGCTCGCCTTCGACGTGCAGTCCGCCCCGGACGGCCCGTCGGTCCTCATCCCGCCCGGCCCCGCCGACATCCCGCGGCTGCACGTCCGATCCCGCCCGGACGGGACGCTGAGCGTGCTCGGCACCGTGCACCACCCCATCGAGCACGCCCCCGGCCCCGACCGCACGGCGCCGGCGGTGCAGAACCCCCGGAGCGTCCAGACGGTCGTCACCGACCTGCGCGGCCTCCGCTCCCTCGACCAGCCGGTCGCTGTACGGATCCAGCCGGGGTACAGACACTCCGCCGACCTCACCAGCGCCCTCGCCGACGGCCACCCGGACAACCGTGGGCTGACCGTCCTCCAGGACGGCGGAGACCCCCGGACCGTCCAGGACCGGCGGCCGAGCGGCTATGTGGTCGAGGTGGCGGCGGACGGCACCGTCACCGGCCCCGTCCGCCGGCGGGACTTCGCCAAGGACCCGCAGGAGCCGGCCGCCCTCGCCTCGCGCACCGGCCTCGGCTCCGGTGTGGCCGCCGAACTCCCCGGCAGCGAGAAGGTGTTGAAGGCCGCACGGAACTGGCTCGACAGCCACCTGGAGCAGAACGGCCTGAAGAACGGGCTGGACGAGGAGCAGTACGCGCAGTTCCACCGGGAGCTGGAGGCGTCCTTCGGCACGCCCGCCGTGCGGGCCCACTTCGCCGACCTCCTCGGCTCGGGCGTCCCCCTCGTCCTGCACGTCGGCGGCCGGGAGATCCGACTGCACCTGCGCAGCGAACTCCTCGACCTGTGGGCCAAGTCCACCGAGGACGACCTGTCGACGACCCGCGCGGTGACCCACAACACCAACCAGGCCGTCGGCGTCGGCGACCAGAGCGGCGGCTCGCTCTCCCTCGGCTTCACGCCGCGGTTCGAGCCCCGGAAGAACCACCGGATCGAGATGCCCTCCGCCAAGATCAGCGGCGGCGTCACGTTCTCGAACACCAAGGAGTCGGTGGCCGCCACCGTCAAGACCTCCCGCGAGCAGGAGACCAGCGGCGGACACACCGTCTTCTCCTACGAGGTCGTCCACCACCTGACCGCCACGGTCCACGAGAGCGGGGGCGAGCTGGTCTCCGGCACCGCCCTGACCGTCGAGGGCCCCGACGTGTCCGCGAAGGTCCGTGTCGGCGACGACCACCTGGCGACCCCCCACGCGTCCTTCTCCCCCACCCTCGGCACCGTGCAAGACCTCGCCGAGGACGACGTCGCATGGGAGACCAGCACCGAACATCGGGTCTTCCTCGACCTCCGTCAGGGCACCGGAACCGTCCACCCCGAATTCCTCGGCACTTCCGGCCTCACCCTCATCGCGGCCCGGATGGTCGCCGGGGACAGCGGCGGGAACCCGCCCCAGGGCCTGGACGACGAGTTCGCGCAGCACTCCGAGGACACCGTCGGCGCCCTGCGCCAGGGTCTCACCCAGGAGATCGAGAAGGTCTTCACCCCGACCTTCCTCCAGTCCCAGTTCGAGCAGCTCATCGGGCAGGACGGCGCGGTGTTCCCGCTGCCGCAGACCCCGTCCGGCCGCTCGCAGGCCCTCGTGATCCGGCTGCGTACGACCCCGCTCCGGCACGAGGGGACCGGTGACAGGACCACCCTGGGGTACGTGGCGGAGACCGGCACCAAGTCCAGTACGGCCACGACCCGTTCGCACAACATCGGCGCCGGCGTCGGCGTCGGCGGTTTCGCCGGCCTCCCCGACAAGGGCGTCTCGGTCGCCGGAACGGCGACCCTGGACTACACCCGCACGAACACCACGGTACGGACGAACGCCTCGGCGAACACTCTGTCCTCGACCCTGACGCACAAGGGCACCACCCACCGCTACCGCGCCGACGCCCACTACGAGATCACCCACCACACCTGGAAGCCCGCGGACCGCCTCACGACCGGCCCGTCGAACCACACCACGACGACGCGGTACGTTCAGGTGAACGGCGGCCTGGAACTGGCCGTGCCCGAACCCGAGGCCCGCGCCCTGGGCCTCGACGTCCCCGCCGGGAGCCCCCCCGCCGCCGGGTCCAGCACCGAACCCGGCACCACCACGGGGAGCCGCGTGTACCTCGACGCCGACCTGGCGAAGGCCGTCGCGCACGTGGAGAAGCTCGACGCGGAGGACGTCCTGCCCACCGTCAGGAGGCTGCTCGGTGACCTGCCGGACATGCCGGCGGACGTCGACGGCAGCATCCCCACCGACCTGTCCCGGGGCCTGAGTTCGGTCTTCTCCGCGGAATCGCTGCGCGCCAACTTCACCGCGCTCAGCACCACCTCGGTACGCCAACTGGTCAAGCTGCGGCAGAGGACCGGCGGCACCCGGCTGATCGGCATCCGGGTCAAGGCCACCCTCGGCGCCCCGGCCTACAGCGGCTCCCGCGACAACACCACGCTCGCCACCAGCGACACCGCCACGGCGTCGGACGCGAACGCCACCGGGACGTCGAACAAGGTGAGCCTGCAGGGGTCCCTCGCCGTGAAGGGGCTCGACGCGGCGGGCAAGCCGGTCGGCGGAGGCAAGGCCGGCGGCGGCCTGGAGAGGACCACCGGCTCGACCCGGACCGAGACCGCCTCGGAACGCGACCAGCACACCATGGAGTTCACCGGTACGGCCCGGCAGTTCACGCACCCGGTCAGCTACCAGGTGGAGATCTTCGACGCCTCCGAACCCCACCAACTGACCCAGATGGCGGAAACCGCGCTCAAGGCCCCCGCGAAGTTCGTCGACTGGGCCACGGACGGCCGGGCCGAACGCTGGTTCGCCGAGCAGTGGGAGCGGTTCTTCCCGTCCGGCCACACGCCGCAGCAGAAGGAAACGATCCCCGACAAGACGGTCAAGCTGCTGGTCCCCGACCACCTGACCGGGGAGACCGCCCCGACGCCCACCGCACAGACCGAGCCCGAGCCGAGGGTCACGGTCCGCCCGCAGGGCCCCTTGGCCGTGCCGCCGGCCGTCGAACGGCTCGGCACGGACCTGGCTCCCGAGATCCAGGCCCTGTCCCTGCCGAAGCTCGACGCGGTCGTGAAGTGGCTGCCCACCGCCGCCGCCCGGCCGCACCGCGTCGAGGCCGGGGACACCGAAGCACTGACCCGCAAGGACCTCGCCCCTGCGACCCTGGGGGGCCTGCGGACCGACCTGCTGACCACCGAGCGGAACCTGCGCGCCAACATCCGGCAGCTACTCGGCGAGGGGTACGCGATCCCGGTGACGGGCGGCGAGAAGGTCACCGTACGGCTCCTCGTCCGCGGCACCACGCACATCGCCTCGGAGACCCTCGACACGAACGTGGAGACGGGCGCCCGGGAGCGGGAGTCGGAACGCGAGCAGGAGAAGGGCACGACCGCCTGGTCCGCCTCGGCCGCCCCCGAAGCCCGCCTCCGCGCCATGAACCTCGGGGAACCGGAAGGCCCCGGCGCCTCCGAACTCGCCGTGAACATGAACCTCCAGCTCCTGAACATCGGCGGGGAGTCCGGGAACAACCTCAGCACCAACCGGAGCGAGACGGTCGACGAGCGGGACAAGAAGAAGGGGCTCCAGCACTACTACAAGGCCGACGTCACCTGGGTCCTCACCGGCAGCCGGAACACCACCGTCGAGATCGAGGTGGACGGCGGTCTGATCGGTCTGCTGGGCGACGGTACAGCCGAGGACCTGGCGAAGAAGTACCCGGGCCTGTTCGGGGAGAAGCCGTCGCCACGGGACGGGGCGGAGGCCGAGGACGGCACGGGAAGCAGGGACAAGGGCAAGGGCAAGGGCCAGGGCACCAAGCTGGTGTCCTCGGACTGGTCGCAGCAGTTCCTGTACGAGTGAACCGGTACCGGCGTTCCGTACGTTCCCCCGGGCGCGTACGGAACGCCGGGCTGCCCCGGCCCGCCCCGAACCCCAGGACAGGACCCCGTCATGACCGACCCCGAGCCCCGGCCGGAGTTCCGGCTCGCCTCCGTCTTCGACCACGCGGACCCGGTGACGGGTCCGGGCTTCGCCGCGGACCACCCGGTGGTCGAGGACCCGGAGCTGCACGCGCTGCTGCTGAAGCGGCTGGCCGCCGGGACGCCCGTGCTCGCGACGCCCGTGCTGATGGACGACGTGCTGACCCCCTCCCGGGTCGCGGAGGTGCCGCTGACCTTCCGCACGGACGGGCGATGGGTGTGGACGGACACGGTCACGTACTACCTGGAGCACTACGCCCTCGCCCCCGATCCCGAACTGCTCGCGCACCTCGGCGACCCCGGCTACACCGCGCCGGGCCCCCTCGGGCAGGACGTCGTCGAGCGGGCCGCCGCCTTCGTCCTGACCCCGCCGCCGGAGGGGACGCAGGTCCGTCCGCTCGGCTGACCCGGGGCGGTGAACCACAGGGCTCCGCAGGTCCGTTCGTACGTGCGCGGAGGGTTCGCGACGACCGAGAGGACCGAGGGGAATGACGGTGGAGAACAACGAGGTGCGGGCCGGGCAGGCCGCGGCGGCCATCAGCCTGCCGGCGGTCGCCTGGCAGCAGGCGGGCGAGGAGCCTGAAGGCGCTCCCGAGGCGAGGTCCCGGGGGGAGTCCGAGGGCCGGCCGGCCGAGGGTGCCCCGGCGCCGGAGCCGGACACTCAGGCCACCGCCGAACCGGATCCTCCGGCCACGTCTTCGGCCGTGCCGTCCAGCGCCGCCCCGGTCGTGCCCGCCGCGGGCGGAGAGACGGGGGCCGGGGCCGGCTCCGACGGCGAGGAGACGCCGGAGGCCGCCTCCGGGAGCGGGGCGCAAGGCACACAGGGCACGCAGGCGGCGTCCGACGCGGACGGACTCGCCGCGGCCGCGGCGCCCGCACCGGCGGCCCGGGCCGAGTCCCGGCCCACCCGGCGGCTCTCGAGGCCCGTGATCGCGGCGGCGGCCACCTCGGGCGTGGTCCTGATGGGCGTGCCGCTCGTGCTCTCGCAGCTCGGCGGCGGGTCCGGGCCGGGTCCCGTGCCGCCGCGCCCCGCCGGGTACAACCGGGCCGACGGCGGTCCCGGCGGCTTCGTGCCGAGGGCTGACGCGCCGGAGGAGGGTTCCTCGCCGCCCCGGGCCACGGCGGGCGCGAGGAAGCGGCCCCCGGCCGCCGGGAAGGCCCCCCTGGCCCGCATCGGCGCCGGGGTGGGCATGGGCGTCCCCGCCGGCCCGGTGCCCACCTCCTCCCGGGCGCCCAGCACCGGCCGGCGTGCCACTCGCGGCGGCTCCGCGCCCACCACGGCCCCCGCCGAGTCCCGGGAGCCCACCGCGGCCCCGACGAAGCCGGCCACCCAGGCTCCGGCCGCTCCGACGAAGCCGCGGTACTCGGCGGTGGCGGGCCCGAGCTGCGCGAGCGCGGGCGCGAGTTTCACGTACAGCGGCTGGTTCACGGACGGCAAGGAGGGCTGGCAGAAGTACGGCACCGGCGGCTACGGGAGCAGCGGCTGCAACGGCGACTTCTTCTCGCTGCCGATGTCCGGGAACTCGGGCTCGGACAACGGCAGCGCGCTGCGCTGGACCTTCCGCACCGGCGCCGTCACCCGCGGCACCTGCCAGGTCTCGGTGCACATCCCCAACCACACCGACATCAAGGCCGTCGGCGGCAAACCGTCGTACTACACGGTGCACGCGGGCACCACGGGCAACGACCCGATCCTTCGGAAGTTCTCCCTCGACCAGCCTTCCCTGCGGGGCCGGTGGGTGAGCGCGGGCGGCGTCCGCATCACCGGCGGCGTGCTGACGGTGAAGCTCCACGACCGGGGTGTCGACTCGTCGGGGTCGCAGAAGACCTACGCCCACCATGCGGGCGACGCCGCCCGCGTCGAGTGCGGCGCCGACTGAGGCGGCCCGGCCGTCCCCGGCCGTCGGCCCGCTGCTGAGGCCCACGCTCCTGATGCCCGTCCGCAAGGCCCACCACGAAGGGAACAACCACGCATGTCGCGCCATGTGCTGACCGTGAGCGCCGAGGCGCAGAGCGACCACCCGCCCGCCGGCGGCCCCTACCGCACGATCGGGGCGGCCCTGGAGGCCGCGCGCAGCGGGGTGGTGATCTCGGTGCGTCCGGGCCGGTACGAGGAGAACCTGGTCATCACCAAGATGGTGACGATCACCGCCGAGGACCCGCACGGGACCGTGCGGATCGTGCCGCCCCGGGGGACGGTGGTGCAGGTGGTGGCCGAGGCGGTACAGCTGACGGGGCTGGTGCTCCAGGGGCAGGACGACGAACTGCCCGCGCTGGACGTGCCGCGCGGGCAGGCGGCGCTGCAGGACTGCGAGGTGGTGGGCAACGCCTGGACGGCCGTGCTCACCCGGCAGCAGGGTTCGCTGGCGATGCGGGGCTGCCGGGTGACCAATCCCGGCGGCGCGGGGATCGTGGAGACGTCCACCGGCACCAGCGTGATCGACGGCTGTGTCGTGGAGCACCTCGGCACCTCGGCGGTGGTCATCGGCGAGCGGGCCAACCCGACCTTCCGCAACTGCGTGCTGCGCGACGCCCGGGGCAACGGGGTGTGCGCCAACGGCGAGGGCCGGGGGCTGATCGAGGACTGCGAGATCTCGGCCACCGACAAGCCGGCCATCGCCCTGGAGCAGAACAGCGCCACCCGGGTGGTGCGGACCTCGGTGCGGGACTGCCCGCTGGGCGTGTACATCAGCTCCCAGGAGCGGGTGGTCCTTGAGGAGTGCTCGATGTCCGCCACGAAGGTGCACGGCATCGCGCTCGTCGAGGGCACCGACCCGGTGCTGCGCCGCTGCCGGATCTCCCGGACGGAAGGCAACGGCATCCATGTGACGGGGCGTTCACGCGGCGCCTTCGAGGAGTGCGAGGTCGACGCGGCCGCCGGCACCGGAATCTGGGTGGAGGAGTCCTCGGGTCCCTCGTTCAAGCGGTGCTCGGTGCGGGACGCGAAGGAGGCCGCGGTCCAGCTGACCGGGGACAGCGCGCCGGACTTCGACCGGCTGGAGGTGCGCGGCGGCGCGGCGGCGGGGGTGCGCGTGCTGGAGGGCGCGAACCCGATGCTGCGGCGGCTGAACGTGTCGGGGGTGGCCGGGGCCGGGGTGGAGGTGACCCGGGGCGGCCGGGGCCGGGTGGAGAACTCGGAGATCTCCGCCACCGGGCAGGCCGGGGTGCGGATCGCCGACGGCGGAGACACCTACGTCGGCACCACCACGGTCCGGGAGACCGGCGCGGCCGGCGTGTCGGTCGGCGCGGGCGGGGTGGCCACGCTGCGGGACTGCGAGATCGCCGACTCGCCGCAGGAGGGCGTACTCGTCGAGGACGGCGGGGAGCTGACCGCGGCCCGCACCAGGGCGCGGTCGTGCCGGCGGTACGGCTTCCGGGTCGCGGAGGGCGGGCGGGCCACGCTGAACCGGTGCGAGGCGGTGGACAACACCGGCGACGGCATCCGCGTCGACTCCACGGAGGCGGTACGGGTGCACGACTGCGCGGTCTCGGGGAACGGGGGCTCCGGACTGCGCCGGCTCAAGCCGTCGGCCCGGCTCGCGGTGGAGAACCTGACGAGCGGGGGGAACGACCTGCCGGACTCGTACGGGGAGACGACCGCGGCGTCCGATGGGCCGGGGACGACGGCGGACGGACCGCGCGGGGAGGAGGACGGCGAGGGGGAGCCGGGCGGATCCTCCGGCGGGGGCGCACAGACGGCGACGCCCGCCGCGTCGCGCAAGCGGGACGGACCGCTGGAGGCGCTGAACGCGCTGGTCGGCCTGGACGGGGTGAAGGAGCAGGTCGCCACCCTGGTCAACCTCAACAAGCTGGCCAGGCGCCGGGAGCTGGCCGGGATGCCCGCGCTCCCGATGAGCCGCCATCTGATCTTCGCGGGACCGCCCGGCACCGGCAAGACCACGGTGGCCAGGCTCTACGGCTCGATCCTCGCCGAGCTGGACGTGCTGCCGTCGGGGCACCTGGTGGAGGTGGCGCGGGCCGACCTGGTGGCGTCGATCATCGGCGGGACGGCGATCAAGACGACGGAGGTGTTCCAGCAGGCGCTGGGCGGCGTGCTGTTCATCGACGAGGCGTACACCCTGTCGCAGGGGACCGGCGGCAGCGGGCCGGACTTCGGCCGGGAGGCCATCGACACGCTGGTGAAGTTGATGGAGGACCACCGCGACGAGGTCGTCGTCATCGTGGCCGGGTACTCCGAGGAGATGCGGGGCTTCCTCGACTCCAACCCGGGTCTGGCGTCCCGCTTCAGCCGCACGGTGGAGTTCGAGAACTACACGGAGGACGAGCTGACCACGATCGTGGCGATGTCCGCCGCCTCGCACGGCTACCAGCTCGCCGACGGCACCCGCGAGGCGCTCACGCTGCACTTCAAGAACATGCCGAAGGGCGCCGACTTCGGCAACGGCCGGGCCGCGCGCAAGGTGTTCGAGGAGATGGTGGACCGGCAGGCGTCCCGGCTGGCCGCGCTGCCGGAGATCGGCAACACCGATCTGGCGCTGCTGAAGCCGGAGGACGTGGGGGCGACGGCCGCCGCGGCCGCGGCGGCCTCCGGCGAGCCGGCGGAGCGCAGGACGGAACTCCTCGACGAGCTGCGGGCGATGATCGGCCTGCCCGCGGCCAAGGAACAGGTCGAGGACCTGGTCAATCTGATCAAGCAGGTCAACCGGCGCAAGGAGGCCGGGCTCCCGACGGCCACGATCAGCCACCACGTGGTGTTCTCCGGCCCGCCCGGCACCGGCAAGACGACGGTGGCCCGGCTCTACGGGCAGCTGCTCGCCGAACTCGGCGTGCTGCCGGGCGGCCAGCTGGTGGAGACGGCGCGGGCCGACCTGGTGGGCCGGTTCGTCGGCCACACCGCGCAGTTGACGAAGGACGCCTTCGACCGGGCGCGCGGCGGCGTGCTGTTCATCGACGAGGCGTACACGCTGACGCCGCGCGGCGGCACGGGCAACGACTTCGGGCAGGAGGCGGTGGACACCCTCATGAAGCTGATGGAGGACCACCGCGACGAGGTCGTGGTCATCGTCGCCGGTTACGCCGACGAGATGCAGGGCTTCCTGGACTCCAACCCGGGCCTGGCCTCCCGCTTCTCACGCTCCGTCGTCTTCGAGCACTACACCGACGACGAACTGGTCCGGATCGTCGCGGCGTTGTCCGACAAGGCCGGTTACGTGTGCCCGCCCGAGACCCTGTCGGCGCTCGGCGAGCTGTTCGCGGCGACGCCGCGCGACCGGAGCTTCGGCAACGGCCGCTTCGCCCGCCAGGTCCTGGAGACGATGATCACCCGGCAGGCGGGCCGGCTCAGCAGGCTCGACATCGACGACGTGGCCGAGCTGAGCCTGCTGCTGCCCAAGGACGTGCCCGGGGACCGAGTGCCGGACGGTGTCGCGTGAGCCGGGGCGCTCGGGGCGGGGCGTCGGTCCTCGCGGCGGCCCTGCTGTGCGGGACCCTGACCCTGCTGCCGGGGAGCGCGGCGGCCGTGCCCGGCGCAGACGGCGAGACCGGCTCCCCGGGGACCGGCACCGAGGCCGGGGCGGCGGGTACGGATCCCGCCTCGCTGCCCGCCGTCACACAACGGCTCTCCGACGACACCTGCCGCAAGGCGTCGGGCCGGAAGGTCACCGGACTCCCCTGGCCCCAGGCCCTGCTGCGCCCGGACGCGGTCTGGCCGCTGTCCGAGGGGGCAGGGGTGACGGTGGCCGTGGTGGGTTCGGGGGTCGACGACACCGCCGGGCTGCTGGGCGAGCGGCTGAAGCGGACACCGCGCCGGTTCGACGCCGGCCCTGACGCGGACTGCGCCGGTCACGGCACCTTCACAGCCGGTCTGATCGCGGCGGCCCGCACCCCGGGAGCGGGCTTCGCGGGGATCGCGCCCCGGGCGCGGATCCTCGACGTCCCGGTCACCGACCGGCGGGGGAACACCACCACCGAGCTCCTCGCCCAGGGCATCCGGGCGGCGGTCGGCGGCGGCGCCCAGGTGATCGCCGTAGTGGCGGTGACGGGCTCGGACAGCCCCGCGCTGCGGAGCGCCGTGCGGTACGCGGTCGCCGAGGGCTCGGTCGTGATCGCCCCGGCCACACCGGACGGGGCGAGGGACGTGGCATACCCGGCGGCCCTGCCTCAGGTGGTGTCGGTGGCGGCGACCGGCCCCGACGGGACGGTGTCCGAGCAGGCCCCCGGAGGCCGGGTGGACCTGACGGCGCCGGGCGAGGCGGTGACGGGTCCCGGGCCGCGCGGCCGGGGCAGTTTCACGGCCTCCGGGCCGAGTTACGCGACCGCGCTGGTGGCGGGGACGGCGGCCCTCGTCCTGGGCCGCAGGCCGGAGCTGAGCGCCCAGGCCCTGGTCCACCGGCTCCGCTCCACCACGTCGGGACCGGGCGAACCGGTACCGGACCGGGTGCGGGGGTACGGCTCCGTCGACCCGATCGCCGCCGTCACGGCCGTGCTCCCCGAGGAGCGGCGCGGCGCGGCGGCCCCGGGCGGGCGGACGGCGGCGCCCGGGGTGGCGATGCCGCCCGCGCCGGGGCCGTCCGCCGCCGGGGCGGCCTGGTGGGTGGCGGCCGGTTCCCTGGCGATGCTGGCCGGGGTGGCGGCGACCTCCGCCGTGGTACCGCGAGGCCGCCGACGGCAGTGGCGGCCGGGCGACTACCGTGCTCCGGAAGCAGCCAGGGGAAGCGGCCCGGATCCGGACCGAAGGCAGTGCCAGTGACGTCGGCGTCCGACGGAGACCCGGTGCTCAAGGCCCGTTTCGGAAGCGTCGAGCCGATCTGCCGCGCGCCGGCCCGGCACGGCTCGCGGTGACACGAGGTGTCCGAGGAACTGATCCACCGCCGACTCCACGGTGAGACGGGGCACTTCCCGCCCGGTGAACACGAGGCCGCCCCCTACCGAGCAACAACCCAACCACAGGCCACGGCCACGGGCTGAGGTCTCCGACGCACCCCGGACCGCCCCGTCGCACTCGAGCGTTAGTGAGGCGTTAGCCAGGCAATAACTGAGCGTGAGTCGAGGTTGCCAAGGTCGTTCCCAACCAGTCCGACGTGCCCGGAGCCGTCGGCCGATCGATGCCGCCGACCGTCGCCCCAGAGTCGCCGACGCGCGGCGGGGGAGGAACAACCGGGGTGGGAACGCACGAACACGAAGCCGACGGCACGGTCCGCGGCAGAACGGGAACGGGCGTCCGCGCCGAGGCGCGGCCCCGACCCACCATGGACCGAGACACCCTGGCGGAGCTGCACCGGCTGCACGCCTCCGCCCTGTTGCGCGCCCTGCTCCGCCTGACCAGCGGGGACCGGGGCAAGGCCGAGGACATGCTCCAGGAGACGTTCCTGCGCGCCTGGCAGCACCCGCAGGCGCTGACCCGGGGCCCGGCGCACGGCCGCCCCTGGCTCTTCACCGTCGCCCGCCGGATCGCCATCGACCACTTCCGGGCGCAGTCCGCCCGGGCGAAGGAGCTGGGCGACGAGACACCGGAGGACCGGGCGGCCCTGGAGGACCCGTTCGAGGAGGTCGTCACCGCGCACGTCGTCGACGACGCGCTCGCCGAACTGCCCGAGCACCACCGGCAGGTGCTGGTGGAGCTGCACCTCAACGACCGCTCCACCGGGGACGCGGCCGTGGTGCTCGGGATCCCGCCGGGCACCGTCAAGTCCCGCAACTTCTACGCGGTACGGGCGCTGCGTCCCGTACTGGAACGGCACGGTCTGGGGCCCGCCTGACACCTTCCCGCCGTCCGCCCGAAGGGCGGGCCGAGCGACGCCTTGCGGGTGCGCGTGCCAGGCGCCGCTCGGCAGACGGGAATGCGTCGGACAGGCCCCCCGGCCCCGAGGTGCCCCCCGGGTCTGTGTCTGCTGAACCAGCCGCGCCCTGCGGGCCGTTCCTCCGGGCGACCGACGAGAGGGGGCCGAGGTGGTCAGCGTCGTGGCCAGGAACGACATGAACGCGCCCGAGCACTGGACGGACGCGCCCGACTACAGCCCCGGGCACTGGCGCAGGCGGCAGAGCGACGTCCCGCCGGAGGCACCGGAGGAGACACCGGTCGGGGCACCCCCGGAGCCCGACGGAGAAGCCGAAGCCACGGAGCCCGCGCGGACGGAGCCCCCGCCCGCCGTCCCCGCCCCGGCGGAGCCCGTGTCCGCCGGTCCCGCACCCGTGAGTGCCATCCCGGAGATGCCCGTACCGGCGACGGCCGCGGAGCCGACTCGGAAGCACCCGCCGGAGGCGGAGGCTGATATCGAGGCAGACGCGGAGGCTGATGTCGAGGCGGAGGCCGAAGCCGATGTCGGGGCCGGGGCCGATGTCGGGGCCGGGGCCGAGGCCGACGTCGAGGTGGAGACCGCGGACCCGCTGCCGCCGGTACCGGCCGGCCCGGCGGAGCCCGTGGCGCCGGCGCGGCCGACACGGCGTGCTGCTCGTCCGCTCTTCCGGATCGGGCGGCGCGGAGTGCCGGGCGGTGTCCCCGACGCCCTGCGGGCCCCACTGCTGCGCAGCCACCGCATCGCGGTGATCGGGCTGAACGGCGGGGCCGGGAAGACGACGACCGCCCTGGCACTCGGCTCGGTACTGGCGCGGGAACGGGCCGACCGGGTCGTCGCCGTGGACGCGAGCCCCGACTCCGGCGCCCTGGGCCGCCGGGTGCGGCGGCAGTCCGGCGCCACCGTGCGCGACCTGGTGGCCGCGCTCCCCCGACTGCGCACATACATGGACATCCGGGCGTTCACGTCGCAGACCCCCAGCGGCCTGGAGGTCGTGGCGCACGACCCGGACCCGGCACACCCGCGGGCGTTCGGCGAGCAGGACTACCGGCAGGTCGTCGACCTGCTCAGCGGCCAGTACCCGATCGTCCTCACCGACTCCGGGACCGGCATGCCGCACGACACCCTGCGCGCGGTCCTGGAGCTGTCGGACCAGCTGGTCGTCATGGCCACGCCGGGCGCGGACGGCATGAGCGGCGCCGGTCTCGTCCTCGACCGCCTCGCCGCCCTCGGCCACGGGGAGAAGGCGCGCCAGGCGGTGACGGTCTTCTCGGGAGTGCGGTCGTCCTCGGGACGGCTGCTCCTGACGGATGAGGCCGCGGACCACTTCCGCCTGCGCTGCCGGGCCGTGGTGACCGTCCCGTACGACCCGCACCTGGCCCGGGGCGCCGAGATCGACCCGGACAGGCTACGGGGCCGGACCCGGGCCGCGTACTACGAACTGGCGGCGCTCGTCGCCCAGAACTTTCCCCGCGGCTGACGCCGCCCCTCCCTTCCCCTCCCCCGAGAACACTGGAGAGCACCTATGGCCTGGTACGAGGGCCCCTGCCGGATCACCGTCATCGGTCTCGACGCCGACTGGCCGCAGCGCGCGGTGGTCACCGTGTCCGGCGCGCGCGGGGCACGCATCGAGGTCCCCGGAGAGGTGGGGACGGTCCGGCACGTGGACGCGCCGAGCTGGCACCTGGAGGTGGAGCATCTGTACGAGGGGCGGTGGCGGCCCAACGTCCGCGCGGTCAGGAGCCGCTGGGAGACGGTGGGCGGCGTCCGTACGCAGACGGTCACCAGCAAGGACGTGGACTGGCCTGGAGGCAACCAGCATGAACGCAATCTCGTGCTGCGCCTGGAGCGGGTCGGCGAAGAGGCCGAGCGTCCGCGCGAGACGGTCCGGGAGGCGCCGGCCCGGGCGGTCACTCAGTCGACGGCGGACACCCCCGCCCGCCGTGCGGGCGCAGGCCCCGCCTCCGTCCCCAACCGCTCCTCCTCGGGCGGCACAGGCCTCGGCGCCCCGCCCGCGACCTCCGAGGGCGCGACGACGACGAGCAGCAGCAGCCCCTGGTAGGACCTGCCCGCCCCAGCCTCACTCGCAGCGGTGCGGGACGACGAATCCGGTTCCGCGGACTTCGGAACAGAACCGTCCGATCGCCACACCCTTCGAGCGGCACGCTCATTGTTTTGCGGGAATGTACGCGATCTGCTTGATGACTGTCGGGCCCTTGGGCTGAGGGCTCGGGTCGGCATGGCCGAAGGTTAAGGAGACCACGGCGAGGTCCGGCGGGGCCTGGTAGGTGAGTTGGGTGGGGGTGCCCGGTTGGGATTGCCGCTGGCCGGGGCCGTGCTTCCGTCGGAGAGCTGTGCCACCAGGGCGTACTGGGCGCCCTTTCCCGAGAAGGTGAGGCGCACCGGGGAGGCGGGTGTGGTCAGGTCGGCGCGGACGGGGTTGGTGTTGCAGAGGTCGACGCCGACGGGGCCCGCGCTGGCGAGGAAGGCGCCCAGGCCCCCGCAGCGACCATCTCCGCCGGCGACAGCGGGGCGACCACCTTGCAACGGGATCGGCGCAGCAGCTCCCTGCAGGCAGATGCAGTCGACTGTTACTCACTTTCAGGTGACGGGCCGGATCATGGCGGGGTGGCGGGCTGTGGCGAGCGACCGGCCTCGGCAGGAGCCCGCAACGGCGGATCATCTACCGGGCCGTCAATCCTGTGCATTTGAGACATATATGAGCTCTACAGTCGACAGTCACGGAAATATGGGCAACACGTAACACAGCCCGTTTTTCCTGTTCAACTCCCGCACACGGTGACCAAAGTGTGAGTGCGCGGCCAGCCGGTCGCCACCCGCACACCGCACCCAATCCCCCGGGGCGGCCCGCCAAGGGCTTTGACTGGAGGGATGGGTGCCCGCACCATCCAGGGGACTTCATGTCTGCTACTTCGTCTGTCACCGCCCGCCGTCTGGCCGCCGCCGTCCTCGCGGCCGGAGCCGTCATCGGGGCGGCGGCGCTGCCGGCGTCGGCCGCCGACCACGACCGCGGCTACCGCGGTCCGAAGGTGGAGATCTCCGCCGTCCAGTACGACTCCCCCGGGCGCGACGACCGCTCCAACCGCTCCCTCAACCGGGAATGGGTGGAACTGACCAACACCGGCCGGCACAGCGTCAACCTCGACGGCTGGACGCTCACGAACGAGGACGGCCGCACCTACACCTTCGACCACTACCGCCTCGCCGGACGCTCCACCGTCCGTATCCACACCGGCTTCGGCCGGGACACCCGCACCGACCTCTTCCAGGACCGCCGCAACTACGTCTGGGACGACCGCTCCGACACCGCCACCCTGCGCAACGACCGCGGCCGCTTCATCGACGACGAGTCCTGGGGCGACAACGACCATCACCACCACGGCGGCCACCACAACCACAACCACCAGGGCGACCGCGGCAACCGCCACTGACCGCTCCCCTGACCGCCGCCATGGCGGCTGAACATCCCGTCCACGCGTACCGATGAAGCACCGGCGCGCCCTGCCGACTCTCCGGCCGGGCGCGCCGACTCGTGCCTGTCGGCGCCCCCCAACTTCCGCCCGGCTCCCCGGAGGCCGCAGCACGTCCGGCCCGAAGCCCTCCGGGACTGCGTGGTGAAGGCCCGGTGCGGGGCCGGGCCTTCACCGCACGCACCAGTCAGCCTCGTAGCCGCCGGCCGCAGGTCTGCTCACTCTGTCGCGGAACCGGGTGTCCGGGCCGGGCCGCGACGGTCCAGTGGACAGCAGTTCGAGTTCCTCGAACCCGAGACCGCGAAGGTCCCGGGCATCAGTTCTGGCTGTCCGGCTGGTCGGCCCACTGGGTGTCGCCTAGCGGGTATGCGTACACGGGACGGCCCTGGCTGCCGCTGGTGCGGAAGGGTTTTCCGTGGTCGTCGATCCGTATCGTTCCCTGACGGCCGCCGCTGGACCACTGCAGTTCCACGTACCAGCTCACATCGTGAGCGGTGGCATTGCCGGTGATATACAGCACCTCGGGATCGGACTGACTGACCTTGTAGGGAAAACCGCGCTGGCCGGCCTTCGGCACGATGACGGGGCGGACGGCGTCGAGGTCCGTGTCGAAGGACCTCGTTTCCACGCCTCCGCCGCAGCCCGCCCACCCCCGGTACTCATTCCAGGCCGGGGGCGCGCTCGAGCTGACCACACGGACGTACATGGACTCGATGACGACGGTTCCGTCCCCGGTGCCCTGGACGGTCAGGGCTACCCGCTGCCGGTCTGCGGCGATGGCGCCGTTCGCCTTCACCCAGCCCGGCTCGTCCTGCTCCACCGGTGGCGGCGGGGGGACCTTGCTGGGAGGCAGGTTGATCAGGTACCAGCCGCCGCACTGGTTTTCCGACGTATGAGCGCGGGTGGTCACCGTCAGCGGGACCTGATCGGCGACCTGGGCACCGCCCGGGGCGCCGTTGTGCGACGACCTCTTGGCGTCGGGCGCCGTGGGGGCCGCGGCGCGGCCCGGACGTGCGGAGGGGGACACGGGCGCGGACGTCGGCGGGTGCGTCGCAGAGGAGTCGGACGGCCGCTGTCCGGAGGAGGCCACGTTACCGGCCGGCCGGCCCCTCTCCGCAGCGTCCGTCCCCCCTCCCTTCAGAATCACCATGATCACGGTGGACACGGCGACCGCGGCGGCGGTGCCCGCCGCAAGCAGGCCCCACCGCTTACGGGCGGCCCGTATACGCGCCGACGGCGCGTCCGTGAGGACGACCGTCTCGGGCGACGATTGCGCGACGGACACCGCAGGCTCTGCGACGGGCGGAGGCGGGGCGTCCGGCACCGCCTCCGGCTGAACCCTGCCGGTGCTCGCCTGCGCCGGATGCGGCTCCGGCGCCGGGGGGGGGGGGGGGGGGGCGGAGACTTGCTGGGCGGGCCGGGTCGCATTCGCCCCCCTCCCCGCACATTTGTTCGCCCCTTTCCCCCTGGCCCCCCACCCGTGTGGGCTGCTCCC
>NZ_JBVJGZ010000007.1:128862-225531 GCF_055587025.1 Streptomyces sp. NPDC048600 | reverse complement strand
CCGGGGGGGTGTTTTTTCCCCCCCCCCCCCCCCCCCCCCCCCCCCCCCCCCCCCCCACAACCCCCCCCCCCCCCCCCCCCCCGCCCCCCCCCCCCCCCCCCCCACCCCCCCCCCCCCCCCCCCCCCCCCCCCCTCGGCCGGCTCCGCGTCCGCCGCCCGCCGCGCACGTTCGCGCACCGCGTCCGCCAGGACCCAGCGCCGGTGCAGCTCGCTCAGTTCCTCGGGAGTCGCCTTGCACACCCGGGCGAACCGGGCGACGGCAGCGTTGTCGGCCGGCACCCCTTCCCCCTTGCAGTACCGGTGCAGCGTCGTGGTGCTCATGTGCGCCTGCTTCGCCAGAGCCTCGTAACTCAGCCCGGACCGCTCCTTCAACTCTCGCAGCAGTGCGGCGAAATCAGCTGTCTCTTCCGCTGCCCCCACCAGTCCCCCATTCCGTTCGGCGTCCCACGATCGCCACGTTCCTCCAGGCCAGAGCCGGTGCGGACATCCCGGCATTCCGAAACCCCCGGTGGAATGGCGGACGGGACGCCGCACGGTACAAGCTCGGGCCATCCAAGCACGGCCCCTCGCCGGACGCCGTGACCGATCCCACCCAACTCGCCTTCAGCGGCCAGCACTTCCGTGCCCACGCGCACACCCACGCAGTGCCCAGGCTGATCTTCGGGTCGGCCCCCTCCCGGAGGCCAGGACCTCACCCTCGCGCCCAGGAAGGCAAGAACCCGGCATGGCTCCAGCCCGAGTCGCACCCGCCGCGAGGCGCGGTAAAAAGCCCTGGCGGCAGGCACGGTGTTCCACCGCGATCACGGGGCGTAGGAAACTCCATGATCTTGGAAGCCCGTGCCGGTCCCGCTCCCAGGGCACCATCGAGCCGGTAGATCGCCGGGAACCGGGCCTCACGCGACTACGCCGAAGCCCTGTGTTCCGGCCCGCCAGTACTGCGCCTTGGATGAGGCGCATCACGCAGGAGGAAGAATGACGCGCAGAAACCCGCATGCACTCTTTCACGCGAAAAGGAGATTCTCAGGGGGCTTATCGCTCTTCGTGCTGGCTCTCTCGGTGGCACTGATGCTCGCCGGGTCCGCACTGCCCCGTGTCGGGCATGAAGCCGTCGCGGCGGATGCCCCAGGGTGCTCGGCTCACGCCACGTCCTTCGACACCTCACCGGCTTACCCTGAGGGCGCTGCCGACCTGCGGGTCGGTTGCGCCCGGGAGGCAGGCAGCCTCCGCGAGTTGGCGAGTCGTGACGACGACCTGGTGACAGCCATAGATTTCTATCCCGGGGAGCATCCGGAGCTGCTGCGTCAGGAGATGCAGAAACTGGTCGCCACCGTCCACGGGGACCAGGCGAACGGGCTTTCGCTCAGTGAATCTTTCACGCTGCATATGGAAAAGAACAGCGTGGGATATTACCAGCAGCAAGATGACGGTGTCGACTACAACGGCAGCATACAGATCGTCGGTGACAGCCTGGTCATCGTAGTGCCGGCCGGCGAATTCGGCGCCACGGATTTTTGGGAAGGTTTTTGGAAGAAACTCGTCGTGGGTGCGGCTGTTACTGCGACCCTCGTCGCGTCGGGGGCCCTGTGCCTGCTCTTGTTCCCTGCTGGTCCTTTCGCCGGACCGGTCTGCGGTGCCGTGGCGGGGGGCCTGTCTGGGGGCGTCGGCGAACTGGTGAGTGCCGCTCTGGACCACAAGCCGATCGACGCGGACGTCTGGGGCGGCGTGGTGGCCACCGCGATCTTTGGTGCGGTCGCCGGTGGCTTGGGCGTCCATTTCATGCAGCTCACAGCTGCGAGTACAACCACCTTGATCGCCAATACTCAAGCCACGCTGCGCACCTGGGCGTCGAAGCTCGGAGCCTGGGGGAACCCGCTCGGCGCTCTGGCGAACCTGCTCACCGAGCACGTCGCCAACATCATCCACGCAACTGTCCAGCGGCTCGCGCGGGGGAGGCTCGGGGCCAGCAATGTGGGCCTGCGGGTCATGGCGCTGGGTGACTCGATCACGTACGGCACGGCCAGCTCGAACGGATCCGGGTACAGGTCGGCGCTGTACGGCCACCTGACCCAGCACGGCGGGTCGGTGGAATTCGTCGGCTCGCAGCGCTCGGGACCGGCGCCCGACGCGAGCGAGGGGCATCCCGGCCGGCTGATCGGGGACATCGCCGGCATCGTGGACTCCGCCCTGACGACGTATCGGCCCGACGTGGTGCTCCTGCACATCGGTACCAACGACATGAACAACAACGTCGATCCGCTCGGCGCGCCGGCCAGGCTCGACAGCCTGATCGACCAGATCCTGCGGTACGACCCGGATGTGACGGTGCTGGTTTCGACCATTGTGCCGGCCGCGTTTCCGGAGACCGCGGCTCGGATCGCCAGGTACAACGCGGCGATCCCGGGTGTCGTGGAGGCCCGGCGGGCGGCCGGCCAGAAGGTCTGGCTGGTCGACATGGACGCGGTCACCACTGCCAATCTGGCCGATGGCCTGCACCCCAACGACCGCGGCTACCAGAAGATGGCAGGAGCGTTCTACGACGGACTCGTGACGGTGTCCCAGGCGGGCTGGATCGAAGGACCTGGCAGCGGCGGCACTCCGGCCGGGGGCCCTGTCCAGGGCTGGTCCTCACAGGGCACTATCGCGTCCGGGACTTTCAGCGGAGGTGCCGGCGCCGCTGTGTACGCCGATATCGACGGCGACGGCAAGGCCGACTACCTGCAGGTCAACGACAACAGTTCGGTCAAGGCCTGGATCAACGGCGGCCCCAACCCCAAGGAGCCGACCGACAGCAAGAGTGAGTGGCTGTGGTGGCCGCAGGGAACCGTCGCCAGCGGCGTCGGCGCACCAGGCAGCAGCATCCGCTTCGCCGACATCAACGGCGACGGCAGGGCCGACTACCTTCGGGTCAACGACAACGGCTCGGTCCAGGCATGGATCAACAGCGGACCCAACCCCGATGACCCAGCCGGAGCCAGCAGCGGGTGGCTGTGGAGGCCGCAGGGAACCATCGCCAGCGGCGTCGGCGCACCAGGCAGCAGCATCCGCTTCGCCGACATCAACGGCGACGGCAACGCCGACTACCTTCGGGTCAACGACAACAGCTCGGTCCAGGCATGGATCAACAGCGGACCCAACCCCAGCAATCCGACCGGCAGCGACTGGATGTGGTCGCCGCAGGGAACCATCGCCGGCGGTGTCGGCGCAACAGGCGCTCAAGTTCGCTTCGCTCCGCTCTACGGGAGGGCATCCGCCGACTACGTCCTCATGGGCAGCACGGACGACGGCAGCGCCGTGCAGGTATGGGAGAACCGTGGCCCCAAGCCCAACGAGCCCATCGGCAGTGACTGGTACTGGTACCCGGGCGGATATGTCGCCAGCGGCGTCGGCGTCGACGCAAGGCGTATCCAGTTCGCCGACCTCAACGACGACGGCAGGGCCGACTACCTCGATGTCGACCCCCAGAGCGGCGCCACCCGGGCCTGGATCAACATCGGCTGACGGCACTGCGGACACCGCAGCCGCCCTGCGCCTCCCTACCCGACAGCACTGATCCACCACGGGCGGCGGGCAAGCAGGTGCACGTCGTTCTCGCGGCTACGTGCGGGCTGATGAGGGGTCGGGCGCTTGCGGGGGTTGGTAAGGGTCGCCCCGGGGCGGCATGTGGAGGCAGGCACGGCCTCCGCTGATCACGGGATGTCGAGTCCCTGATCGGCACAACGGCAGACCGTGCCTGCCTGCTCGTCATCGCTCACAACGAACAACCCTCGTCCCAGCTTGATCTATAACCAGCAACTGTCGAACAGGGTTCGCACGCGTTCACTCGGCCGGGTAATCGCCGCATGTCAGAGCGGCCTTCGCCTGGTTCCGTGTTCCGGATCAAGAGGCACGCGGGACCAGTAAGAAGGCCGTGGAGTTGAGTGTGCTGCACCAGGACGCCCGGCGGGACGCCTTCACCTGGGTGTCGCACTTCCGGGACATCTTCCATGCCTGCCTGACCTCGCGGAGTGATGCGCTCTTCGAGCTCACGGACGCGCCCCTGTGCGCGGACGGGCCGGTGACCTTGCCGGTGGACCTGACACTGGTAGCCGAGCACCGGCGAGGGCACGGCGCAACGTACGACGCTCTGAACTGCGGAAACGTCAACACTTCGCGGCTGCGGCGGTTGTTGGCGGCGTGGCCGCAGCCGCGGGCCGCCGACGAGCGGATCGTCAGGGGCGCCTCCACCGAGGACCGCGCACCGCGACCGCAATCGCACGCAACCACTGCTGCGGTATATGCGAGTCAGGGAGGCGGTTCAGGCCCGGCGCCGCAGGGCAGGCGTCTCGAGGGGAGCCAACTCCCGCCTCGGCAGGGCCAGTCCGTGTGCAGCTCACGCGCGCCTCGCGGCCGCAGCCCACATCGTGCGGGCGCATACGGACCGTACGGTCGCCGGCACCTCTCCGCGCTGCGGGATGCCCCCGGAGTCGGGCCGTCTCGCGCCATCGCCGCCGCCGGCCGGCAGTTACGCACTTTCAGGTGACGGGCCACACCTAATGAGGTGGCGCGCTGGGCGACAGCGAGGCACGGCCCCGCTCCCGCAACGGCGGATCATCCACCGAAACGCCGATTAAGCACATACAAGACTTGCGCCAACTTCGCCCGAGCCCGGTTCACTTCATGTGCATCCACGCGTTCCGAGCGCCCCCGGACCGACAGGTATACCTAACGGAGTCCTACGAGCGGATGGTAGGTGGGTTCGCGGGGAGCTGATGACTGGTCGCCGGGATGTGTGCGTCGGCGGGTTCGTGATCACCAGGGAACGACGCCGTCGTCCTCGAAGAACGAACCGGTCGGGCCGCCGTCGGGCAGGGTGGCGAGCCGGATCGCCGTGGTCGCGCCCTGTTCAGGAGTGCGGGGCCCTTGGAAGCCTGTGAAGTCGGTCGCGACCAGGCCCGGGCAGGCGGCGTTGATCAGAATGTTCGTACCGGCGAACTGCCGGGCGTACTGCACGGTGAGGGCGTTGAGGAACGACTTCGACGGCGCGTAGGCCGCCATGATCGGGCCGATCTCGATGTCCGGGTCCGCCTGCCGGGCCAGGGAGCCGACGCTACTGGAGACGTTGACGATGCGTGGCGAGGCCGAGCGCCGCAGCAGTGGCAGCATCGCGTTGGTGACCCGGACGACACCCATGACGTTGGTGTCCACGACCGTGCGGAGCACCTCCAGGTCGAGTGCGGTCGGGTCCTGCACCCACCCCGGGTCCATCTCGCCGGAGATGCCGGCATTGTTGACCAGGGCGTCCAGGCGCCCGGCCGTGCGTTCGATCAGTTCCGCGGCATCAGTGACGCTCTGGCCGTCGGTCACGTCCAGCGGTACCCCGAACGCGTCCACGCCGCCGGCGCGCAGCTTCTCGACGGCGGTTTCGCGTCGGGTGGCGTCGCGGGCTCCCACGCCCACGCGGTACCCGAGGCTGCCCAGTCCGGCCGCGATCTCGTACCCGATGCCCTTGTTCGCGCCGGTCACCAGCGCGATCATCGTTTCGCTCATGCTGATGATGTTGGCTCGCGGACGAGTGGCGCGGCCAACACCGATACGGTGTTCTGTCATACCTGCCGGGTATCACCGCGTATGCTGCGGCCGTGGACACCCTGGAGACCCGTGAGTTGAGGTACTTCGTGGCGGTCGCCGAGGAACTGCACTTCGGGCGCGCCGCCGAGCGCCTCGGCATGGCCCAGCCGCCGCTGTCGCGGGCGATCCAGCAGCTCGAACGGCGCCTCGGGGTCTGCCTGCTGCAGCGCAACCGCCGTGGTGTCCGCCTGACCGGTGCCGGAGAGGTGCTGTTGCACGAGGGCCGGGCGGCTCTCGACGCGACCGCTGCCGCTGCTCGCCGCACCCGGCGCGCCGGCGGTGCCGACAGCTCTGGCGGCTCCCGCGGCCAGCTGGTCCTCGCGGTGAAGGCCGCCGCGTCGCACGAACTGCTGCGGAAGCTTCTCGACGCCTACGCGGCCGAGCCCGGCAGTGCCGAGATCGAGGTGCTGCTGTGCGGTATGTGCGAGCAGGAGGAGTTGCTGCGCGACGGACGTGCTGATGTCGCGCTCATGCACGCGCCGTGGAACTCCCTCGCGGGGTTCGACAGCGAGGCACTGACGACCGAGGGACAGGTCGCCGTCCTGCCTGCCGGGCACCCGCTCGCCGCCCGCGAGACCCTGTCCCTGGCTGATGTCAGGGATCTCCCCGATCTGCCGCTCGCCCGCTGGCCCACCCACGGCACCTACACACCCGGCCCAGGCCCCGAGATCCACAACCAGACGCAACTGGCTCAGTTGATCGCCCTCGGACGCACCGTGGCGGTCGTCCCCGACTCCGCCCGCTCCTGGCTGTGGGCCGAGCACACGGCCGTCCCCTTGACCGACGCACCTCCCGTCGTGACCCACATCGCCTGGCCCGCGCACAGCCACTCCCTCGCCCTGGCCAGCCTGGTCCGCACGGCCGCACGTCTATGACCAGGCCCTGCTTCTTCGAAGGCATCTGTCGAAACGGCTCCTTTCCCCGCAAGCGCAACCTCCTCGCCCAGGTCGACGAGCACACGACCGTCAAGGGCGTGACCAGTGCCGTGCCGAGCTACGTCCTCGACGACATCGACGAGCTGATGAAGCTCGCAGGAGAGCCCTTCGCTCCCCTGCAGGGCCTGCCGGCCCAGCAGCGCGTATGCGGGCCGATCTTCGCGGGAAGCGCCACCGTGAAGGCCGACGCAGACTTCATCACCGACGGTCTCCTCATCGACTGCAAGGCCCTCACCCGGCGCCACCGCGTCGGACGGGACGAGGCACAGCAGCTGGCCGGTTACCTCCTCCTCGACCACGACGACCGCTACGACATCCGCGAGGTCGGCTTCTACCTCGCCCGCCAAGGCGCCCTGATCCGCTGGGCGGTCCCGGAGTTCCTCGCCATGCTCGGTGCCCGTACCCCGCGTCCGCAGTTGCGCGCGGCACTACGCGGACACCTGCGGGGAAGCCGCCCCGCGTAGCGGCCACGAAAGCCGAACGTCAGGCTCCAGAGAGAGCCACAGAGCCGCGCCGAGGCAGCTCTACGGTCGAGCCGGATTCGAACTGCTCCGAAAGACGATCCTGCTGCAACAGCCTCCACGGCCACCAGGCAACATGAAACTGGCGCCTCGTCACGCCATACGCATGGCCCGCAACACACCGGCCCTGCAGGGTCGGCGAGCGATACCGACGTGAACGACGGAGGCAAGATATGAGGACAGATGCCAGCATCGATTCGCTCCGCTGGGCGATGGCCTGGATGTGCGTCACCTTCACCCGCGGCCTGAGCCCCGAGGAGGTCTTCACACGCTATGGGGCCGACCCGGACCAGGCGCGCCTGCTCGACTGGGACGCGGCCTCGGACCTGGTCTCGGGCGACTCCGACGATGAGACGGTCTCGCTGCTGCGGTCCGGGAAGATCGGTGACTGGGCCTTCTGCGTCGAGGAGGAAGGTGGCATCGGCTTCGGGGAAGAAGCACTCGCGAAGTTGTCCCGGGGCACTGAGACCTACAGCCTCGCGACGACCGATGGAATGGACGTCTTCCAGTACTGGCGTGACGGCGAGTGCGTCGAGTACTTCGAGCTCGGCATGGAGCACACCCGGTCCGAACCACTCGGCCACTGGTGGGACCGGGTGGAGGCGGCACTCGCCGTGCACGAGGGCAAGGGCGCCGGTATGGCGCCGGTTGTGGCCCTCGTACTCGACCACCTGGGCATCGCCCTGGACGACGACGCCCTCGCCGGGCCCTGGCCCAGCCTGACGCTCGCCGAGGGTGACGCGCCGTCGGCACCACCGGGCGAAACCTACGCGGGCGAGGGACCGGTCCTGCCCGGGACTGTCGAGATCTTGTAAAGCCTTACAGCAGTCACCCTCCACGTTCGCTCCCCAAGGTCTGTGACAGAGCCGAGAAATGACGGCACTGACGAGTGAGTGAAGGGATCGCGGGACGACCGGCCGCCCGTCAGGGCGGCCGGCCGTTGAGACGTGTAGCGGTAGGAGCGATGCGTACGTGGCGGACGCGGTGCTACGAGGCCAACAGAGCCAGCGCTTCCTTCGCGTTGTGCTCGGCGATTTCCTGCATCAGCGTGCGGTGCGGGAAGTCTCCCTCGAGCAGGCGCAGGGGGCCGGCCACCAGTGAGAGACGCATCGCGAACATGTAGAGGTCGAGCCGTGCCGGATCGAGTCCGGGGCGGGACAAGGCCGGGTACCGGTCACCGAAACGAAGCTGCAGGAACACGTGTTCCCACTCGACATCGAAGAACATCAGGCCCTCGATGTCGATGAGGACGGGGTGACCGAAGGCATCGACCAGGACATGGTCGGGCCCGAGCTCGCCGTGGATCAGTCCGTGCCGCGTGCGCGGAGCCACTCGTGCGGCCAGCTCCTGCAGGCGATCGTGCAAAGAAGCTGCGGCTGATCGGATGCCGGGGTCGCGGTCGGCTGCCTCGGCGAGATCCTCGATGGCACGTTCGAGCACCACCGGAGCAATCCAGGCAGGGGATAGCCGATGCCGCGTTCAGCAAGGTCCACTTCCGTGTTCGTGAGAGGCGGGAACGGCTGATCGGGGAGACACCCAGGAGAGGGAGGCACACTCTCCAAGCCCCACGCGAGTGCGTGGAGCCTCTCCACAAGCGCGTCGTCGTCCGCAGCAGTGCGGTGCGCAGCATCGGTCACGAGCCGGGACTGTAGTACGCGCCACGCGCCACTCCTTGGACAGCCCGCCAGACCAGGCGACACCCACGTCAGCTCACCTGGGCGTCAACGGACGAAGACTCGGGTGCCGTGCTCCGCGGTGCGCACCTCGACGAGCGCCCCATTGCGCGGGCCGGTTCCTGCGGCCCGGTCGAGGGCGTCCCCGACGTCCTGGTCGGACGGGGTGCGGTCGTTGGCCGCGACCAGGGCGTCGGCGAACCGCGCCGCGTCCTTCCGGGTCGCCTCGAAGGCCTCGTGCTCCCGGCCGGACTCGCGGTACCGGCCGACGGCAAACACGGTGACGAGGACCAGTATGGGAATGAGCAGGACCGCACCCAGAGCCTTCGCCCAGGGTGCGGTCCTTCCTTCTCGCTCTGCCTTCACGGGTTCCTATCGCTGCCTGGGGAGGTTCTCCACCATGCGACGGAAGGCCGCGGAGTAGGCGGAGGTGCCGGTGCCGTTCGGATGGTAGCTCTCCCGGCTGCCCATCCCCGCGGGTGCGGGAGCAGCAGTGCTGGCACGGTCACGGACAGTTCGCGTGCTCGGCAGAGACGCAACGAAAGCCGTCTTCCTCGCCGATGCGGGCATCAGAGGCGACCACGACCTGCTGACGGCACTGGGCAGTGGCCAACTCGCTCTGATGGTGGCCAAGGTGGTGCGCCCACGACGTTGAAACCATCACCTGCAGCGTCGCCGGTCCACGGCACCGCGGCCTCAAGCGTCGGCGAACCGTGGAGGCAGCGGATGGGGACGGCTCCTTTATGAGCAGTGGGTGCGTGCCTGCTTGATGCCCGGTTCGGCACGGCGGAGGTCGAAGGTGGTGGAGAAGGTCTGCCGGGCGGTGGCAAGGGCGTCGGCGAGCGGCTGGTACTTCTTGTCCTCCAACGCCGCCACCCGGGCCAGCTCTGTCGTCGCACTCAGCCGGCCGACCGCAACGTCCCAGGAACGGTCCGACGACTTGTCGGCCGGCGGGTCGGGCATCGGGTCGGGCAGCATCCGCACCAGTGTGCACGCCAGCTCACCGTCACTGCCACCCTGCCCGCCATCGGACCCGCCCGAGCCGCAGGCGGCAAGGACCAACAGCCCCGCGACCACTGGAACAAGACGTCTCATCATGTGCCGTCACCCTCCCCCGTCGGTACGTGCACCAGTCAGCCTAAGATCGCGCCCCGACCCCCGACAAGGCTGCCCCGGTGCCGCCTGCGACCGCCTGCGCAACTTCGGCGCCGGCCGGACGGTGGCTCAGCCGCAGGAATCACCGCGTCCGGCCTGACGCAGACGCTCCACGACTGTCGCGCGACCGTATCCGCGTTCGACCGAATCACCGTGGCCGATGACAAGGACGTCGCCGCGCGGCCGAGCCCGCACTGCACGGCCCCAGGCATCGGCCCCCTTCACCTTCACCGACTGCGCGTCGATGATCCCCGACGTGGGCTCGGCCTCACGGCCCGCGCGCTACGGACCGTCCCGCGCAGCCGGTCGGGGAACTCGGCGATCAGCCCGTGCTCGCGCCGACGGCGCGAGAAGGCGTAGACCCGGCCCCGATCGGGGAAGTCCGCGGGCATCGCCCGCCACAGATCCCGCCCGCGACCAGGTAGCGGATCGCGTCCAACAACTGCCGATGACAGTAGCCCTCGGGCCGTTCGCCTCGCCCCTGGAACCAGGCGGGCGCCGACAGCAACGGCCGGACGGCCAGCCGCCCACTCCGCGTCCGTCATGTCCGACGGCTACCGGCGCACCCGTTCCGGATGGTCGGCCGCGTTGCCGTGCGCATACGCGAGGCAATCGCAGACACAGCGGGCGAGTTGAGGTCAACATGCTCGGGAACGTACGACAAGACAACAGAGCCTTCGGGAACCACTCGGAATGGGATCGCACCCCCGAGCTACCAGGAGGCGCTGCTTTCACGCGCGGAAACAGCTGCAGTCACGCGACCGAGACTCCCGTTCGACCGACAGCCTTCGAGACCGGTGCGGGCAACAGCCACTTACGTGTCGGGATGCTGCGGCAGGGCGAGCCAGTCCGACCAGGAGATGTCACGACCGAGGAAGCGTGGCTGCTCGAACGGCCAGTCGGCGGCGATCCACTGCGGCACCAGTGCGTCGAGGGCCAGCTCGATCTTGCTGCCCACCAGTTCGTCCACCACCCACCAGGAGATCTCGCCGTCCGCGCCGGCCCTCTCCGGCGGGTCGATGTAGACACATCCGAGGAGAGCTGTCTCCGCCGCGTCGAACAGCGCGTAGTTGAAGGACTGGTGTGCGGCGATCTCCTTCTCGTGCCGCAACAGGTCGGCCTGGTCGGCCTCGTAGGTCATGGTGGCCGCGGGCCAGCCCCAGGCCGGGCCGAAGATGGTCCACAGCCGCTCGCGCGAACCCATCACAGCCGGATAGTCGAGCGGGGTGTCCGCCTCCCGGATCGGCCGCAGGTGATGGCCACCGCCCGGCAGCGGTACCAGGACGGGGTGGACGAAGTCATCGGGAAGCCAGCTCATGGCGCCCGACCGTAGCAGCGCGCGGCCGTCCGCTCCCCTGGATTTTCCCCGCATACCGCCAGGCCCTGCTCCCATGCCGGGCAGGGCCCGCGATCACCCGATCGAGACTCCCGTTCGATCGACAGACTCCCTGATCGGTACGGCAACGGCTTCTGTGGTTCGGCCGCACTGCGAGCCGTGTCATGCCGCGACGGGTCGGAACGTCGCGGTGATCGCGCGTCC
This sequence comes from Streptomyces sp. NPDC048600, assembly GCF_055587025.1. NCBI lineage: Bacteria > Bacillati > Actinomycetota > Actinomycetes > Kitasatosporales > Streptomycetaceae > Streptomyces > Streptomyces sp. NPDC048600. Next base: position 214,100 of record NZ_JBVJGZ010000007.1, on the reverse strand, counting down.
CGCCGGGCGAGGAGATCCAGTTCGACTGGCTGGAGCCTCCGGACGGGCCTGAGTCGTGGGGAGTGGGCGAGCACGCTCACCTGCTGGTCGGGGCACTCGCGCATTCGGGCCGATGACGCGCGGTACTGGCGGAGTCCGAGGACTTCCCGCACCTGGTCCAGGCCCTCGACCAGGTGCTCCGCAAACCGGGCGGGACCGCGAGGCGGTGGCGCTTCGACCGTATGCCCACTGTCTGTTACCACAACCCCGAGCCCGGACATGGGGCGGTGAGGACCGGGACGGTGGAGTGGCGTACCCGCACTGGCGGTTTCCTTCGTCGGGCGCGGCTCAGGCCACCAGGATTTCACTGCCTGCCTGGTGAGCGTCTAGGGTCGATTCGGTCATGCCGGTCTCATGAACGTCGCTTGCACGGAACAGCAGCGCGTCGTAGGTCGGGTGAAACCAGTTCGGCAGGCTCTCGCGGTACTCCGCAGCCGGAATGACGACTTCCAGGCGCCCGCCGTGCGTCAGCACCGCCTCGGCGAACCAGGCGTCGGGGCCATCCGCGATGCACGAGACAGCGATCAGCTCTGCGGACGCATAGCCGCTCACGACCTCGTCCAACAGGGCACGCACTCGTTCCTCGACCTCGCTGCTGAGCCCCCGGTGTCCAAGGATCCCGACCCGCATCTCTGTGCCCTCCTACAGGTAGACGCCATGCAGGCGCTCGTCAAAGTCCCGCACTACCTTGGGCGGTGTGACGGTGGTGAGCGTACGGCGCACCGCACCACGTCTACCTGCCGTAGACAAGACTGGGGTGTATGAGCGTCCCCAGCACCTGGCACCCTGTTCCCTACTACTCGCAGTGGGAATCGACAAACCTGCCCGGGCGGTCACCGACCTGTCCGCCGCCCCCGTCGCCGAGACCGTCGCCGGCGGGCGCCTGGCGCTGTTGTCCGTCCACAAGACGGTCCGTACGCCCGAAGTCGATCCGCCGAGCAAGGGCGGGCACCTGGTGCTCGCCGTCGGCGCCAACGAGGAGAACGTGACGCTGCACAACCCGTCCGGACTGCCGGGCATGTCCCTGGAGTTCGCGCTGATCCCCTGGACACGGCTCGACCGGTTCTTCGCGGGCCGGGGCGATCCTCGGTGGCTGAGACGGTGGACGTCGAACCGCCGGAGAAGGAGCCGGGCACACGAAGGATCGCCGTGCTCGGCGAGATGCTGGAGCTGGGCGAACAAGCGCCGAGCGCCCACTGGGGTATCGGGCAGGAAGCGGGCCGACTCGGAGTCGACCTCGTGATCGCAGTCGGGCAGGAACTGGCCAAGCAGTGCGCACTCGGCGCAGCCGACGGCGGCGTCGACGCCGCCGTCGTCGTCGCAGACAACGAGACCGCCACACAACTGCTGTCCAAGATGCTGTAGCCCGGCGACGTGGTCCTGATCAAAGGGTCACGCGGCGGGATGCGCTGGCAGATCGCCCAAGCCGTGACCGGTCAGACGATCACCGGCATCCTCAGCTGAGCAGGCCCCGCTCGCCCACCCCTCGGATCCGTCTATGCAACACCGCAGTTGGCAAAACGTCGAACGGCTGTCTCGAACCGCCCGTTCCGGGTTCATCAGGCCATGAGCACGGAACTGCCGATCACGCACCCAGTCCAGCCCGAACTCGCGGGCCCAGGCAGCAAGTGCCGACAAAAGACGTGCTCAGCAGTCGGTTCCGTCGCCCCGCCGCGCACGGTAACCCAGCACCTGGTACCGCAACCGATTTCGCCATCCGCTCCCCCCTTGGACCGCCCGGCCCTGACCGCCCGCAGCCGCTGCACGCACGCGTCGCGAGCTGGACATCGGTGTCCTCAGCGTTTCGGCCACAGCCCTCAGGTCCGTGCCCCTGGCGGGAGAAGGGTCGGTGCACCGGGCATGCTCAGCCGGGCGCTCTGTGGTGGGGTTCGGGGTTCGTCCGAAACACAGGTGTTCGAAATCCGGGCGCAGTCGTTGAGCCGCATGACCCAACCCGCGACGAAGGGAGAGCCACGTTGACTTCAGTCGAAACCCACGGACAGCAGCGCGCCGCGACACCGGCGACAAGGACCGCATCGGGTCCGGCGAGCCTGCCGACCGTGCCCCACGGTGCACAGCGAAGGAAAGAGCGGCGGGCAGGGACCAGCGCCTACCTGCAGGAGCCGTACAGCCCCGTCCACCGCCATATGCCTGGCGAAGACCTGGACCGGCAGACCGTTGCGTCCTTGGCCTGGTCCTGGCCTGGGAAGCCGCACCACGCCGATCCGGGCAAGCACAACCCGGAAGGGCTGATCCGAGTGCCGAAGGAGTTCCCCCGCACGTCCCGCCCGCGCACCGCCATCACCGTCGGCATCCCCACCCGCGGCCCCTCGCCCATGTCCGTGAACGGTCCTGCCCGAGGAGGCATCCGGTGAAGAGGTTCTTCAAGCCGGTGAAGTTGGCCGAGCCCCGGGTCAGTGACGCCGAGCAGGAACTGTTCGGCGGGCCGCTTCGCTACGACATGGGCTGGTCCCAGCATGAGCACGCGGGTCTGGACCTGACCATGATGTCCGCGCTGCGCTCGATGCCCGCGCTGGTCGGCGCGACCCTGCGCATGGCGTGGCAGGCCGACCGGCGGGCGCTGCTCGCCGTCGGGGTCAGTGAGGTCGGCCAGGGTGTCGCCGCAGCCGCCGGGCTGCTGGCCGTCAACGCGGTCATGCACGCGCTGATCGCCGGAGACGGCGGCGCGGCGGAGCGGCTGCACGGGCTGTTACCGGGTCTGCTGACGGCCGGCGTCATCGGTGTCGTCAACTCCGTTCTTGCCGCGTGGTCGACGTCGCGTGCGGGGCGTCTGGAGCCGAAGGTCGAGCGGACCGCGACCACCCAGTACCTGGCCGCTGCCGCGAGTGTGGAGCTGGAGGCGATCGACGACCCGGACTTCCGGCGGCTCGTCGACATCGCGCAGCACGGTCCGGCCTGCGCGCGTCGGATGATCGGTGCGTGTGTCGCGGCACTGAACGGGCTGATCTCCCTGGTCGCCACGGCAGGTGTGCTGGCGGTGCTGCATCCCGCGCTGCTGCCGATGCTGGTGCTGATCGCGGCGCCGCGGGGCTGGGGTGCGATGCGGGTGGCGCAGGAGCGGTATGTGTCGGTGATGAGCTGGATCGAGCATGTGCGGGCGAGCCGGCTGATCGGGAACCTGCTGACCGAGCGGACGGCGGCGCAGGAGGTGCGGCTGCATGCCGTGGGTGCGTTCCTGCTGGGCCGGTACGAGCGGATGGCGGAGAGCGCGGAATCTGAGCAGGAGCGCCTTGCCTCCAGCAAGGCGTTGACGGAGTGGGTGGCGTCCGCGTTGTCGGGTGCGGCGATGGCCGCGACGTACGGGGCGTTGTTCTGGCTGATCACGGCCGGGCACATGAGCCTGGCCGTCGCGGGGACCGCGGTGATCGCGGTGCGGGCGGGTTCGGCGAGTCTGGGGGCGCTGGTGATGAACATCAACCAGCTGCACGAGGAGTCCCTGTACGTCCGTGACCACGGCCGCTTCCTCGTCCAGGCCGCCCGGCGCACCATCCCCGCCGGCGGCGCCCCCGTACCGCAGCGCATCGAGCACGTGGTGCTCGACAAGGTCACCTACCGCTATCCCGACCGGGATGCGCCTGCGCTGGAGGAGGTGTCGCTGACGCTGCCGATGGGCTCGGTCACCGCGGTGGTGGGTGAGAACGGCTCCGGCAAGAGCACCCTGATGAAAATCCTCTCCGGGCTGCTGCTGCCGCAGGCCGGGACCCTGCGCTGGGGCGAGCACGACATCCAGAAGCTGGACCGGGCGCAGGTCTTCGAACGGGTGGGTCTGCTCACCCAGGACTTCGAGCGCTGGCCCGTGACCGCCGCGATGAACATCCGTCTCGGCCGCCCCGCCCACCCCGCCACACCCGAAGACCTGCAGCCGTTCGTCGACTACGCCGGCGCCGCATCCGTCATCGCCCGGCTCCCCGACGGCCTGCACAGCCTGCTCGCCCGGATGTTCCGCGGCGCCATCGAACTCTCCGGCGGCGAATGGCAGAAGATCGGACTCGCCCGCACCCACTGGCGCAGCGCCACCGCACACGCCGACAGCATCCTCATCGTCGACGAGCCCACCTCCGCCCTCGACCCGCAGGCCGAGATCGAAGCATTCGACCGTATCCGCCGCCTCGCCGCCCCCAACCGGGCCGTCGTCCTCGTCACCCACCGCATGTCCGGCGTCCGCCACGCCGACCACATCTACGTCCTGCACCACGGCCGCCTCACCGAACACGGCACCCACAACGAACTCGTCACCGCACAAGGCCGCTACGCCGCCATGTTCCACGCCCAGGCAGCCCAGTACGCCCCCACCACACCCGTCCCGCCCCCCTCCACACCCACCATCCCAGCCCCCGCCTCCCCCACCGTCCCGGACCCCGCATGACCCGCCCGCCCGGAAGGCGCGGCGCGACGCATGCTCCTCCCACCGCCCTTGAGCACTCCCAGCGCGCTGCGGCGCCGGCTCATCGACCTGCTCCGCGCAGGCGGCCGCATCCGCGCCACCGCCGAGGACGCCCAGCGCCAGGCGCCCATCGCGGCGACCCCGATCCGTACGACGCCTCGCCGTCACCACCGCCGGAGCCAGGACACTCACGGCGAGCCGACCACTCGAACGCACCGCCGATCCCTGCGTGCTGCGCTGCTGCACGCTGCGCCCCTCAACTGTGCATGGAGATCACCGTGTTGGACGCCGAACATCGCACCCACCTCGCCTGGAACACCTACGGGCAGCACCACCTGGAGCGCGGTACACCCCTGGCGAAGCTCGTACAAAGGGCGAGCGGGACCCGGCGGGCCCGTCCCGGCCATGCGGCCAGCAGAGCCGCAAGCCCGGCCCGCCACGCGGGCGCTCGAGCGCGGCCGACAGGCCCCGCCCTGGCGAAAGGGTTCTCGTCCCGCAAAGGCGACGCCGACATACGGGGACGCGGTGAAGAGCATCCGCTGCTCCGCGATGTCGTCGTCCACGGAATCACGCGCCACACGATTTCACCTGATCAGCCCGCTCGGGCACCTGCTACGGAATGGGTACCGGTGCCTGGGGACTGACCAGCGACAAGGAGCCTCCTGGAGATCGTGGTTGAGATCCATGTGCCTCTTCGTGATGCCGCGGGCACCGCGGAGGGTTACCCGTGGATCGACCAGGTCGAGGACTTCCTCGCCGAGCAGGAGGCGGCGCAGGTGTATGACGAGGGTGAGGAGTACAGCGAGGCGTACGTCTCCTTCATCACCGGGGCCGCCGAGGAGGATCTCCTGGCCGTAGCAACTCGCGCGGCTGGTCCGGCAGGCGTCCCGAGCGGAGTGTTCGCGATGGTCACGAGTGACGAGGCCGAGGAGATCGGCCTCGGACGACGTGCTGAGCTGCCGCTTGGCTGACCCGCCGCCCAGCCGACGGCCGACCGGCGTCGGCTCTGCCCTCTGATTCCTGGAGAGCGCGCAGGCACGGACTCCCGGGCTCATGGAGTTCTCGACGCCCCGTCATCCGAGTGGAAGTCAGCGCCTGACCGGCTCCGTGACCATCCGCGGGCCGAACCCTCAGACGTGCCGGTCTGCCGGGACGGCTTGCTGAAGGACGCGCGCGGCTGCACCTGACGAGTGATCGGTACGGCCGGGCCGGTACCTCCGGACCGTCCTTCGATCCTGAGAACGCGCCTCCCGCCCGCAACAGGCATTCGGCCCTCAGCTTGTGCCGGTGACGCCGCTCGCAGGAGCGGCGGTACTGCCGTGGGATGTCGGCACACACGGGACACTCGTACAGACAGGCCTCAGCGGTGGCGGCGCGACAGACGTCACGACGGGCAGGTTCCACGCCACGCGCACCCGGTCGATCAACTCCCGCGCGCTGTAGGCGGAGACGGCCAGCTCGAGCCGCATGTCGGCGAGGCGCTGAGCGGCCCCGTCGGCGCCGCGTGCGCCGACGTCCCGGCTGCGCTGGTCGAAGTCGGGCGGCGTGAAGACCTCCAGCAGGGTGAGCCCGTACGCCACGTACGCACGGGCCTCGGCGACGGTCGACGCTATGGACTCCGGCAGCTCGTCGCCACCGGCAGGTACCGGACGCGGCGCCCCCGCAGGGGCAGGTCCCTGACCGGTTGCACCCGTGGCGGCCGGGCCGGCGCCTGCGAACGCCTGGAGAGCCTGGACCAACCACTGTGTGCGGTGCGGACAGGAGTCCGCCAACTGCTCGGTGAGAGTGCGGTATTCCATCAGGACGTACGCCGTGCCGGCCGTCCACGGTTGGCCCGCCAGCAGCGTCCGGAACCCGGCAAGCGTGTCGGAGAGCTCCTCAGCCAGCACCAGGGACGTCAGGTCCCGCAGTTCCACGTACGGCGTGCTCTGGCGCAGTTCGACGAGCCGGAGCGCGTACCGGATGAGGTCGCGCGGTATGCCGCCGGACAAGGCATGTGCGAGGACCGCGTACGGGCGGGGCAGCCGTGGCACTCTCTGGTCCAGGATCGCCACGGACTCCTGGAGGGTCATGGGCCGCACATGGACCACGTCGTCGAAGGAGCTGTCGGTGGAGTCGCGGTGCGGCAGTCCGCGGCGTACGAACGCGGCGCTCACATCCTCGGCAACGGTCACGAGGCAGTAGACCCTCGGCACCCCGAGAATGGCTTTCACCTCGCTGAGGAACTCCAGAGCCTGGTCCGCAGTGCGCATTCGGTCGAGCTCGTCGATGCACAGGAACACACGCCCGTTGCCGTTGTTCCTGACGTCCTCCGCGATCGCTCCGAGCAGACCTCTGAACTCCGCAACGAGCTGCGGGAAGTTCGGCGCCACGCTCGAGAGTGAGGACCCGTGCGCGGTCCCGAACAGCGAGGCCGGCGCCAGGGTGAGTGAGGCAGAGGTGCCCTGGACGGTCCGCAGTCGGTAGAGCTCGTCCTGACAGCGCAAGGCCAGAGCGGAAGGCTGGGATCGCGTCAACTTTCGCCTGCCGTGCGCGACACCGATGGCTTCGACGCCCAGTACGAGCAGGGCAAGGCGGGCCGGGTTCTCCCCGTCGGCCAAGTAGGGGCGGGCCACCGGCGAGACGGCGGTTACTGCTATCACGGCAGCGGCGCCCAGCGCCAGAGCCAAGAGCGCCCGGTCATCAACGGTGAGCCTACGCGGACGACGCAACAGGAAGGCGCCGGTGAACACGCTGAACCAGACAACAGCCGCCAACGTCAGCGAAATCGGGACCGCATTGCCTGGGGCCCTCGCGGGAAGGTCCACGACGAGACTGGCGGCGAAGACGACCAGCGCGGACAGCCCCATGACCCACACCAGGGTCCATCCGATCCGATGCTCGGGCCCGACCCCCAGAAACCGGCGCACGCGGCCCGGCCTGCGCATCCGCCACACCAGCGCGCCCGCGCATACGAGGACCACACTCGCGATGACGTTCTGCCCCTGCCACACTTCCTCGACAGCGCCGACGAAGTCCCGAACAACCGAACTCCCCCAGGGGACGAGATCCATGCCATAGCCGCCCCACCAGCCACGCACAGCCGCGGCGGCCCCCACGACGAGCAGCACCGCGGCAGGCAGGGCGAACACAAGCCACCTGACGGAACGGCGGACCAGGACAGCGGCCCTGCGACGCAGCCGGACGAACCCCGAGAGCCGTGCGAAGCCCGGCACAGCCTGGCCACCGCGCTCCAGATACCTTTCGCACACGCCCACCAGACAGGACAGCACGAAGTCGTACGGCGTGTAGGCCGCAGGCACGGCGACCTCGACCAGGAAATCCGGCGCCCCGTCGGCGGCGGATTCCTTGGGCCGCAGCAGTCGGGGCGCGACCCCCAACAATGTGGTCTTGCCCACCCCTCTCGGCCCGCTCAGCGCGATGGTGCCGCCGTCGACGAGGGAGAGTTTGCGCGCGAACTGCCCCGCGCACTCAGTAGCGACGAAGAACCGCGGATCATTGCGTGCCCTGAGTCCCTGATAGCTGTCGTACATCAGCACGGAGCGGGGATCGTCGCCCAGCAGCGCAGTGATGACCTCCAACAGAACCTGGCGAGCGCTGTTCTGGGTGAACTCCGCCTCGAGCTTGTTCAGCGCGGGTCCGACGGCGCTGCTGCTCGACCAGTTCTGCACAGTGAATCCAGCCACCAAGAACAAGGCCCGCACTTGGCGCCAGGCAGACGGGCGGAGCCACACCCAAACCGCCATCACGACCAGGCCCATCAGCAGTGCGGCCCCGAAAACGTCCCGCACGGTCGGCGTAAGGTAGGACTCCGCCAAGACACGCGCAAACATCAATCCCAGCAAGAACAGCACTGCCAGGATCGGCGGATCGAAGCCGACCTCCCCCTTGGCCCTCGCCAGGCCCCTGCGGATCCGCGTCCGGTCGTCCAGGGCCCGTCGCGCCGCAGCGAGCGGCTCCTCGCCGAGCGCCAGGACCCGCTCCACCGCAGCCTGCATCTGCATGGCCGCACGCACGCGGTCAGGGGTCACCTCCGGGCGGCTCTGCATCCGGTCGGCGACCGAACGCTCCTGCAGAATCGCCTCGACGCTGCGCTGGTAAGCCGCCTTCTCCGCAGCGACGTACCGCCACCCTGCCACGGACGAGGGTAAGACCGTCGTCCCCAGGCCGGATCCCTGGGCCGGCTGGCTGCCGCTCATCCGCGCCGCAGCATGTGACATACGGCAACTCCTCCTCCGACGGCGCGCTTTGCCGCCGCCTGGGACGCCCAGCTGCGTGTCGCACCGACCACCGCGTGATCTCCGCGCGCAGTCTAGGGGCTTGCAGAGCACACCTACACGGGGAACGGAAGTGACAAATGGGCGACTTGGAGGCCTGGGCTACGCAGTCCAGCAGCGCCCTGGGAATTGCCCAGCTCCCGACCGGGTCAAGGTCAGCGCGCCCTTGGCGGGAACAGACGCCACAGCTGCCTCCACCGCGCGGGCCGACACATACGCGCACGCCCGGCACGAACACGTTGCGGCCAGGAAGGAGACGACGCCTCAGCCAAGGCCGCCTCCAACCCACTCAGCATCTCCGACACGACCAGACAGTCTCATGCCCCACGCAGAAGATCGAACCCCGGGCCGACGCTGCCCGCCCTTTGACCAAGGAAGTAGAGGCCGCCCGCAGTGAGGGCTCCACGTCAGGGACTGCGGGATGAACGTCCTGGCCGCGGCTTCGCCTGCGGTGCCGCCCCGACTGCAGCCAGAAACGGCAGCCGCATCGCCCGCCTCACCAACCACATCCTGGAGCGATCAACCGGCTACCTTGAACCACCCCGGCCGCACCTCGTCCAGGAGTGGCTGCAGCGCCCGCACTGCAGACCGCAGGTCCTCATCCGTGACGTCAACAGGGTCCGGCAGGCTCCGCCCGTACGCGCGCAGCCGCCAGAGGTCGAAGACTTCGCTACCGTCGGCATCGAAGTCCACGTCGACCTCAGTGCCGTTGCCGCTCACGAACCGGCACCCTGCCCCATGAACCTTGTAGGAGTAGGTGCCGATGCGATCGTTTCGGAGGATCCTGCGCGAACGCGCCAGGCCGACCACGTCAGCCAGTCGTTCAAGCGAAGGGATCGCTACTCCCACGGCCTCGTCGATCGCTTTCAGATCGCGGACGTAACCGAGGACGAGAGCTCGCGCAGACCCAACCCGCTCCATACGGCGCCATCCCCCTCAGCCCGTGACAGACGGCATTGTTCCATGAGGCCGCCCGACGTCCCGCAGGGCGCCATACCTCAAAACGCGAGCCCGAACGTCCCGCCTCATACGGCAGTTGGCCTCGGTGATGAGGATTCGTGCGAACGGCTCGGGCTGCTCCACACCGGGGTGGTGGGGGCGCAGGTGGGCACGGGCATGGCAGAGCCATCTGGCCTCGGAGGTGAAGCCGAGTACGGCCTGCGTCGTGGCGAGGGTGACCGCTTCGGCTTTGCTCCGAGGGGGCGTGATGCCGACCGGCGGGCGCCACGGCGCCGACTCGGGATGCTCTTTCAGGGTGTCGTCGGTCGTCGCATAGGGTGCTGTCGTGAGGGTGTCCACGTCGTTCGTCACAAAACGATCTTGAACACCCTCATTCTCGTCTCCGCAGGCACCCCTCGGATCACACCACCAGGAGGAACCGGTGTCATCCCCGCACCTGCTCACCCCCCATGAGAAGCTCGCCGACGCGAAGGAGCAGCTCAGTCTCCCGCGTATCGTCGTGATCTGCGGCTCCACCCGCTTCATGACCGAGATGACCGAGGCCGATCTGTTGGAGACCAGAGCCGGAAGGATTGTCGTCAAACCAGCCTCTGACATGAAGTCGCCGCACGACCTTGGGTCGGATCCTGTCGAGGCCGAGGCGCTGAAGGCTCGACTCGGCGATCTGCACCGGGCGAAGATCCGGCTCGCCGATGAGGTGCTCGTAGTCGGCGACTACATCGGAGACAGCACCCGAGCCGAAATCGCCTACGCCCGGTCGCTGGGCAAACCCGTGCGGTTCACGCACCCCGAAGTCGACCCTGGCGCCTGACCGCCCGCTGCCACCTCGACAAGTTCCTGTCCGCCGTCCTTCGACGGTATCGGAGGCGTTTCGTGTGCGCGGGCCGACTTCTCGGGGCGTTCGGGCGCATGACGCTGCGTTCAGTGGATCTGCGCAACGAGCCCGTGTAAGCCGTGCTGGACCGTGTCGAACGGTCCCTCGGGGTGCGCCTGAACCGGGAGACCACCCGATGATCACGACTCGATATGCCCCTGGGTGACGCGCTGAGGTGCCGGACGCCAAGGGCGGCCAGGAGTTGAGTCAACGGTCAACCAGCCGTGGACGCGGGGCCTCACCCGTGGATTCCGCGTCGGTGTCGTCGGTGCCGACCGGGCCGCGGGGAAGCATCCGGTCCAGCCACTTCGGCAGCCACCAGTTGGCCCGGCCGAGGAGTGTCATGGTCGCCGGTACCAGCACCATGCGTACGACCGTGGCGTCGATGAAGATCGCGGTGGCCAGGCCGAGCCCGAACATCTTGGTGGAGGGGTCCTCGGCGACGGCGAAGGACAGGAAGACCGCCGCCATGATGAGGGCGGCCGAGGTGATGACCCGGGCGGTGCCCGAGACGCCCTCCACGATCGCCGTGCCGTTGTCGCCGGTGCGCACATACTCCTCGCGCACCCGCGAGAGAAGGAACACCTCGTAGTCCATCGACAGACCGAACAGGATGGCGAAGAGGAACATCGGGATGAACGACACGATCGGAACCGTCGCCTCCAGCCCGATGAGCGCGCCACCCCAGCCCCACTGGAAGACCGCGACCATGACGCCGTAGGCCGCGCCGATGCTCAGCAGGTTCAGCAGTACCGCCTTGAGGGGTACGACGACCGAGCGGAAGACCAGCATCAGCAGCAGGAACGAGAGCGCCAGCACGGCGGCGACGAACAACGGCAGGCGCTCGCTGGTGCGTTGCCCGACGTCGGACAGGCTCGCGGCGGCCCCGCCGACATGCGCCCTGGCCGGGCCCTGCCCGATCGCCGTGGGCAGCACCTCGGTGCGCAGCCGGGCGAGGGTGTCGGCCGTGGCCTTGTCCTGAGGGCTGGTGGTCGGGAACACCACGAGGGTCGCGATGCCGGTGGCCCGGTCGACGCGCGTCGGCGCGACGGACGCGATGCCCGGATCCGCCGTGACCGCTGCGACGAGACGGTCCACCACTCCCGGATCACCGGCGGGGTCCGCGGCGATGACGAGGGGACCGTTGGTGCCCGGGCCGAACCCGTCGGCGACGAGGTCGTAGGCGCGACGCTCGGTACGGCTCTGGGGCAGTGAGCCGTCGTCGGGCAGGCCGACGCGCAGGCCGAGCACGGGCAGCGTCGCCGTCAGCAGCAACGCCGCCGCGCCGACCGCGTACGGCACCGGGTGCCGGCCGACGTGCCCGATCCAGCGACGCCACCCGACGGCGGGGACGGCGCCCGCCGCCATGTCCCGCCGCCGGCCGAATCGGCCCGACCGCCCGGCCCGAAGAGCCCGGCCGATCCGGCCGGCCCGGCCCAGCCGCGGGCCCGCCGCGCCGAGGAAGGCCGGCAGCAGCGTCACCGACGCGAGCACCATGGTCAGGACGACGATCGAGACGGCAACCCCGCCCACCGTCATGAACGGCACGTTCGCGACCGCCAGACCGAGGATCGACACGACGACGGTGCCGCCGGCGAAGATCACCGGCCGCCCCGCCGTGGCCACCGCTTGTCCGGCAGCCGTGTGCGGATCGAGCCCCCGCGCGAGGTACTCACGGTGCCTGGCGAGCACGAACAGCGCGTAGTCGATGCCCACTCCGAGCCCGACCATGCTGCCCAGGACCGGTGCGAAGGTGGGGACCTCAGTCACCCCCGCCAGTACCGTCATCGTGGCCACCCCGACGGTCAGCCCGAAGACCGCCATGCCGATCGGCAGCGCGGCGGCGACGAGCGAACCGAACGCCAGGAACAGGATCGCGGCCGCGGCGAGGAGGCCGATCAGCTCGCTCGCGCCGCCGTCGGGGTCGGAGAAGGCGTAGAAGAGGTTCCCGCCCATCTCGATGCGCAGCGGCAGCTCGGGGCGCAGACGGTCGCCGAGATCGACGAGGGCGTCGAGGTCTTCGGCAGACAGCCGGCTCTGGTCGGGGTACTGCACCCGGACGACCGCGATCCGCCCGTCGGCCGAGACGAGGCCGCCGCGCACGGCGGTGTCCCCGCCCGCGTCGAGCGCCCCCGCCGGGTCGCTCGTGCCGAGCACGTGCGGCAACCGCTTCACCTCGGTCTGCAGCCGCGTGAGAGCGGTGCGCGCGCCGTCGTCGTCGAAGAACGTCGCACCGGCGTCGAGGGGGGTGACGACCACTTGGGCGGTCATCCCCTCCTGGCCGGTGCCGGCCCGCTCGATCAGTTCCGCGGCCCGCTGGGAGTCCAGTCCCGGAGCGGTCATGGAGTCCGCGGTCCGCCCGCCGAAGGCGACGGCGGCGAGGACGGCGAGCGTGGCGGCGAGCAGCCATGTCGCGATCACCCGCCAGGGATGGCGGGCGGCGCTTGCGCCCAGGCGCAACAGGGCTTTCGAGAGCATCGGGTCCTCCAACCACGTCGCCGGCCGTCCTTGTACGGCCGCCGATGCCGAGGCTCGTCGCCACGGCGCTCCGCGGCATCGGCCCACGGGCCGCGGATCCGTCGGCCCCGGGGCGGAGTGGCGACCCGTCCTTTCGGCCGATGCGCGACACGCCACGGTCCGTAGGCTGAGAACCGTGCTCCGAAACGACCTGCGAACCCTGTGGACCGAACCCCGGCCGCCCGACGCGCCCGCCCGGGTGCGGCGGGACTGGGCGCTGCTCGCCGCGGGCCTTGCCGGTGTGGCGCTGGAGGCCACCCTGCGCGAGGACGTCGTGTGGCGGCCGGTGGCGGTGGTGTTCGCCGTATGGCTGTGCCTGCTGCCCCTGTGGCGCCGGACCCGTCCGCTGGCGATGGTGACGCTGGCGTTCGGCTCGGTGGCCCTGCTCCAGGTGGCCTCGCTCGTCGCCGCACCGCGCGAGCCCGTCGGCCTGTACACCGGCATGGTCGTGCTCGTGCTGGTGTACGCGCTGCCCCGGTGGGGATCGGGACGGGAGATCGTGCTGGGCGGCGCGGTGATCCTCGCGGTCGGCACGCTGTGTGTCGTCGCGGACGAGACCCCGGTCGTCGAAAAGGTCGTGGGCCTCGTCTTCCTGCTGCTGCCCGGGGTGGTCGGGGCTGCCGTGCGGTTCCGGGTGACCGCTCGCGAGCGACAGGTGGAGCAGGTGCGCTCCCGCGAGCGCGAGCAGCTCGCCCGGGAACTGCACGACACGGTGGCCCACCACGTGTCGGCCATGGTGATCATCGCTCAGGCGGGCCGGGTGCTCGCGGGCACAGACCCGTCCGCCGCCGTCGAGGCACTGGAGGGGGTCGAGGAGGAAGGGGCGCGCACGCTGGAGGAAATGCGCGCCATGGTCGCCGCGCTGCGCGACCGCGAGGTCGGCGCCGAGCTGGCGCCGCCTGCCGGTGTCGCGGATCTGGAGCGCCTGGTGCGCACCCCGGGTGGTCGTCTCAGGGTCGACCTGGGGCTTGACGGCGAGCTGGACGCGCTGCCACCGGCCGTGGACGCGGCCGTCTACCGGATCGTGCAGGAGTCGGTGACCAACGCGCTGCGCCACGCGGTCGACGCGACCGAGGTCGTCGTGAGGGTCGCCGCGGAACGGCACGCGGTACGGGTGACCGTGCGCGACAACGGCCGGCGCACCGGCCGGGGTCGCGACGGATACGGACTTACCGGACTGCGCGAGCGCGCGACGATGCTCGGCGGCACACTACGAGCCGGCCCGGGTACCAACCGGGGCTGGCATGTCGAAGCCGAGCTGCCGAAGGCGAGGAGCGAGAGCGGTGTCCATTCGCGTGCTCGTCGCTGACGACCAGACGATCATCCGTACCGGGTTGCGGATCATGCTGAACGCCCAGCCCGGCATCGATGTGGTCGGCGAGGCCGCCGACGGGCGGGAGGCGGTACGTCTGGCCCGCGAACTGCGCCCCGACGTCTGCCTGTTCGACATTCGTATGCCCGTATTCGACGGGCTCGAGGCCACCCGGCTGGTCGCCGGCCCGGGTGTCGCCGACCCGCTGGCCGTCGTCGTCATCACCACGTTCGACCTCGACGAGTACGTCTACGGCGCGCTGCGTGCCGGAGCCCGCGGATTCCTCCTCAAGGACACCGGACCGGACCTTCTGGCGCAGGCCGTACGGTCGGCGTCCGACGGGGAGGCGCTCATCGCGCCCAGCGTCACCGTCCGTCTGCTCCAGGCATTCGCGGACCTGCCCGCCGGCCGGCCCGCGGCCCAGCCGGTCTCACCCGTCACCGCTCGCGAGGAGCAGGTGCTCCTCGCCGTCGCTCGCGGGCTGACCAACACCGAGATCGCCGATGCACTGCACATCAGCCTCAGCACGGTGAAGACGCATCTGGCCAGCCTGATGGCCAAACTCGGTGCCCGCAACCGGGTCGAGATCGCGATGTGGGCCTACGAAACGCGCCGTATCCTCCCCGGAACCTGAGCCGGGTGCCGGGCCATGTCCCATGAGTCCCCGCCCGGACGTCAGTGCACCGGTCCGCTCACTTCGGCTCCACGTGCCTCACCCGCCCCAGAGCGTGACGTACCAGGAGGCGGGAACTGGGACGGCGAGAGACCCGATACGACGAGACTCCCGACAGCCACCTCGCCAGTCTCCACCTGCACACCTCGATGACCCGGATCAAAGACCTCACCAGGACCACCCGATGATCACAACTCGATACGTAGATCGTGATCTTGTTGCTGGAGTTTAGTGGAGAGGGGGCAGCGGTCAGTCGTCGACGAGATCGAGCTGGGCAGCGCAGGCGTCCGCTACTCGAGTCCTTGGAGACGGCGGGCATCTTTGATCTCGCTGATCCTGGCAGCCGTCATCGGGGTCCACTCCCTCCTCTGTCCAGCGGCACGGAGGGCTTCTCCAACCTCGCTGAGCTTCACGGAGGACAACACGCCCGCCCGCTCGATCAGGTCGTCCCGGGCCACGGTGGTCAGCCATGTGCACGGAGTAAAGCCTGGACGCGGGAACGCGAACCGCAGCACGCCTTTGAAGGGCAGTCCTTCCGGGGCTCCTACGGCCACTTCAACGCCCAGGCCGCTGATATCGACGCCCGCCGGCGCAACGACCTGCATCGCCTGAAACCCGGATGACTCCTCGTCCGAGAGCAGCACGACCGGGCGTCGCTCATCGAAGTCGACCCACCAGACTTCACCGCGTTGCATGTGTCCTCCTGGCACGTGACGGCGGGCGAACGCTGCGTGCCCCGTGCGGGACACGGAAGGGATGCGGCCCCGTCTTCGCACGTCGTGACCGAGGGGCGGTAAGACGGGCGCGGCTACCGTTGATCATCGGTGTGTGAAGACTGAAGATCACGCGATGGCCGCGAGTCACAGCGTAGACCCTGCCCGCCGGCGGGAGGCGTTCGAGGTCCTGATGTCCCGGATGGCGGGCCGGTTCGCGCGGGTTGAACCCCGGCGTCGGGTGCGGGACTTGGTGCTGGGGCTGCTGTCGGACCTGCCGCGCAAGAACTGGTGGAGCATCGCCGAGTGGGCCGGGCAGGCCAGTCCGCATGGAACGCAGCACCTGCTCGGCCGGGCTGAGTGGGATGGGAGGATCGAAACGCTCAGGTCGCTGTCTACCTCGTCTATGCAGGCCGCCGCGGACACGCGCCGATCGACCGCGAGCTGTACGTCCCCCGCTCGTGGACGTGCGACCCGGACCGCTGCCGGGTGGCGGGACTGGGCGAGGACACCGTCTTCGCGACCAAGCCGGAGCCGGCCGCCCGCATGATCGGCCGGTTTCTTGACGCCGGGCACCGTGCGGGCTGGATCACGGGCGATGAGGTCTACGGCGGCAACCCCAAGCTGCGGGCCGCGCTGGAAGATCGCCAGTTCGGCTACGTGCTCGCCGTTGCTTGCTCGGCCGAAGTCACCACGGGTGCGGGGAAGTTCCGAGCAGATGCCCTGGCCGTGAAGGTGCCGAAGTGGGCCTGGCTGAAGTTGTCGGCAGGGGCCGTCGGCAAGACGACCCACGCCGTGCGGCCTGCCGAGCAGGGGGACTGCTTCCAGCCGCTGGGCGCGGTCCACGAGCACGGCCCCGAGGCGTGGGTGCGGGTGGCAGCCGACGACTGCGCCCGGTGGTGGTTCGAGACGTCCACTCCCTGCGCGGGATTCAGCGGCCATAATCATGACGCTCGTCTGTCGGGTCGGTCCTGGGCGGTGGCCACCTCGCCGCATGCGGCCGCCGTCGGCCTTCTGGTCGTAGCGGTCCTGGCAGTGGACGACCTCGTCGTAGGCGAGCCCGGCTGGACTTTGACCGCGGCGTGACGCTGCGCTGACGGCACGGCCGTAGCCTCGAACGAGGCCAACGAGTTCAAAGGACCAGGCCTCACCTCTATTCCCTGCGCCGGCTTTGCCCGCCCCTACGTACCACTCGCCAGGGCTGACCAGACTGCCAGCGAAGCAAATCAAGGAGTGGTCATGTCTGGGTATACGTCCCAACAGCAGCTCACCGACGAGCAGTCGAAGACTCTGGAGAAGGCTGCTCTGCTGATCATCAACGCCCAGGGAAGCGGGGGAAATGCTCAGGCGGGCCGACATCCAGGGGTTCGACGACGATTTCCTTGGCAGCCAGTGCCGACAGTGCGGCATGTGCTCGGAGTTCATCGGCGACGGCGAGGTGTGCGAGAGAAGTGCATGCAGGCACAACGCCTCACGACACGCGACCTGACCGATCAGGGCAGCGAGTCCTGCCGGATCGGCACCAGGCAAGGAACAGAGTCATGGAAAGTCAACGGAATCTAACAGAAACGCAAAAGGGCGTTTACAAGGAGAACGCAGTCGCCCTCGATGAGGCCGAGCAACAACTCCGGACGGCCCAGCAGAAAGCCCGTGCGAGGCTCAAGGCAGTGGGCATCGATGACGGTCCCACGGCGTGCATGAGCTGTGGATGTCCAGAGTATGTGCCGACACCCCACCACCCTGACACCCCGTGCCCGAGAGAATTCTGTGGGCACTCGTGGTTCAGCCATATCGCGTGAAGGAGCTCGTCGAGGCGGCCGAGCGGGCACTCGCTGGGGAGCCGGGCATCGGGCTCCCGCCACGCAGGGGTGACATGGCGGGGATCCGGCCCGCGAGGGGGCGGCAAGGATGAGGTGGGTGACTACGACCACCCCCGACCTCTGCACCCCTGCGGCCGCAGCCGTGGCGCCACCGACCGCGACATTCCGGACTCGTTTCACTGGACCTGGGAACAGAACTCGAGCCCTGCACGGAGGTCTTGGGCGGCCTGGACGGGGCGCGGGCGGGAGACCTCGGCGCGGGACCGGCCCTGCACGCCGCCCACGTGGCGACCCGTCACCGGCCCGCCCGGGTCTGAGCCGTGGACTCCTCCCCTGCCCAGACCGAGATCGCGGCCGGCCTGTACGGGCACCTGGCGCCGCGCCTGAAGATCGTCGACTCCGACGTCGTCGCAAACCTGCACACGATTGAGGACTGTCGGCCGCCTGCCCCGCGGTCAGGACGACGGCGAGCGGGCGGCGGCATCTGCGGTCCGAGGCGAGATGGACTTTGCTGGTCAGGCCGCTCCTCGACTTGCCGAGCAGGGCCTGGGCAAGGCGGAGCCTGCGTCCGCGCCGGACGCGCTGCCGCCCGGCCTGTCCGTTCCTGCGGCCGGCCCCCTTTTGCCGGGCCCGCTCCTGCTCCAGTGCGGGCTCCTCCAGTACCTCCATGCGGTCGTCGCTCACCCGCATTCCCGCGGCGTCGTGATGGGTGCGGACCGTCGTGGAGTCCACGCTGACCAGGGACAGATCCGTCCGGTCCGCGCGGGCTGCCGCGGCGATCAGGCCTTCCAGCAGAGCGGAGAAGACACCGGCGTTGCGCCAGGCCCGAAACCGCCCGTAGACGGTGGCCCAGGGGTAGAACTCGGCGGGCATCTTCGGTCACTGGCCACTGGACCGGCACCGCCAGATCACTCCCTCGAACTGCTCTCGCAGCCGATCGGGACAGGGACCCTACTCTCCGATCGGCAGGTACGGCTCGACGAACTTCCATTGCTCGTCGGTGAGTTGCCGACGAGTCACAGTCAATGTCCTACCGGCCCCACCGCCAGAAGAGGACAGAGCCCACCAACTGATCACTACATCACACGCGCATAGTGCGGCATGGAGCTTGGAGGCACGGCGCTGCAGATCAGTCTCCTGCTCCGAGAGCGGTGCCGGGCTCGGCCGTTGCACGTGTTGACGGCTTGGCGGCCGTCCGGCTGGGCTGGGAGCGTGTGAATCGAGCCGGGCGGGTTTCCGCTCCTGCCCCCACCAGCCGCTGCGGGCTCGCGGGCCCGCTCGGCTGCGGTCATTCGGGACGGCTGAAGCGGCGGGCGGCGTAGAGGAGGGTGAGGACGCCGACGGTCAGGAGAGCGGCGGCTTCCAGGAGGAGCGGGGGCTGGTGGCCGAGCCACTCGATGCCGGCCGCGGTCGTCTGCTGCGGTACCCGCACGGTGATGGAGCGGCGCAGCAGGTCCACACCGTAGGCGATGGGGTTCAGGGCGGCCAGTCCGCGTGCCCAGCCGGGGAGGTTGTCGAGGGGGAAGAAGCCGCCGGACAGAAAGAGCAGCGGCATCATCACCAGGCCCAGGAGCATGTGGAAGAGCTCGGGGCGGCCGAGGGTGACGGCGAGGGCGAGTGAGAGGGCGGTGATGGTGAAGGAGGCCAGGACCATGCCTGCGAGAAGCAGGGCCAGCAGCAGGGGGTCATAGGGCAGGCCGACCGTGCCGCCCAGCGCGAGGAGGACGGTGCCCTGGACGGCCGCCACCGCGGTGCCGCCCGCGCAACTGCCCAGGAGCAAAGTGGCGCGGCTGACCGGCGCCATGAGCAGTTCGCGCAGGTAGCCGGTCTGCCGGTCGGTGATCAGGCGGATGCCGACCATGATGGCCGGGGTCTGGACGGTCATCATCAGCATGCCCGGGAAGAGGTAGGTCTGGTAGCCGACGCCGAGCGTGGAGGCGGGGATCAGGGCCGCGAGGCCGCCCCCGAGGATGAAGAGGTAGAGCACCGGCTGGATCAGCATGAGCGCGGTGTGGGTGGGCTGTGAACACAGGCGCAGCAGGTCGCGGTTGACCAGGGCGTGGATCGCGCGCAGTTCCCGGCGCAGGCGGGCCGACTGCGGCGAACGGGGGCGGGCGTGGCCGTCGGGGCTGGCCGGTGCGGTGACGGCGGGGACGGTCACGGGCCTTCCTCCGTCGTTGCGGGGGGTGAGGTGGGGCGTGGGGTGTGGATGCTGCGGCCCGTGTGGTGGAAGAAGACGTCGTCGAGGGTCGGCGGTGTCGCCGAGGCGGCCTGGACCGGGATGCCGTCGGCGGCGAGGGCCGCACACAGGCGGGGGATCCAGGAGCTGCCGTCGGGCAGGCGCAGGCTGATTCCGTCGGGGCCGAGAGTCGTTCGGGTGCTTGGCGGCGTGGTGCGGCGGACGGTGCGGTCGGCGGCTGCGTCGTCGTGAGTGCGCAGTACGACCCGGTCGTCGCCGATCGCCGCCTTGAGGGCGGCGGGTGTTCCCTGTGCGACGAGGCGGCCGCTGTCGATGATGGCGAGGCGGTCACAGTTCTCGGCCTCGTCCAGGTAGTGCGTGGTGATGAAGAGCGTGGTCCCCTGCCGGTCTCGCAACTGGCGGAGGTGGTCCCAGACCTGGGCACGCGCGTGAGGGTCGAGTCCGGTGGTCGGCTCGTCCAGGAAGAGGACGCGCGGTTCGTGGAGCAGGCCACGGGCGAGTTCGATGCGGCGGCGCATGCCTCCGGAGAGGGTCCGGACCGGGGAGCGCCGCCGGTCGTCGAGGCCGACGGCTTGGAGGGTCTCGGTGGTGCGTCGGTGGGCGTCGCGGCGGCTCATACCGTAGAGCCGGGCGTGGATCCGCAGGTTCTGCTGGACCGTCAGTTCCATGTCCAGTGCACTGTGCTGGAAGAGCATGCCGACCCGACGGCGGACCTGGTCGGGCTGGGTGAGTACGTCGACACCGGCCACCGTGGCCGCTCCGGAGGTGGGGCGGGCCAGGGCGCACAGGAGGGCGATGGTGGTGGACTTCCCGGCGCCGTTGGGGCCGAGAAACGCGAAGGCCTCGCCTTGGTGCACGCCGAGGTCCAGGCCGCGCACGGCGGGAGTGACACCGCCGTCCGGGCCGGGGTAGTTCTTGACCAGGGCACGGGTGCTGATGGCGTACGGCTCCCCGGTGGCGGGCCCCGCGTCGTCCGGGTCCGCGCCGGCGGTGGTCGGGAGCGTGGCCCGGGCGGGGGCGTCGGCACCGGCGTGCGGCTGCATGGTCACTCGGGTCCTCGTCTGCTGGGTGTCGTCAACGGCCTTGCGTGAGCGCTATGTTGAAGGGGACGGTTGCGTTCGGGGCGCGTACGTGGTGCCTCCTTGTGGCGGAGCCGGACGCTCCGGCCGGTGGCTGCTGCGCGTGCAGCCACCGGCCGGAGGTCGAGCAGCCCCTTCGTGCTGCCCTGGTCGGCCGGCGACGCGGGTGCACGGGGCCTTCTTGCTGGCCTACGGGGAACCGGCTGTCACTGCCCCGTCAACAAAAGGTGCGGTTGCCAGGGGCGGCTGAGCGGTGCCGGATCCGCGAGGGCTCCTGCCTGGTCAGGCGCAGCTGACGCCGACGCAGACGGTGTTGAGGAGCGTGAGCAGGCCGACACACTCACACGTCGCGGCGAACGCCGCCCCGTCGGCGCCGACCGGGTCGGTCTCCGGGAGGGCGTGGAGCTCTGCCAGCAGTTCGAGGTCGCGGTTCTCCATGACTTTCTCCTTCTTCTGCGAGGTCGGCGACAGGGGTTCCTGTCGCTCAGCCCGGCTGCTGGATCATCCAGAGCCGGGAGTCCGTGTGGAGGGTCCGCTGGAGGAAGGCCAGGATTCCTGCGGACCCGTCGCTCCAGCCGGTCGAGACTTCCCCGTATTCGTTGGGAAAGACGACGTGGGAGCCGCGGTGGGAGCGTTCGGCGGCGATGAGGCGGGCCATGGTTTCGGCACCGGCGCGGTGGGCCGGGTCGCCGGTCGCGGCGGCCAGGTCGAGGAGGAAGTCGCCGTTGCCCGCCAGGCCGTGGCACTGCGTGAGGGGGGCTCGGGAGGCGCGTTCCATGACGGCCCGCGCCGCACCGGTGGCGAGGTCGCGGTACCGGTCGTCACCGGTGGTCTGCCACAGCTGGAGCAGGAAGGAGCCGATACCGGCTGAACCGTGGCACCAGTACGGGGCCGTAGGCACATCGCCGGCCTGGGCCGGCCAGTGGACCGCCCCGCCGACCGTCACGGCGTGCGCCGCCAGTGCCTCGCCGGCCGCGACGGCCAGGTCCCGGTACTTCCGGCTGTCCGTGGCGGTGGCGGCGGCGAGGAGGAAGCAGCCGATGCCGGCAGTCCCGTGGGCGAAGCCGAGGTAGCGCTTGCCGGCTTCCCCGGCGACCGCTTCCACCGGTGCGGGCCAGCTCACTCCGTGCGTTTCCGGGGTCGCGGCGGCTGCCAGCTGTTCGGCCTCGTCGGCGACCAGGGCGGCGAGCCGCGTGTCGCCGGTGCGGTGCCACAGGTGGACGGCGGCCAGCCCGCTGCCGGCGAGGCCATGGGTGATGTCCCGGTGGGGGCTTGGTTGCTGCGGCGCGAGGGCCAGGGCGAGCGCGTGGTCGGTCAAGGCGCGGTCGTCGAGGACGCGACCGGTCTCGTACAGGGCCCAGGCGGTGCCGCGGCCGCCGAAGTGCAGTCCTGGCCGGGGGGACCGGGTGTCCGTGCGGGCGGCCACCCAGTGGCCCGCGGTGGCGAGCAGGTCCGGCAGGCGCCGGTCGGCGGTGAGTTCGAAGGAGCGGGTGAGGACGCCGAGGACGCCTGCGGCACCCTGCTGGACGGTGCAGGGGTCGCTCTCCCCCGCCATGGTGGAGACGGGCCACAGGCGACGGTCGTCCTGCGGGGTCATGGAGTCGATGAGGTGGTCCACGATGCCGGCCACCACGGCCGTGACCGCGCCGGCGTCCGCCGGGGCGTTGCCCACGGCGTCGGGCGGTGTCAGAGCGGACCCGACAGCATCGACGGGTACCCCTCCGGCCCCGAACTCAGCGGGCCGTCGGGCCGGGAGAGCCGGTGGAACTGTTCGGCGCTCGGCCGAGCGCCGGGCGTTGCGCAGCGCTGCGCCGGCCCTGGCCGGGTCCCAACGCTCGGCGGGGTCGTCCTTCATCAGTCCCAGGATGATCTCGGGCAACCCTGCGGGCAGGTGCAGCACCGCGTCGCCCGCGGCCAGCCACGCGGCAAGCCGCTCCTGCGCCGGCCTCGCTGCCGGTTCCTCGGGCAGGAGATGGGGCACTTTGCCCGCGAGCACGAAACAGAGAGTGGCACCGAGGCTGTAGTAGTCCGCCGCCGGCGCGACGAGCGCGCCGGTCAGGCGTTCGGGGGCGCTGAAGCCGGGCGTCCCGACGGTGGTCGGCAGCGGGTCGTCGTCCTTGAGGACCGCCAGTTCGAGGTCGATCAGGCGCAGTTGCCCGTCCGGCCGGACCATGACGTTGCCGGGTGTGAAGTCCCGCAGGACGCAGCCGTGGGCGTGCGCGGCGGCGACGAGTTCGACGAGGCGTGCGCACAGGTCCAGGGCGTCGGCCCGGTAGCGCTCGCTTCCGGTGTCGCGGAAGTGCTCGGCGGTCCAGTTGCGCAGCGGGATGCCGGGGATCTCCTCCTGGGCGAGGAACAGGTGCCCGGCGTGCTCGAACGTCGCCAGCAGCTGTGGGGCGAGGTCCTTGCCGTCGAAGTACTCCAGCATCCGGGCTTCGGCACGCAGCCATTGGCGTACGTCCGTCCCGGACGCGTCGGCCTCCACGTGCGGCCGCGCCTCCTTGATGACCACCGGCAGGTCCGAGGTGACGTCGGTCCCCCGGTAGACGCCGCCCTTGTTCGTGTGGCGGATCGCCTCCCGGATCGCGAAGCGGCTGCCGAGCAGCACCGGTGCCGCATTCTCCGTGCGGGGGCGCGGCGCGGTCGGGACCGTGGCGGGGAAGGGGCTAACTACCCAGGACGGCGGAGCGTAGTGGCCGGTGCGGATGTCCTCGACGGGGTTGCCGTCGGGGTCTTCGATGAACCACACCAACAGGCCCTGGTCGGAGAGTCGCCGCCGCGCGACGAAGGCGCCGTAGCGGTAGTGCACCAGGCTGTTCGCGGCGTACGGCTGGTCCGACAGGATACGGGGGCCGGCGAGTCCGGCCGTCGCCCTGTGAAGTTCCTTCGCCAGCCGGGCCGCATCGGCGTCGGAGCGCGGGTACACGGTGATGAACTTGCCCGAGGTTCCCCGAGGCGTGGCACGCGAGTTGAGGGCGCCTACCTGGTCCAGGGAGCGCACGAACTTGAACGCCGAATCCTGCAGCAGCAGGACGGGGAGGGATTTCGCCAGCACGGCGGGCGCCGAGCCGGCGGTCGCCGACACATGGAGTTTCCAGCCCTGCGTGCGCCGGATCGCGGACGAGGGTGTCAGGCGGCACCACATGGCGTCGGCGTCGGTGGTCCACCGAGCGTCCTCACCTGTAGCGTCCAGCGCCTGGTGCAGCAGCGACTGGAGATCCACTTCGCTCGCATTGCTCGTCATGCCTGTCCCTCCTGTCCCTCTCCACCGCGAGGAGCACACTGTTCGGAAAATGCCTTCAACACGCACAGCCGAGGCGCCCGGAGCGGCGTCATAGCGGGTCGGAATCTATGCGAGCGAAAAGGTAGGGGACGGGTACGGTCGCTCTATTCGAACGGAATCAAGGGATTCTTCGTATCAAATCTGGCGTCCGGCCGTACACCACCACACACTTCCGCACCGACAACAGGACACTTGGATCCACCGCTGCCTTTGCGGAGAAATCCATCGTCCCGTCACTACGCAATATTTCGAACGCAGAATCGACGTTCGAAATCGTTCGAAAAGGCCTGACATTCACGGTCGAGGCCGGGACGAACACGTGCAACGGCTCCACTGTTCATCGCCTCGATATCAAATCTTCGCCGCGGCCGGCCTTCGAGTAAAGAGCCTGATTTCGCCACGCTGTCGGCTGAATACGGACAGCAATGGCACAGTCTGCAGCCAAGGGCCACCAGACGCCCGGCTGCGGCTTCTGATTATTCAGGGCTCAAAACTTTCGAAAGACTGCGTGATACGACTCGAAAGTGTGCAGAAATCTTCCATCCGGTCCACGGAGCACAGCGAATAGGTCAGAGGAGAGAGAAGAGGCATTCAGTCACCAAATTTACGGATGGGACTACGGTCGAGATCTGCAGCACACAGATGCGTTCGCGGAGCACTACTTGAGTACTTTCGAGGCCGAACCTCATTGGGCTCATTGGGTGACGGATGACCGGCGGGGCTGGGTGCAAAAGCGCTCATGCAGACGGCGCAGACCCGGCGCACAGCTTTAGCGCGGGCCGGACGAAGGCGGGATTGCCGGTCTGTCTTCGCAAGTGGCGCCCAGCTGCCTGCATGTGGGCGAAGGAAGGTAAATCTCCATGACTGGGGAGGCCGGCCCGCGGCCTGACGGGCAGCGAGCCTCCAGGAAGTCGTTTCTCTCGGCAAGTGGGCGCCCGGAGTCATGGCGGCTGCCTGCGTCGGGCAGTCTGGAGGCAGGCAGCTCTGACCGAATCACCGGCGAGAGGGTGCCCGCACCATCGAGTGGAATCCATGTCTGCTACTTCATCCGTCACCGCCCCCCGTCTGGCCGCTGCCGTGCTCACGGCCGGAGCCGTCATCGGGGGCGGCGGCGCTGCCGGCGTCGGCCGCCGACCACGACCGCGACTACCGCGGTCCGAAGGTGGCCACGGCTGGCGGGCAAGGAGAGCACCGCACTGCGGCGGGCGGACGAGCACACCGGGACGCTGCACAGCCTTCCCGAGAGGCAGCGCCTCCAGACCGCGCACGGTGCTTTCGGGCACCTGCGGCGGGGGATGCGGGAACGGGCCGGACAACACTTCGGCCGTCTCCTCGACCACCACCGCGTCGGCGACTTCCTGCGCCGCATCTCCCTGCGGACCTGCGAGCGGATCGCCGGCTGGGCCAACGCGGGAGCAGAACACCTGCGCCGGGCCGCAGACCCCGAAACGCTCGCGGGCCCTGCAATGGTCTTCCTCGAGGCTGGCGGCGTTGCCGGGATGTCAGGTGCAGACGGCCGACGGCCGCGTGGAGGTGGTCCGGCGGTCGGGCGGGCGGGGCTGGATGGCGGTCGCATCGAGGGTTCCGACTCGGCGCCGGTGGAGGCCGTGACCATCCGCTGCTGACGGGACGCCGGCCGGCGCTGGCGTCGAAGGCGAGATTGCCGCCGTCCGTTTCCTGGGCTGGTTCGGTGGGGGTGTCGGGGCCGGTGGTGAGGGTGAACGGACCGCTGGGTTCGACGGTCAGGGCCATGTCGCGTAGGCGGCGGCTGCGGCGATGCCGGTGTCGAGGACGAGTCCGACGAGCGCGACGAGCTCGGCGACGGCCACCGCGTCGACAGGCTGATCGCTGGTGGGCGCGTTGGCGCGGTTGACGAACAGGTGCCGCACCCGCCGCAGCGTCGCTTTGCTCTCGCCGTGTTTGCCGGTCACCGGGAGTGACTTGCCAGTCTCTGGAGGCTGGCATTTCTTCACACGATCCTGGGTTCTCTCGGCGATGACAGGCGGGAACCTCGACAGTGACGTGAGGCCGTGAACGGTTGTTTCGCGCGGGGCTTCGCGCGCCTGGCGTTGGACGGGCACGCTCGCGGGGAGGCCGGGTCTTTGTCCTGGTGGGGAGCGGGTCTCAGGGTCGCTCGTGTACGGAAGTTCCGGCGGCTATGAGTGCGGCGGTTGCCGCGAGTGCGGCAAGCAGGCCGAAGAGCTGGGGTGTTCCGCCAAGGAGTGGGGCGAGGAGGGCTGCGGCAAAGGGGGCGAGAGCGGAGGCGGTCATGGCGGGAGCGCTGAGGATGCCGGAGAGCCTGCCGTAGTTGGTGGTGCCCCAGCGGTCGGTGATGGCGGTGGCCTGGAGCAGGGTGAGGTTGCCGCGAACGACGCCCGCAGCGACCGATGCCACGAGCAGGAGACCGTAGGGGCCGGGGACGACGGCGAGAGCGGCGGTGGTCAGAGCGCCGAGAGCGATGAGGACGACGGTCCGGGCGGTCGTGCTGGTGCGGTGGGCGAGTGGTGCGTAGAGGGTGCGGCCGAGGGTCTGGCCGACGCCGCCGAGGCCGAGTGCCCAGGCGGCCTGGCTGGTGGTGTAGCCGCGTTCGGTCACGAGCGGGACGAGGGTGACGACGGCCGCGTAGACCGCGAACGCCGACAGCGTGAAGGCCACAGCGAGAAGAAGGAACGGCCGGCTGCGAACGGTCTCTTGCGGGGTGTCGTGGGCGTGGGCCGGTGCGGGCGGGATCGGCGGCCAGGGGGCCCGCAGAGCGAGGGCATGCGAGGGGATCGTGACGGCGCCGAGGATCACCGCGAGCACGAGGTAGGTGGTCCGCCATGTCAGATGGTCCGCGAGGGCGGCGGTGAGCGGGGCGAAGACGGTGGAGGCGAGGCCGCCGGCGAGGGTGACGATGGTGAGGGCGCGGACGTGGTCGGGTGCCCACCAGCGGGTCAGGGCAGCGAACGCAGGCTGGTAGAAGGTTGCGGCCATGGCGAGTCCGGCCAGGACCCAGCCGGCGAAGAACGCGGGCAGGTTCGGGGCGAGCGCGATGACGGCCAGTCCCGCGGTGCCGACTGCAGAGCCCGCGGTCATGACCGTGCGGGGGCCGTGGCGGTCGATGATCCGGCCGACGCGGATTCCGGCGATCCCGGACACGACCAGGGCGAGCGAGAACGCCGCCATCGTCGCGCCGGTCGGCCAGCCGGTCGCGGCAGTGATCCGGGGGTTGAGGACGGGGAAGGCGTAGTAGACGATTCCCCAGCTCGTGACCTGGGTCGCGCACAGCGCGGGCAGGACGGCGCGGGGCCTCGACCGGTCCCCGGTTCCGGTCGTGACCCCGCGGGTGTGGAGTTCGGTCATCGCAGCGTCAGCAGCAGCCGCCTGCGGTGACCGGTGCGCGCTCTTCGGTCTCGACGGTGGCCGGACCGGCGCAGCACGTGCTGTTCTTCTCCTTGGTCAGGGTGTCGGCGTCGGCTTTGACGACGTACACCTCCCAGGGCTCGCGGCCGGGGCCGTGGACCCAGACCTTGTCCTGAAGGGCGTAGCAACAGCGGGTGTCGTTCTCCTCTGCCGTCGCCAGGCCCTCGTCGTTCAGCCGGGTGGTGGCGGCGAGGACGGCGTCGGTGCTGTCGACTTCTACGCCGAGGTGGTCCATGCGGGTGTCCTCGCCGGCGGTGCCTTCGATGAGAACCAGCTTGAGCGGCGGCTCGGTGATGGCGAAGTTGGCGTAGCCGTCGCGGA
The DNA here is from genome assembly GCF_055587025.1 of Streptomyces sp. NPDC048600. Taxonomy (NCBI): domain Bacteria; kingdom Bacillati; phylum Actinomycetota; class Actinomycetes; order Kitasatosporales; family Streptomycetaceae; genus Streptomyces; species Streptomyces sp. NPDC048600. The sequence continues at coordinate 186,225 of NZ_JBVJGZ010000007.1, read as the reverse complement.
GTTTGGCCGGCTCGGTGCCGAACAGCTTGGTGTAGAAGGCGACGGACGCCGCCAGGTCCGGGACACGTAGAGCGAGCTGTACGCGGGACATCACGTTCCTCCTGTGGGTGGGTTGGGCGGGTGGGCGGGGTCAGCAGCCGCCGGTGGCAGGCGCCGCGCCGATGCCGATCTGGAGGGTTGCCGGGGCCGCGCAGCAGCCGCCGTCCGACGCGGCATCGGCTTCGGGCTGGTCGAAGAGGCCTGCTCCGCCGCACACTCCGGTCTCGGGCAGGACGAGTTCGACGCGTTCGGCGGACTCGTGGTCGCCGGCGATCGCGGCGACGACGGAGCGGACCTGCTCGTAGCCGGTGAGGGCGAGGAAGGTCGGGGCGCGGCCGTAGGACTTCATGCCGACCAGGTAGACGCCCTCCTCCGGGTGGGAGAGCTCCTTCACGCCGTGCGGGTAGACGGTGCCGCAGGAGTGCTGGTTGGGGTCGATGAGCGGGGCGAGCTCGACGGGTGCCTGGAGGCGTTCGTCGAGGCCGAGGCGAAGCTCGTCGAGGAAGGACAGGTCGGGACGGAAGCCGGTGAGAACGATGAGTTCGTCGACCGGGGCGAGGCGGCGGCCGTCCTCGGCGACGAGGACCAGGCGCTCGCCGTCGCGCGCGATCGCTTCGGTGCGGAAGCCGGTGACGGCGTCAGCGTGACCCTCGTCCACAGCGGCCTTCGCGGCGAGGCCGAGCGCGCCCCGGGCGGGGAGCTGGTCGGCGGTGCCGCCGCCGAAGGTGGAGCCGGAGATGCCCCGGCGCAGGATCCAGGCGGCGTGCGTACCGTCGCCGTCCTGCGACTTCGCGAGCTCGGCGAGCGAGGCGAGGGCGGTGAAGGCGGAGGCGCCGGAGCCGATGACGGCGATGAGCTTGCCCGCGTAACGGGCCCTGGTCGCCGGGTCCTTGAGGTCGGGGACGCGGTACGAGATCCGGTCGGCTGCCGCGTGCTCGCCCAGCGCCGGGAGGCCGTCGCCGCCGGCCGGGCTCGGGACGGCCCAGGTGCCGGAGGCATCGATGACGGCGTGGGCCAGGATCCGCTCCTCGCGCCCGTCGGCGTAAGTGACGTGGACGGTGAACGGCTGGGTCTCGCGGTCGGTGTCGACGATCCGGTCCCGGCCCACCCGGGAGACGCCGGTGACGCGGGCGCCGACGCGGACCTTGTCGCCGAGGACGTCGGCGAGGGGCTGGAGGTACTGCTCGGCCCAGTCGCCGCCGGTCGGGTACGTCGCCGCGTCGGGCTTCACCCAGCCGGTCGGGGCCAGCAGCTTCTCGGCGGCCGGGTCGGTGACCTCGCCCCAGGTGGAGAACAGTCGCACGTGCGACCACTCACGCACCGCCGCGCCCGCCTTCGCGCCGGCCTCCAGGACCAGTGGCTCAAGGCCCCGTCCGACGAGGTGAGCGGCGGCGGCCAGACCGGCGGGGCCGGCCCCGATGACCACGACGGGCAGCTGCTGGGCGGCGGTGGTGTTCATGCGAGTCCCCTTTTGTTTCGACATCCGTCGATCTCTTGTGCCTTCAGCATGGCACCTGTATCGATAGGCGTCAACATAGACATCCATCGATGTGGAGCCGGCTTCCTGGAACACGCGGACGTCGCAGTCATCGGGGGCGGCCAGGCAGGTCTTGCGGCAGCGCACAGCCTGCTCCCGAGAGGCCTCAACCTCCTCGCCCTGGAGGCTGCGGAGCGGGCGGCGGGGTCGTGACCCCGCTTCTACGACAGCCTCACCCTGTTCTCGCCGCCCCGGCACGCCTCGCTGCCGGAGCTGCCGTTCGACGGCGACCCCGGCCGGTACCCCCACCGCAACGAGGTGAATTCCGCGGCGCAGGTGGCCGCCGAGCTCGCGAACGTCGCGCGGGTGAGCCTTGCCGGCTGCGGCCCGGTGCGCTGGTTGCCGCAGAAGCCGCTCGGGCGGGATCTGCCCATCTGGCCCACCGTGACCGGCTTGGACACGGCCCCGTTCGGCCGGCTCCAGCGCCGCCCGGCCACGATGGCGGCGATCGACGACGGCCGCTGCCGAGCCGCCCTCGCCTCAGGCCGGCCGGACCATCGCCCGATATTCACTCGCATCGCCGGCCCCACGGCCACCTGGGCCGACGGCGCCAGGGAGGACATAGCCGCGATCATCCTGGCCACCGGCTACGCGCCGGACCTCGGCTGCCTCGCTCCGCTCGGCGCCCTCGACGAGAGGGGCCGGCCGAGGCACCGCGACGGTGCTTCGCTCGCCCATCCCCTGCCTCGCCCATGTCGGGCTGGAACGGCAGCGAAGCCTGTCGTCCGCATCCCTGCGCGGAGTCGGCCGCGATGCACGGCGGGCCGCCCGGCGACCGGCTCACGCCCTCGGCCGCCCGCAGCCCTAGGCGACTGATTCGACATGTGTCAACATAGACGTATGTCGAACGTGAAGGCGCTGCCACTGCTGGAGACCGCCGTCGAGCCCTGCTGCCCGCCGCTGAACGAGCGGCCGCTGACGGCGGAGGAGGCCGAGCGGACCGCGGTCATGTTCAAGGCGCTGGGCGATCCGGTCCGGCTGAGGCTCTTCTCGGCCGTCGCCTCACACGAGGGCGGCGAGGCGTGCGTCTGCGACATCTCCGACGTCGGCGTCTCGCAGCCCACGGTCTCCCACCACCTGAAGAAGCTGAAGGATGCCGGGCTGCTCTCCTCCGAGCGCCGCGGGACATGGGTGTACTACCGCGTCGAGCCGGCGGTCCTGGCAGCCATGGGGCAGCTCCTGACCAGGGCCGCTGCCGCGTGAGCGCCTCCACGCTCGTGGTGCCGCTGACCGTCGACCACGCGGACGAGGTCGTCGCGATCTACCAGGCCGGGATCGAGGAGGGCAACGCCACCTTCGAGACCACCGCCCCGACCTGGGCGGAGTTCGACGCGGCCAAGCTGCCCGAGCACCGCTTCGCCGCCGTCGACGAGACCGGGCGCGTGCTCGGCTGGGTCGCCGCCACCAAGGTCTCCGACCGCTGCGCGTACGCCGGTGTCGTCGAGCACTCTGTCTACGTGCACCCCGACGCCCGGGGCCGCGGCATCGCCTCCACGCTGCTGAAGGCCCTGATCGACTCGACCGAGGGGGCCGGCATCTGGACCCTCCAGTCCGGCGTCTTCCCTGAGAACGCCGCCAGCCTCGCCGTCCATGAACGGGCCGGCTTCCGGATCATCGGCACCCGCGAGCGCATCGGCCGCCACCACGGCCGCTGGCGCGACACCGTCCTGATCGAGCGCCGCAGCCCGCACATCGACTGACCGACCTCACCCGCTCGGACCGAGGGTGAGCTGGTCGTGGTGGAAGTCGAAGTGCCGGGTCGGGTACCGGTAGAGGTCCGCGAGGGTCATGAAGTCCTGGAAGAACGGGTCCCACCGGACCGGACAGTGCATCCCCCGCGCCAGATCACGCTCGGACTCCTTCGTGAGCCGCCGCTCCAGCGAAGCGGTGATCCGGTCGAACGCGGCCCCCGTGCTGCGGGGCCCGAACAGCTTCACCGCGCCGCACGGCCCGAGATAGTTGATCACGTCGAAGGGCCGCGTTCCCGCGTCGAGCAGCCGGGCGAACGCCTTGCTCGCGCTCCTGGGCAGGCGGCTGAAGCCACGCGCGAGCCCCAGCAGGACGCGGGTGACGAGGTAGCCGAAGAACATGTGCCACAGCAGCTGCCTGTTGGTCCATCGCGTGCCGGCGGTCGGGCGGGCAAGGGTGGCAGGCGTGGCCCCGTCCAGGAGCGCGTGGAACGTCCGGCGGGCCCTGTCGTAGTCGGCGAGGACGGCCTGCCGGTCCAGCGCTGAACGACCGTGTGCCATCACGCCGCTCCCGTCGCGAGCCACTGTGCCTGGGTCTGGATGATTCCCGCCGGGGCGCCGCGGAACCCGGGCGGGTTCTCGTACGCTGCGCGGGTTCACACCGCTGCGAGCAGTCCGGCGATCTCCCGGGCCGCTTCCCGCGCGGGGCGGCCGACGCCGATGAGGGTGGCGGAGGCGGGGCCCGTCCAGTCGCCGTAGCCGAGGAGGTGCAGGCGCGGCTCGCAGGCGGCCGTGTTCCTTGTGTGGGGACGTGGCCGTGGGTCCCGCGCAGGGCGAGCGGGGCCAGGTGGCCGAGGGCAGGGCGGAAGCCGGTGCACCAGATGATGGCGTCCGCGTCGGCACTGCCGCCGTCGGCCCAGACGACGCCGGTCGGGGCGAGGCGGGTGAACATCGTCTGGGCCTTGAGGCGGCCTGCGTCGCGGGCTTCGCGTACGGGCGGGACGGTGAAGATGCCGCCGAGCGAGGCGACACCTGCGCTGTCGGTGCGGTCTTCGTCGAGGGCGCGGCGGTGGGCGGTCGCCGCGTCGAACAGGGCCCGGCCGTCGATGTCGTCGGCCAGATGGCGCGGTTCGCGGAGGGTGACCCGGGTGAGGTCGGTGTCGTAGGCGAGGTCGGCGGCGATCTGCGCGGCGGAGTTCCCGCCGCCCATGACGATCACGCGCTGTCCGGTGAAATCGGCGGGGCTCCGGTACTCGACGGTGTGCAGCTGCCCTTCCTCGAACTGCGCGCGGCCGGGGAGGGCGGGGACGAACGGGCGCGACCAGGTTCCGGTGGCACTGACCACCGCGCGGGACCGCCACGTCCCGGCACTCGTCTCCACCCGCAGAAGGCGCCGTTCCTGTGGACCGCTGCGACGCGCACCGGCCGTACGACAGGCAGCTCGTGCCGCTGCTCGTAGTCGGTGAGGTGGTCGACGACGCGCTCCGCTCCCGGGTACGTCGCACCCGGTTGCGGCGGCATGAGCAGGCCGGGCAGCGAGGAGTACGCAGCAGGTGAGAACAGGCGCAGGGATTCCCACGTGTGCTGCCACGCACCGCCGGGGGCGGCGTCGCGGTCGAGGATCACGAAGTCCAGGCCGAGGCGGCGCAGGTGGTAACCGGCGGCGAGCCCGCTCTGGCCGCCGCCGATCGCCACCACGTCCGCAGCATGCGTTATACGGTGTCCGGCTTACCGCGCATGAAGATGACCGCGACCAGCGCCAGGCCCGCGACCGCGCCGATCAGCTGCATCGCCACGAACGCGGGCACGGAGGCCGGCGCGATGCCCGCGAACGTGTCGGTGAAGGCGCGTCCGATCGTCACCGCCGGGTTCGCGAAGGAGGTGGACGACGTGAACCAGTAGGCCGCGCCGATGTACGAGGCGACCGCGACGGGCGCGAACCGGAGCCGGTCGGTACGGGCCAGGCCGAAGATCAGCAGGATCAGGCCGGTCGTGGCCACCACCTCGCCGAGGAGCAGGTTCCCGGCGGAGCGGTCGTGCGTGGACCACTTCACCAGGGGCTCGCCGAACATCGCATCCGCCAGGACCGCACCAGCGATCGCACCGGCGATCTGCGAGGGGACGTACACCGCCAGCTCGCGCCCGGTCACGCCCGCGCCGCCGCGGCGGGCGGTCCACCACTCGGCCAGGGTGACGGCCGGGTTGAAGTGGGCTCCCGACACCGGACCGAGCAGGGCGATCAGCACACCGAGACCGAAGACCGTGGCCGTGGAGTTGGCGAGCAGTTGCAGCGCGACGTCGTCGGTGAGCTGGGTCGCCTGGATGCCGGAGCCGACGACGACGGCCACCAGAGCGGCGGTGCCGACGAGCTCGGCGGCCGCGCGGGCGACCAGGGGGGTGCGGGGCGGGGTGGCGCCGGGCGCGGGCTGCGGCGACGGGTCGGTGGCTATGGCGTCGCTCGCAGCGGGCTCGGTGGCGGTCACGGGCAGGGGCTCCTCGGGCAGGTGAGGCGAGTGGCTACGGGCAGGCTCTCTTGGAGTCGGCGCCGGCGCGGGCCGTGGCCGCCAGGGCGGCGAACTGTCCGGCGAGTGTTTCGATGACGTCCGGCTTGAGCCTGTAGTAGGTGAACCGGCCGCAGGGCTCCGTCTCCACGACACCGGCCTCGCGCAGCACCTTCAGGTGGTTGGAGAGGTTGGTCTGCTTGGCGCCGGTCTCCTCCACGAGGTGGGTGGTGCACAGCGTCTCGCGAGCGAGCAGGGTCACGATCTGGAGGCGCAGGGGGTCACCCAGAGCCCGGATCAGATCAGTATCGACTGACGTCAGCATGGACTGATACTGTCACATCACCCGGGGCTGGTACCAGCCCGGGCTGACCTCTTTTAGCGCGCGGTCGGCGGTTTTCACAGCGACTGCGCCGTCCCCCGAGGATGAACCGATGACCGCTCCGCTCGCCTCCGTGCTCTTCGTCTGCGTCCACAACGCCGGCCGCTCCCAGATGGCCGCCGGATTCCTGCGCCACCTCGCCGGGGACCGCGTCGAGGTCCGCTCCGCCGGCTCGATCCCGGGCGATCAGGTCAATCCCTCCGCGGTGGAGGCCATGGCCGAGCTCGGCATCGACATCGCCGACCAGAAGCCGAAGGTCCTCACCACCGAGGCCGTCCAGGCGTCCGACTACGTCATCACCATGGGCTGCGGCGACGCCTGCCCGATCTTCCCCGGCAAGAAGTACCTCGACTGGGCCCTGGAAGACCCGGCCGGCAAGGGCGTCGAGGCCGTCCGACCCATCCGAGACCAGATCAAGACCCGCATCGAGGCCCTGATCGCCGAGATCGCCGCGCAGCAGGAGGCGTGACCGGCCCGACCGCCGCCACCGGCGACGGCGTCCGCGACATCATCGTCACAGGCTCCGGCCCCGCCGGATACACCGCCGCCCTCTACACCACCCGCGCCCGGCTGGAGCCCTGCTCTTCGGCAGCTCGATCTTCGTCGGCGGGGCGCTGACCACGACGACCGAGGTGGAGAACTTCCCCGGCCTGCCGCAGGGGATCGACGGCCCCGACCTGATGGACAACATGCGGGCGCAGGCAGGGCGCCTCGGCGCCGAGATGATCGACGACGACATCGTCTCCATCGACCTCACGGGCGACATCAAGGAAGTCACCGACTCCGCCGGCACCGTCCACCGCGCCAAGGCCGTGATCATCGCGACCGGCTCCAGATACCGCAAGCTCGAACTGTCTCGCGAGGAGGAGCTGTCCGGCCGGGGCGTGTCGTGGTGCGCGACCTGGGACGGCTCCTTCTTCCGTGACCGCGACATCGTCGTGGTCGGCGGCGGCGACACCGCCATGGAGGAAGCCACCTTCCTCACCCGCTTCGCCCGCTCGGTGACCGTCGTCCACCACCGCTCCACCCTGCGCGCCTCCAAGGTCATGCAGAACCGTGCCTTCGCCGACGGCAAGATCACCTTCGCCTTCGTCAGCGAGATCGCCGAGATCAAGAAGGCGAACGGCATCTCGCCGGCGTCGTCCTGCGCGACACCATCACCGGCAAGACCCGCGACCTCGACGCCACCGGCCTGTTCACCGCCATCGGCCACGACCCGCGCACCGTGCTCTTCACCGGCCAGATCGACCTCGACGACGAGGGCTACATCAAGGTCGCGTCACCCTCCACGCGGACCAACATCCCCCGGGGTCTTCGCCGTCGGCGACATCGTCGACCACGCCTACCGCCAGGCCATCACCGCGCCAGGCGCCGGCGCCGCAGCGGCCCTCGACGCCGAGCGCTACCTTGCCGCGGTCCACGACGAACACGCCCTCGCCGTCTCCTCCTGAGCGCCGACGCCGCGTGCGATCCGCCGACTTCGGAGACCTGATGTCAGCGGACCGGAGGCTTCTTCGGCGCGGGTGGCCAGGTCCAGATCCACACCGGCACGAGGCAGTGGGTGTGTCTCAGACGCTTCAGCGTGTACCGGGCTCGGCAGCAGCCGCATAACGGCGAGCCAGGCGCGCGAAGGCGTCCTTGAGCTGCGTCGGTCCGACGACCTCGAAGTCGGCGTCGAATCCTCCGATGGTGGCGGCCAGGCTGGGCCAGGACCACGAGCCGAGGACGAGGCGGCAGCGGTTGGGGCCGAGTTCCTCGACGACTCCGTCCCGGGTGTACGGGAGGACGGCGGCGGCGGGAACCTCAAGGATCACCTCGCCGAGGCAGGGCCAGTCGCCGACGCCTTCGGAGCCGCGGAATCTGCCGGCGACGAAAGCGGCCACGTCGCCTCCGGGTAGCTCCCGTGGGGTGAATCGGGGCCCGGTAGGGATGCGTGGGGTGATCCGGTCCGCGCGGAAGATGCGCCAGTCGTCGCGGTCGAGGTCCCATGCGACGAGGTACCAGCGTCCGCCCCAGGTGACGAGATGGTGGGGTTGCACCCGGCGCGGAGGAGGTTCGGTCGGGTCGCTGTCGGTTCCTGGTGGTGAGGTGGGACGGCGGTAGTCGAAGCGCAGCACTTCACGGGCGTGGACGGCGGCGCCGAGGGCCGTGAGCACGTCACTGTCGGCCTGGCGGGGCGGCCGCATCGCGGGCCGCTCGATGGCGGTGACCTGCAGGATGTCAATGCGTCGGCGGAGCCGTGCGGGCATGACCTGCCGGACGGTGTTCAGCGCCCGGGCCGCGGCTTCCTCGATACCGGCACCGGCGGTGGTGGCGATACGGAGTGCGACGGCAAGGGCCACGGCCTGATCGTCGTCGAACAGCAAGGGCGGCAGTTCCGTGCCGGCGTCGAGCCGGTACCCGCCGTCAGGACCCTTGGCCGCCACGATGGGGTAGCCGAGCTCCCGTAGGCGGTCGACGTCGCGGCGCACGGTTCGAGGGCTGACGTCCAGCCGTTCGGCCAGCAGTGCTCCCGGCCAGTCGCGGCGGGCCTGAAGCAGCGAGAGCAACGAGAGCAGGCGCAATGAGGTCTTCGGCATGACTTCATGCTGCCGCAGGTAGCGGACACCACCTGGCCGCTACTCATGTGATCGTCGTCTTGGGCCCGGCAGGGAATGCGGCAATACCTCAACACTGTGACGCCATAGCCACGAGCGTGCTTCCCGTCGCTGTCCGAAGGTCCGTGTCGCGGCGCTTCACAGCGCCAGAACCATCAGGCGAAGTCTAGGAGCCAAGCATGTCCGTCAAGTCCGTAACGCATCTCAACTTCCGCGGCGAGGCCCGCGCCGCGCTCGAGTTCTACCGGTCCGTGTTCGGCGGGGACATCGTCGTCGTCACGTACGAGGACGCTGGAAACGTGCACGATCCCGACACGGCGGATCAGGTGATGTGGGGTCAGGTGGCCGGGACCAACGGCTTCCACGTCATGGCCTACGACGTGCCCTCACAGATGCCGTGGGAACGGGGGGAGAACTCCTTCTTCGTGTCTCTCCGAGGCGAGACCGTCGACGAAGTGACCGCGTACTGGGAGAAGCTCTCGGTCGGAGCCACCGTCGTGCAGCCGCTGGCGCCTGCCCAGTGGGCTCCGCTCTACGGGATGCTCAAGGACCGATTCGGCATCACCTGGGTCGTGGACGTCGCGACCGAGTACAGCGGCTGAGCAACGGCGTGGGGGGAGGGTGTCACATGAGCCCTCCCCGGCACCCGAACGACCCGGTGCCCGCTGCCCGCTGCCCGCTGCCCGCTGCCCGCTGCCCGCTGCCCGCTGCCGACTCTCCACCTTGGATAGGCACGATCATTCATGAGAACTCGGCCACGGGAACGGGCCGGTAACGGTGGCGGCCCTCGGGCCGTCCGCCGAGCCTTCGACGCTGGAGCACTACCTCGAAGGCCGTTCTCGACACCCGAGCACTCAATCGCGCGACACTTGCACGGCAGTTGCAGCTCGACTGTAGACGGCCATGTCGCGGCTTGTCATGGCCGCCGTCAGCACGCAGAGCCGGTGGGCCCGGCCTCCGTTGCGGGCGATCTCCCGGGAGACGGTCGAAGGTGACCGGCCCAGCCGCCTGGCCAACTGCCGACCAGATTCCCGGCGGCGATAACGCGGGACATCTCTTCGCACTCGCTGCCGTACAGATGCCGCTCTGGTCGCTGCTGCGGGGCAATTCGGACGCCGCCGCGCTGCCGAAGGAACCGACGAGCGTTCTGCATCGGCGCTCCGAGCGCCCGCTCGCTCAAGCCGAACGATTGCCCCTCGCGCCGACGTCCCCAGATCTCATCCTGCTGGGCCGTCGGCGTCGAAGACGACGGACAACTTCTTCTTGGGCAGCACGATGGCGGTGTCCTTGCGGGGGCCGCTACTTCCCAGCTGGTAGGTGTGGCCGTGCAGGTGCATCGGGTGCCACATCTCCGTGGTGTTGACGAAGTCGAGCCTGACCCGCTGCCCCTCCTCCACTGTGAGCGGATTCGCGGCCGGGTCGGCCATGTCGAAGGCCTTGCCGTTGAAGGCCCAGTTGTACTTGCCCATGCCGCCGGTCAGCTCGACGCGGTGCACCCCGTCCACCTCCCTGGACGGCAGACGGACGTCGCCGTCCGCGCGCAACTGGGAAGCCATCAGGATCCTGGGACCGAGGCAGGGATACCGCAGCCGATGCGCTTCGGCGCCCGCGCCCTGCTCGCTGCCCCATGAGTGTGACGCCCCGAGGCTTGCACACCGCAGGGACCATGGCCAGCAGCAGCACGACCAGAGCGACGCCAGGCAGCACAGGCCGGTGCCGTCAGGGATGACATCCGGCCCGCCGAACTCACACACTGCTGCCTCAGCGCCCTGGCGGCGGCACGAACGCTGCCGTCCGAAGCCGCCGTGCGACGGCTGGTCACGGTCACCCTGGCCGGCGTACGCCCCTCACAGCACCGGCCGCCGCCGACGCATCAACTGTCGCCTGCCGTGGACCATTTGATGCCAGCTGGAGTTGAGCACCGTTCGACCTGACCCGACCTCCGCGTTCGTTGCCGACACCGTCGTTGACGCCGCCCGCTGCCGCCACGTTCCGCTTCGTACGGCTGCGCAACGGCCTCAACCCGCACAGGCCGCCGCCCTTCACCGCTCGACCGCCCACGCGAAGGATCACCGCAGCCGCGAAGGGGACCAGGACTCCTCGGAGATCAAGACTTCTTCGCCGGGGGTTGCCGGCGGGCCCCAGCGTCGGCCTCGGGCACCGGTGTGCCCGGCGGCGTGAAAGCTGCGAGCGCCGTGGCGGTGATGTGGTGGGCGGCGTGCTCGGAGGTCAGGCGGCCGGCGCGGATCTCCTCCGCCGCGCTGTGCATGACCGCATGCAGCACGTTGACCATCCGGGCGATCGGCAGGTCCGTACGGAAGACCCCCCTCGGCGCGGCCGAGGAACGCCGGGCCCCCGTCACCGCCTACGTCTCCCTGATCGCCGACGGCCCGGCCCGCTTCCTGTACAAGAAGTTCGGCTTCACCGACACCGCCGCCCACGACTCGATCGGCATGTACCGCGTCATCGGCAGACCCGTCAGGCCAGCCGACCCCAGGCACAGCTCCAGACGAAGCCGGCCCCATGACCGCGGCTCCCACCAGGCCTGACCGTCCCGTGACAGCGACGGCCGAGCGAGGGCACCGGACCCCGCCTGGCCGATCGTGAACATCTCGTTGCAGGTCAGCTCACTGTCCACAGACGCGTTGATACTGGCCGGGCGAACAACTGGCAGGGGGCGACAGTGGACTGGACGGTGCCAGGAGGGCTGGTCGCCGGGCTACTGATCGCGACCGTGACCGCACCGGTCGGCGTGTCCGGCGCAGTGTTCCTCCTCCCCGTCCAGCTGAGCGTCTTCGGCGTACCCAATCCAGCCGTCACTCCAACCAACCTGCTGTTCAACGTCGTTGCAGGACCCGGCGCCCTGTGGCGCTACCGCCACGACGGCTCCCTGCGCGGCAGCCTCGCCCGACGCCTGGTGCTGGGCACGCTGCCCGGCGTCGTCCTGGGGGCCGCCCTCCGCGTCTTCGCCCTCCCCGGCCCCGACGTCTTCCGCCTCCTCATCGCCGCCCTGCTGCTCCCTCTCGGCCTGTGGCTGTGCCTGCGCACCCTCGCCCCGTCCCGTCACCGGCCGCTGCCGGCCGACAAGTTGACTCCCCGCGCCCTGACCGGCCTCGCCCTGGCGGTCGGCGTGGTCGGCGGCCTCTACGGCATCGGCGGCGGCTCCCTCCTCGGCCCGATCCTCGTCGGCCGCGGCCTGCCCGTCGCCCGTGTCGCCCCCGCCGCGCTCGCTGCCACCTTCACCACCTCCCTCGTCGGCGCCGCAACCTACGCCCTGCTCTCCCTCGTCAGCCCCGGAGACGTCGCCCCCGACTGGCGGCTCGGACTCGCCTGCGGCACCGGCGGCCTGATCGGCGGCTACCTCGGCGCCCGTCTCCAGCCCCGCCTGCCCGAACGCGCCCTACGCCTCCTCCTCGGCACCCTCGCCACTGCCCTCGGCACCGTGTACGCAGCCCAGACCCTGACCTGAGCGCGCGGTCACAGACCATGAACGAGCGTCCCCCCAAGGTGAGTTCGCTACGGAGAACGAACAGCGAGAAACACTGCCCAAAGCGCCGGGACCTACATGCTGCGGGGACTCCTGCTTCCCGCCGGCATTCCGTTCCAGCCCGACGACAGCATGTCCAAGGCCCAGTTCGGAGCGGGCACATGAAGGGGGCGGAGGACCTCCGCCCAGCAGTGGGATCCCGCCCCAGTCCACCGATCTCTCACAGATCAGGCGGAACCCGATGTCAAGCGACACACGCAGCGCGAAGCAGCGTCAGGGCGCTACACCGGGAAGCCGCCCCGCGCATCCGCCCCGGCCAGGACGTCGAACCTGGAACGGCGCGGCCCCCGGCCGCGAGGTGCGGCCGGGACCGGCACCCTGAAATACGGACCTGCTCGCTGGCGTGCTGTCGGGCGCGCCCCACGAACAAGCCGCGCGCGCAGTCGCAAGCACCCGACAACCGCCTCCGGCCCCCGGAACTGCGGCCCGTACGCCGGTAGCTCGACGCCGCCTGCGACCCGCGCTGAAGAAGCCGTCCAAAACCAGTCGCACCCCGCCTCCTGGCCTGTGGAGCCCGTCGTAGCCAGCGGGTCCAGTCGGTGGCCGTCCCGCGGATCGTGGCGGGGCGTTGCGGCATAGGACGCGGACGAGTTCGTGCCGCGGACACACGGCGGGGAGGGCGGGCCTCCGCTGGCCTGCCGTGGCCTGTGCTCCGACCGGTGGCTGGCCCGGTTGCCGGTCTGCGTAAGTCAACTTTTGGAGCCCACCCGAAGGCCGGACGAGTCCGCGCACGTCGGGCCGGTACGCAAGGCGCTTGAGCCGGTTACCTACGAATGCTTCGAGTCGGTCGGGGCCGTGTCTCTCCGGGTTGTCGCTACGCGGCACCCGCCGCTGTCAGCACCGCGACCGGCAGGAGCAATATCCACTGCGGCAGCCGCAGTAGTGGCTTCGGCCAGTCGACCGACAACGTGACGACCAGGAAGGCGACGGTGTACGCGGCGAAGTGCGCGGCCACGAACCACGCCATCGGGCCGGTAGCTGACGTGTCGTCCGAGAGCGCGAGGTAGACCAGGGCGGCTGCGGAGAGCACCAGGTCGACCGTGACCATGTGCCATACGGCGTGAAGGACGCGTCGGGGTTCGTCTGCGAGTGCGCAGGACAGCAGCGGGCGGACCACGTCCCGGTGTCCGGCGGCCATGTGTACCGCGGCCACTCCGGACGCGGTGATACCCGCTGCGAGAAGCCAGCCGTTCATCGGACCTCAATTCCGTTGGCTATGACAGCAGCCAGCCGGCCGGCCAGCTGAGGGTCGGGGCGTTCCCCGACCAGGCCGACGTGGAAGAACACCGCCCCGGCCAGCGTGTCCAGGACCAGATCCACGGGCGTGTCGGCCGCGATCTCTGCGCGCGTCACGGCGCGCTCGAAGACGATGAGCAGCCGCTCCTTCGACGGGGCCAGGAAGTCGCTGCGGATGCGTGCCTGCAGCACCGGATCCGCGGCGAAGTCGGCGAGCAGTCCCGGGAGCGCCGCTGCCGCGGCAGGCGCGTGGAACTCGTCGATCAGGCCCTGCAGCAGTGCGGTCAGGTCCCCGGCCAGCGCTCCGGTATCGGGGACCGGAACGTGGTCGGTGGTGGTGAACACGGCCTCGAAGACCAGCTCCGGCTTGCCCCGCCAGCGCCGGTAGACGGTGTCCTTGCCGACCCCGGCACGGGCCGCCACCGCCCCGATCGATGTCGCGGCGTAGCCGACCTCGATCACCAGCTCTGTGGCCGCGCTGAGGATCGCCTGATGCGAGCGGGGGTCCCTGGGGCGACCCCTGGAGGACGGAACGGAACTCATACAACTTACGATACGGGTCGACCCGTTTGGTAATCAACTCCCCGGGTCTGCGTGCCGGAGGACATCACCGCTGCAATGTATGCACACACGCCCTGCGGCGCGTCGCAGACTGCCTGCGGCGGCCGGAGGGCAACCGACCGGTCCGGCAGCGCGGGCGATCCCCGTCCGAGACTGCCGCCCGATGCCGTGGCCAGCGTGCAAGGGCACCCCAACGCCGCACAGGATTGGGACCGTTGCCGGGTCGGTCCCCGTGCCGGAAGGACAGCCTCACATCTCCGCACTGGTCGTCCGCCACAGTCCACAACAACCGGCCCTGTGCGTTCTTCACGGACGACAACGGCATCCGCTGGTCGCTGGACAGGTACGGGAAGCCGGAGAAGGCGCCCACCGACGGCTTGTCATGACGTGTCGACGACATGTCATGCTGGGCAGCTCATCCTTGAGGCGGCGCGAATGCCGATACGCGGACGCCGAGCGGATGCCACCCGCCGCGTCGGAGCCAAAAGCCCAGGGCCCTGTCTCGACTCGCTCAGCGTCGTCCGGGCCGGAGTGCCGCCTGGACAACTCCACGCCCTGGGACGCGCGGCAGCACAGGTGGCATACGACAGGTGCCTCGCTTCCCACGCGTTTCTCGACAGCCGCTTGCGCAGGCGCGGTTGCCCCGAAAGCATGGCAGACCCCTGGCCCACCAAGCCGTCGCCCACGACACCGTCCCCGGCTCCTGCCACCCCTCCATGGCCGCCCCACCCGTCACCTTCCCCACCAGCCGAAAGGCACCTCAACATGCCCGAACAGCACATTCTCGTCCTCGATCCGGCCAGCTCCGCCCCGGACGACGAACACCAGGCCTTACGCGAGCGCGGCCCCGCGACGCCGGTCGACATCCTCGGCGTGCGCGCCTGGTCCGTCTCCCACCCAGCCCTCCTCAAGCAGCTCCTGACCAGCAAGGACGTCTCCAAGGACGGCCGGGCCCACTGGCCGGCCTTCACCGAGACCGTCGCCACCTGGCCGCTGGCCCTGTGGATCGCGGTGGAGAACATGTTCACCGCCTACGGCAAGGACCACAGCCGCCTGCGCCGCATGGTGGCCCCGGCCCTATCAGCCCGCCGCACCGAAGCCCTTCAAGCGGACATCGAGGCTCTCGTCAGCGCCCTCCTCGACGAACTCGACGCCCGTCCTGCTGGCGACACGGTCGACCTGCGCGAGCATTTCGCCTACCCGCTACCGATCGCCGTCATCGGCAAACTCATGGGCGTCCCCGCCGACCGACGCACCGAGTTGCGCACTGTGGTGGACAACGTGTTCGCCACCCACCTCACCGCTGATGAACAAGCCGCCAACACCGCCGCCCTCTACGGCCTGCTGGACGCCCTGATCCAGATCAAGCGGGCCGAGCCTGGCGAGGACATGACCTCGACACTGATCGCCGCCCGCGACGACGAAGGAGACGGCTCCGCCCTCAGCGACGCCGAACTGCGCGACACGCTGCTGCTGATGATCAGCGCCGGTTACGAGACCACTGTCAACATCATCGACCAGGCCATCACCACGCTGCTGTCCGACCCGCAGCAGCTCGCACACGTCCGGGACGGCCGATGCACCTGGCAGGATGTGGTCGAGGAGACCCTGCGCCACGAGCCCGCAATCAAGCACCTTCCCCTGCGCTACGCCCGAGCTGACATCCCGCTCCCCGACGGGCAGACCATCCGGGCCGGAGACGCCATCCTCGTCTCCTACGCCGCCGCCAACCGCCACCCCGACTGGCACGATGACGCCGGCCACTTCGACGCCACCCGCCCCAGCAAGGAACACCTCGCCTTCGGCCACGGCGTCCATTACTGCCTCGGCGCCCCGCTCGCCCGACTCGAAGTCGCCACCGCCCTGCGCCTGCTCTTCGAGCGCTTTCCCGGCATCGAACTCGCCACCAGCCAAGACGAGTTGAGGAAGCTGCCGAGTCTGATCAGCAACGGGCACACGACCGTCCCCGTGCGCCTGCGCCCGGCTCCGGTCCACTGACCGAACCCTACGAGAGACTCCATCATGAACGCCCCGCCGCAAGACCACGCCCCACACCTCCCGCACAGCGCCTCGCCCACCACGTCGTAGACGGCCTGAGCCTGCGAGAACGCAACCGCCAGGCGGTCGGGACAACCAACAACTTTCGCTCCACCCTGCGCAGCCACGGCAGGACATCCCCGACACAATCGGACTGGCAGGGGCCAGCCTTTCAGGGGCCGACGATCGAAAACGAGCCCGGCGCGGTGCGGCGCCGGGCCGTTGAGTGCCGTGACGGCGTACGGCGTGCTGGCACGGAATGTCAGAGCAAGACGGCCGCGCAGGCGATCGCCGAGGCGAACGCCGACACCTCGGAGCAGACGCCCGGGGCGTTGGGCCGGGCGCATCAATGCCCCAGCTCGCGATGACGACCTGGATCCACGCGTTGCTCGCATCGCGCCCGAACATCGGACCGCCAGAGACACCCTGGCAGGTGTCGACACCGCCAGCGGCGTACCCGGCACAGATCTCGTCGCCGGCGACAAGTCCGCTGTAGTAATCAACCCCCGGTCGGCGGGCCGAAGGACATCCTCGCTGCAGCGCATGCACACGCTCCACGAGGCGCGTCGCAGACTGCCTGCGGCAGCCAGAGGCAACCTACCCGCCCCGGCAAGACGGGCGATCCCGCCCGGAACTGCCGCGCGATGCTGTGACCATCCTGCACAGGAACCTCAACGCCGCACAGGACTCGAACCGTTGCCGGGTCGGACCCTCGACCGGAAGGACGACCAGTGGCCTGCGCCCGGCGGGTATGCCGCCGCCCCGCGCATCGCAAGGAGGGCACCACGCCCCGTCGACCAAATTGGCAAGCACCAACCGCCCCTGCGCTGCCAGGATGCGCCTCATGGACGGTGCGAACCTCAGCATGCTTCACATGGACCGCGCGAACCCGTCGGACTGGGCCGCACTGGCGGAGATCGATTCCGTCGCGGCAGCAGGCGACAGCGCACGACGGGACAGCATCCAGCGCTGGTGCGAACAGGGCACGGTCCTCATGGTCCGGGACCCGACCGGACCGCTGGGTTACAGCGTGCTGGAGTACACCTTCTTCGAACAGGGCTTCGTCACCATGCTGATGGTCGCCCCCGGCGCCCGCCGACGAGGGGTGGGCACCCATCTCCTCACAGCGGCCGAGACCGCATGCACCACCCAGAAGCTGTTCACCTCGACGAACGTCTCCAACCACCCGATGCAGCTGCTGCTGCAACGCGTCGGCTGGCGCCCGGTCGGCCTGCTCCACGGCCTTGACGAGGCAGACCCCGAACTCTTTCATCTCTGCCCAGGCACCCGGCTCCGCAACGTCACGAACCCCGGAGGCTGAACAACCGGCCCCGAGCGACCCGGCCGCACACTCGACCCGGATTGTCTTCGCCAACCGCGCCAGGCATGGCCGAGGACGCGGTGCCCGCGCCGGGCCCAGGCCGATCGACGGCGAAGTCCCGACACCAGGACCACCGAAGTCTCCAGGGGGAGCCCGCAGTATGACCGGCACGACGGAGGCCCTTGGCGGGCCGGCAGCAGTCGACGATGCAGCGCGAAGTGTCACGCGCCCGTTCTACGTGTACGCCGTGCTCGCCAACTCGCTGTTCCAGCGTGGCGTGTTCGTCCTCTTCCTTCTGCAGCAAGGCTTCTCCGCCGGGCAGGTGGCCCTCCTTCAGACACTGCTCTACCTGGTCAGCGGCCTCGCGGAGTTGCCGACGGGAGTCATCGCCGACCGGATCGGCAGGCGCGCGAGCATCGTGATGGGCCAGGTGCTGATCGCCGGTTGCCTGCTCGGTCAGGTGATGTCCTCCCACTACTGGGCGTTCCTGGCGCTGTTCATCGGCCAGGGCGTGGGCATGGCATGTGTGTCCGGTTCGGACACCGCCCTGCTGTACGACCTGCTCGTGCGCCGTGGCGCAACGGCCGGCTACGTCAGGATCAAGTCCCGGTTCACCATGCTCGGGACGCTCACCTCGGGAGTCGCCATCGTCGTCGGTGGCCAACTCCAGCAGTTCTCCTGGCCGATCGCCTACGCCGGTTCGGCATCTTGCCTCCTCCTGGCCGTGGTGGTGCTGATCTCACGGGTGCCCGAGATCCGCGGCGCGGACGCGGTGGACGAACAGGACGCAGCCGTGAAGGAGCACGGCGACGCAACAGCATGGCGGGCGATGCTCCGCCTCGCCACGCCGGCGCTCGTGACGCTCGTCGTGGTGTCCGCGCTGATGCACGCGACGTTGACGCCGTACATCATTTTCACGCAGAAGACCCTCTCCGATCAGGGAGCGGGCACCGCACTGGTCGGCGCGGTCATATCGGCGGGATTCTTCGCCGGCGGCCTCACAGCGCTGCTGTCGGACCGCGCGGACCGGCGCATCGGGTACCGGATCGTCGTCCCCGTGTCCCTCCTGACGCTCGCCGCGGCGCTCGGCCTCAGCGGCCTCGGCCTTGTCTGGGTCACCATCGCCGCGTTCCTGGCCCTGGTCGGAATTCCCGAGATCACCGCCGTGCTCGTGGACAACGTGTTCAACGAAGCCGTTCCATCACGCCACCGGGCGAGCCTGCTGTCGATGATCGCCTTCGTGGAATCGGCACTCATCGGCACCGGCTACCTCGTCCTCGGCACGCTCATGGACAACCTGGGCTCCAGTACGGGCATGGCCGCGTACGCCGCAGTCCCCTTGCTCGCATGCCTGCTGTGGCTCCCGGTGCTCCTTCGGGGGGCACGGGTGACGACCGAGACCGAGCAGCCCGCCAGCCAGAGGGCATCCTGAAACAGAGCATCCCGGGCAACACCCCTGCCCGGCGGCGGGGCGTTGCCCGTGCCATCGAGCGGGACCGCGACGACGCGGCCCGAGCCACCACCGCGTCGGATCCGTCATCCGAAGCGAAGATCAACGCCCTCGGTCTATGCACACACGCACGGCTGAAAGCCGCTGGGGCGTCTAGCAGTTGTCAAGTCCTGTGGATCGGTGGTGCGCTTCAGCCTTCCTCGGGCTTCTGATCGTCTGCTTCGAGGAGGCGGCGGATCGCCATCCCGTTCAACGGCCAACTCGGCTATGGGGCTGTTGACTTCGGCTTGCAGCAGGGTGGCAAGCATCCGCCGGGCGCCCTCGTGGGGGATCTCGTCGATCAGGAAGCCGTTTGGCGTGGAGCCGTCAGCATTGACCAGCGTGAGCACGGGCCTGCCTTCCCTGCTGACGCGCCAACGTCGGCCTCCTCGATGACCAGCACAGAATCATTTGGCAAGGCATGCCCTTCACGTTGCGGCCGGTTCGTCGAAGCGGTGTCCGTCGGTGCTCTCGTTGTGAGGCTGTGCCGTGAGTTCGGCGGGCAGGAGGGCGGGCTCGTCGGGTTCCTGACCCGATCGGGTCACGGCGGGCCTCGGCCGGCCGGCGCCAGGGCGGGGGGGTCGTGGTTCTCATCCGCACAGCGCTTTCCGCAGGCCCACCGTCCGGTGGGGACACGACGGCCACCGGGGCGACGCCGTCTCGCCCCAGCGTCTGGTCGGGCAGGTGCGTCAGCCCGTGGCACGCGCATTGCGCTCCCCGGCGGGCGGGGCCGCGAACGCGATGCGGCGGTGGGCCCGGCGCAGCGCCCGGCGGGCCAGGTACGGGTGGAAGGTACGTGCCAAGGCGAAGTAGAGCCTGCCGCCTGTGTGGTGCAGCCGTACGGCGGTAGCCAGAGTCACGGAGTCTTCGTCGACGAGGACCGAGGCTCGGAAGTCCAGGTGGGAGGCGTCCTCTCCGAGCATGAGCTCGTGGTCCCCGGCGCCCCGCTCGGTGAAGGGCAGGACGTGCCGCCAGGCCTGCGGGTCGCGGGGCATGCCGGGGGTGAGCGGCATGCGCCAGGCGTCGGTGAAGTCGGGCCGTTCGACGGCGGCGCGGAGCAGCCGCGCGTTCGCCGGTACGGGCACCCCGGTCGGCCGGAGCCACAGGAGCCGGTTGACCAGCAGGGCGCGTCGTGGGCGGCGGGCCGGCGGGTGAGGCAGTGAGCCGAGAGCGACCCTCTCGGCGTTGTCGAACATCTCCTCGACCATTGTGTCGTGCACCAGTTCGATCGCCAGTTTGAAGATGGTGAACTTGGCCGCGCTCGTGGTGACTTCGAGGATGTGGGATATCCGGCAGCGGTCGGGGCCGAGGGGTTCGATGTCGAAGCGGTGGTATCCGGTGCCGAGGCCGTCCCCGGTCGTGTCGAAGCGGACGGACCGTCCGGGCTCGTAGCGGGTGACCTTGTAGCGGATCCGGCCGTGGCCGCCGTCGGCGCCGACACCGAGGGGGCGGTCGAGGACCATGGCGGGCCAGACAGGGGTGGGGAACAGGGGGTCGTCCGACGTGGCGAGCCGGTCGAGGAGGGCTCCGACGGTCTCGGCCGGGGCCTCGATGATCCGCTCGTGAACGTTGCGCAGCGTGCGCATACCGCACCTCCATACGGGAGCGTATGTTCTACCGTACGGTAGCGTATGGAGCCATGCGCGATCAGCCGGACCCCTCGAAGCGCCCCGCCCGTAAGCGCCTCACCGCCGACGACTGGGCGGACGCCGCCCTCGCCGCACTCTCCGAACGCGGCCTCGGGGCGGTCGCCGTGGAAACACTGGCGGCCCGTCTGGGCACCACCAAGGGCAGCTTCTACTGGCACTTCACCAACCGGGACGCACTCGTCGCGGCCTCCCTCGCCCGCTGGGAGGAACTCTCCACCGAGCGGATCATCCAGGCCATGGAGGCGACCGAGCCGGATCCCGCCGACCGGCTCCGGGCGCTTCTGAGCGGAGCCATCGCCACGGCCACCACGGACGCCCTGGAAGTGCGGCTGCTCGCCGCCGCCGACCACGCCGACGTCGCGGCAGCCCTCGCCCGCGTGACCGAACGCCGGGTCGGCTACCTCGCCCGCCTCTTCGAACTGCTCGGCTTCTCGCCGCCCGAGGCCCGTCGGCGCGGCCTCCTCGCCTACACCAGCTACGTGGGCCACGCCCAGCTCGCTCATGCCGTCCCGGGTTCCGTACCGGCGGACACCGGGTACCTGGCAACCGTGATGAGCGCTCTCCTCAGACGCTGACCGGCGGCAACCGTCCTTCGGAAGCAGGTGACGACTGCCGTCCTACACACCGCGCGGCCGACGGCGGGGCAATCCCGGGTCCTTGCAGATCAGGTTGACGTCCTGGAATCGGAGCCGCCGCTGCCGCGGGTTCCCCGGTCAGAGATCAAGGACGGCCCGGAGTGCGTTGTCGACGAGTTCTTGCTGGTCGGAGCCGATGCTGCCGAGCCGTGTCCCCGCCTCGAACCGGGATGCCGAAAGTCCGGCACATCCGCTCCCTAGCCCTCGCTCGGGCCAGCGGGCCGTGTTCCGCCCTCGTCTCACACAGGTCCTAGGCGCGGCGTACGGCTCCCCCCTCCCCTCCCCCATCAGAAATTGTGACGTGCGACACACGGGGGGGAGGGAGCTGTGGCACCTAGACCAGCAACGAGCGGCCACCGCACCAGCAGTGACCGAACGTCAGAGGAAGGAACACCATGAACAACAGCCCCGCCCCCGGCCAGGACCACCGCCACACCACCCCCTCCCCCGCCGCCACCGGCACGGGCAGCCCGCACGCGCCCCACACCGGCCACGCCCCGCAGGCCATACCCCACCCCCAGAGCCCGACAGGCCCTCACCCACCCCAAACCCCCGCCACCACCGCACTGCTCGGCCTGCGCAGCGCCATCATCCTCATGCTCGGCACCCTGGTCGGCACCGGAGCAGGCATCCTCACCCACCTCGCCCAGCCCGGCGCCCCCACCGCAGTCCTCACCGGCGGCGCCGCCTTCGCCGGCGCGGTGCTGTTCTTCCACACCATCATCGCCACCTGAACCACAACCCGGCCGCGGCACCCCCACCGGGCGCCGCGGCCGGGCGTCGACTGCGCTCCCATCGCATCGCCGCCGCCGTGAACAGGCGGCCAGGTGCACGCCCATGAGGAAGCCAGCCGCAAGAGCCCGGGCCTGGCGTCGGCCGATGCCGACCCACTTGGGCCGTCTCATACGACCCGAGACGTCCCGGCCGGTACTCACCCCTGCGGGCGAACGCCCCGCCGGGCGCAGCTGATCAGATTCTGGGCGTCGGCGCCGTACACCGCCGACTCGCTCAGCGTCCGCCACACCCGCTGGCAGTGGTGATGGAGTCGGCTTCGTCGAGCCGTACCTCCGTGCCAGTCGTCCGCCACGACGAGCCGCTCGTCCAGGATCCAGAACCCGTTTACGGCTGGGATCTTCAGCGATGCACCAAGGGGAGCGATGCCGCCGAGCTCGACTGTGTCCACGCCGATGGTGTCGGCGAGGCGGTCGAGCCGGGCCGCGAGCACGGTCGGGGAACAGATCAGCGCGTGCAGCGCCGCTTCCCAGACGTGTCACGCAAACCGCGTCCGTCGTCCTGGGTCTGCGGTTCCACCACGCCGGGGTTCATAGTTCGCAGTTCAACGTCCACGTGGTCGGCCTGCGCGTGGCGGGCTGCGTCGGACAAGGCTTCCTGAGCCACCCGATAGATGGCCAGCCCGGCCTCTCGAGTGAGTACCTCGGCCTCTCGAGTGAGTACGGGGTGGGCGTGGTCGATGTGGTCGCGACGGTGAAGCCTGCACCGGTGAAGTCGGACGCGATCGCGCGGAGTGCGCTGGAAAGGCCGAGGTCTTCGAGGACTCCTGGACGCAGCCGGTGAGCGATGCGCCGTAGTTCGTCCCAGGCTCTCCCGGGTCGTCCCCTGCGCGCCGCGCAGATCGCCCAGCAGTTGCGGGGGCGCATGGTCGGCCAACCAGTTCGGTTGGAGGAGGACGGCTGTCAGCGCTTGGTCGACCTCGTCATGCGGCGGCTCCCGGGCGAGATTCCGGCGCTCGGCCTCCTGCGCCGCAACCACCCGCGTACTGCTGGTGGCGCGCTCGTTCTCCAGGCGATCGAGCATCGCGTTGAACGTACCTACGAGCTGCACCATTTCGCCCGGGCCGACCGCCTCGGCCCGAAGACCAGGCGCAAGGAGGTCCGCCTGCGCCACCGTGTGCAACAGACGGGTCGGCGGGGCGAGCGCGTAGCGCAGGACGAGCACGTTGGCCAGCAACATGGCCAGAACTCCGACCGCCACCACGCAGGCTTCCTTGAGCCTCGACGCCCTCCGCCTCGCCGCCTGGCTGGGCGACGTCTTGAGGCATGTGGTCGCCCCGGACAGCGGCTGAACCTTCCGGCCGTCAGGGCAGGATGCCCCTCGGCAACGTGCGAGAAGGATGGATGCCAGCGGGTATGGAAAGGTCCACTGTGGATGATCCCAACTCGCTCTGATCACAGCGCAGTTCCACCACTGCCTCGACCGTATGCGGGAAGGGCAGCACCTGCCGCCAGGTCATCACCCACCGCGAGGCAGAGCCCGTAAACTCGTCAACGCCGCCGCGCCCACCTGCTCCGGAATCTCAGTCTCAAGGACCGTCTGGAGCTCACCTGCTACGCCATCCGCATCGGACTCATCGAACCCTGAAACCACACGGCCAGCCCCCGGTCCACAGACATGAGCAGCGGATCCGCTTGCCAGGACGGCATTGAACGGGCGTGAACATTGCCGAAGTCCGGCAGTGAACTGGTGTGCGGTTCGGTGCGAGGATGCCGCGGACGACGAAGGCAACACGGTGTCCGAGGGGCGGGGACATGATCTGGTTTCTGGGTCTCGGCATCGTCGGCCTGGTGCTGCTGCTCCTGTCCTTGGTCCTCGACGGGCTGCTGGAGGGGACTCTTGACGGACTGGACGGGTTTCTGTCGTTGCCGGTGGTGGCGGGGTTCGTTTCGGCTCTCGGCTTCACTGGGGCGATCGTGCTCAACAGCACCCGTACGGGGGCGGGGGTCGCCACCGGTGCGGGCGCGGTCGCGGGAGGCGTCGTGGGATGGGTGACCTGGCGGTTCAGCCGAGTGCTCATGCTTGACGCCGCCGTGCCCGCCCCGCGGGGCTCGGACCTGACCGGGACGTCTGGATCGGTGGTCACGGCGATTCCTGACGGTGGCTACGGCGAAGTGCTGCTGCACCTTGCCGGGCAGCCCGTGAAGTACGCGGCGAAGTCGGACTCGCCCGTCGCTCGCGGCACCGAGGTGTGGGTGGAGTCCGTGCTCTCGCCGACGTCCGTCGTGGTGCGTCCGGTCGAGCGCTGACCCGCACGTCGCCAGTTCTTGTCTTTCCTCGGTTTCCATCGAAGGGGGTCTCGTCATGAGCCCTGTCCTCGCCGCAGTTGCGGGCATCGTCGTTCTTCTCGTGCTGCTGGGCCTCGTCGTCGTCACCCGTTACAAGGTCGCCGGTCCCAGCGAGGCATTCATCATCACCGGTCGGCGCGGCAAGAAGACGACCGACCCGGCGACCGGCCGGGAATACACCGACAACAGCGGCCAGAAGGTCGTGGTCGGCGGCGGCGTCTTCGTCGTGCCGTTCGTGGAGCAGAAGTTCACTCTCGACCTGTCCAGCCGGCACATCCCCGTCGCAGTCCGGGGAGCGGTCACGCTGCGCGGGGTCAAGGCCAACCTCGAAGGGGTCGCGATCGTCAAGGTCGGCGGCACCGAGGACTCCATCCGGGCCGCGGCCCAGCGGTTCCTGATGCAGCAGAACGGCATCGTCGGCTTCACGCAGGAAGTGCTGTCCGGCGCCCTGCGGTCGATCGTCGGCCGGATGTCGGTGGAGGACATCATCCGCGACAGGGCCGCGTTCGCCGGCCAGGTCGCCGAAGAAGCGGAGGCGAGCCTGTCCGGGCAGGGCCTGGTGCTCGACGCCTTCCAGATCCAGGACATCACCACCGAAGGCTCCTATCTGGAGGACCTGGGCCGGCCCGAGGCCGCGCGGGCCAAGCAGGAGGCCGACATCGCCGAAGCCGTCGCCCGGCGCGCCGCCGAGCAGGCCCGGCTCAAGGCGGAGGAGGAGATCGCGGTCGCGCAGCGGACGCTGTATCTGAAGCAGGCCGAGATCAAGGCACAGACCGACGAGGCGGCGGCGCAGGCGAACGCCGCGGGTCCGCTCGCCGAGGCCGCCCGCCAGCAGGACATCCTCACCGAGCAGGAGAAGGTCGCCGCCCGCCAGGCCGCCCTGACCGACCGCCAGCTCGACACTCAGGTCCGCAAGCCCGCCGACGCCGCCCGCTACCAGGCCGAGCAAGAGGCAGAGGCTCGCCGCATCGCCCTGGTCAAGGAGGCCGAGGCCGCCGCCGAGCGGGCCCGGTTGACCGGTGAGGGTGAGAAGGCGCAGCGCGCAGCGCTCGCCGAGGCCGTCCGTATCGAGGGCGAGGCGCAGGCCGCCGCCATCGGTGCCAAGGGTGCGGCGGAGGCCGAGGCCATGCTGAAGAAGGCCGACGCGTTCGGACAGTACGGCGATGCCGCAGTCCTCCAGATGCTCGTCGAGGTACTCCCGCAGGTCGTCGGCAAGGCCGCCGAACCGCTCGCCGCGGTCGACAAGATGACGGTCATCTCCACCGACGGCGCGAGCCAACTCACCCGAACCGTGACCGACAACGTCACCCAGGGCATGGAGCTGCTCACCTCCGCCACCGGCGTGGACCTCTCCCAGCTTCTCCGCGGCATCACGCAGAGGAAGCCGACAGAGCCCCAGACCGGCCCGGCTCCGACAGCGCCGAGCACACCGGTCGAGATCACCGGCTGAGAGGCCGTCCGACGGGGAACTGCTGTGGCCCACTCGGCGCCGAAACCAGACAGTGTGTCCTGACGGGCGGGTGTGAGGCGGTAGAAGCGGAACTGGTCCCGTTCAGTGCGGGCCCTTGCACTCGACGACCACGGTGAGGGATCCGTCTGCGGGTGAGACCCGTAATCGGCCTCGCCGTTCGCCGTCGTTCGGAGGCGTTCGCGCGGCGCATGGACCGTCCGGTGCGACAGCTGTCGATCGTCGTCCTCGTCGCCGTCATCATTGGCGCGCTGGTGGCCGAACGGAACAACATCGTCGACTACCTCCTGGACGTCGGGCCGGCAGCGCTCGCCTTCTGCATATCGAGTCTCACCATCGGGTATCTCGCGCCCCGCCTGGTCAGGCTCGACAAGCGGCAGTCCATCGCCTGCTCGATGGAGATCGGCATACACAACAGTGCCGTCGCCATGACCCTGGCAATCAGTGTGCTCGGCAGCGTCGGCCTGGCGGTGCCCGCCGCCGTCTATGGTGTGCTCATGTACCCCGTCGCGGCACTCGCAGGGGTGTTGATGACCCGGGGGACCCGGGCCGTCGAGGAACCACTCCGGTGGCCTGAACTGGGCGTAGCAGGTGGAGGGGGATCTTGCAGTCGTGGTCGCTGAGGACCCGGCAGATCGGCTCGACGCCGCCGAAGCGGCCCTTGTACTCGTCCAAGAACGCTACGAGCGTGTGTGTGGCGGGTCGAGCTCGGCCGCGAAGAAGGACGCCGCAGCCTTCAGGATCTCGTTGGCCCGCCTGAGCTCGGCGTTCTCCTTCTTCAGCGCCTTCATCGCCGCGGACTCCTCCGTGGTCGGCCCCGGACTCTGCCTGGAGTCGATCTCGTCCCGCCCGACCCAGTTCCACAGCTTCTCAGCCGAACCGATGCCTAGCTTCTGCGCCACCGGCCTTGTACGTCGCCGACTCGGTCGGGTGCTCAGCGCGGACCTCGGCGACCAAACGGATCGCTCGTTTGCGCACCTCATCTGTGAACGAGGAAGGTCGTGCCATGACTCGATACCTTTCATGGAATCGAGTCTCCACCGAATCCGGAACGGTTCAGTCCTGAGGGCGTCGGTGACGATCAACGCTTCCAGGCAGTCACGGCCGTGCCGACGCCCGGTGCTCACCGTGCCTGGCGCGCGGCGGAGCGCTCCAGGGCCCACAGCCGTCGTGCCAGGCTGCCGAGCGGGGCTCGGCGTGCCTCGGCGAGTTCGGGCGGGCTGACAATGCCGGCGTCCTCCAGCCGGTCCAGGGCGGTGCTGAGGTCGGCATGTATCGCCGCGCGGTCGTGTTCGTCGAGGTCGGCCACGCGGGCGGTGAACTCCTCGAAGGGCGGCCGCGCCACGGTGGGGACGCCGCGTCCGGCCGCCTTTCGGGCTGTGCGCACGCTCACCACGCAGGAGACGGTCACGGCGATCTGGACCGCGCACAGGCTCCACAGCCACCAGGACTGCTCGGCCAAGGACGCGGCCGCGAAGATGCCGGCCGAGATCATGGCGAAGCATGCCTCGAAGCCGGCGAGCAGCGTCTCCCGCGCCGTGACCCTCGGCCCGCCGGTCCGGGTCCGCTGCCGCTCGAGGACGCGCAGCAGCACGTGGGCGACCGAGATCAGCCCGATGACGCCGTACAGGCCGGCGGCATCGTCCGCGTCCTTCACCGCGAAGACCGTCAGCACCGGCAGAGCCAGCGGCGCAAAGAGGACTGCGAGCCACGCCGCGTCCCGCGTATGGTCCCACCCGGTCCCGACCCGGTCGAGATCGGCGCCCGCCGCCACCGCCGCCTCGTACACCTCGGGCACGCGGCCGAACGCACTCGCCTCCAGATCACTCCACCGAAGAGGAACGATCACACCGTTCACCACCGCCTCGGCATACGCGGCAGCCGTGGACGAAGATCCTGTGGTGGACATCAGCCGGTGTTCTCCCTGGTCACTCACCCGCCACATCGACGGCCTGCGGAACATAACAGCAGCCCCACCCGCCGACAACACCCACCACCCCGGCACCGAACGCAGTGCTTCTGCTCGGCCGTCCGATGTTTTCGCCGTGAGGGTGCTGTCGTGCGGGGGCGAGGTTGGTGAAACACGTTTCCGCGGTACGGCACGTGTGTTCTAGTCTCTCGCTGACTCAGGGGAGGCATGGGGTGGGGAACAGACGTGGGGTGGCTGCCGTCGCAGCGATTGCGCTCGTGCTGGGAGTGTCGCTCACGGGCTGCGGCGAACGGAGAGTGCCCTACGCCGGCCCGGAGGAGATACCGGAGAAGCTGGCGGCCGACGGCACGACCATCGTGGTCGGGGACGAGTCGGCCCCCGTGACGGTCCATCTGTACGAGGATCCCCGCTGCCCCTACTGCGAGGACTTCGAAACCACCGGTGGCGCAGCGCAGTTGCGGGAGGCGACCCTGCGGAAGCACGCGGTGGCCGAGTACACGCTGGCTTCCTTCCTCGACGACCGAGTGGGCGGCAGCGGCTCCAAGAGAGCGGTCAACGCGCTGCGGGCCGCGCTGGCGGCGGGCAAGTTCGCTGAGTACCACGAGGTGCTGTACGCCCACCAGCCCGAGGAGGATATCGACGGCTTCACCGACGCCTACCTGCTCGAACTGGCCGGCAAGGTCGACGGACTGCGCAGCCCGGCCTTCGACTCCGCGGTCAAGAGCACGAAGTACCGTGCCTTCGTGACCGCCTCCCAGAGGGCCTACCAGCGCGCCGGAGGCACGAAGGAGCCCGAGGGACCGGGCACGCCCACCGCGGTCATCAACGACGTTCGTCTTCCGCTCGAGTTCACGGCCCTGATATACGACGGTGACGCCTTCGGCCGCCTGCTGGAAGGGATCCGGGACGAGCCCGACGACTGGCAGGACTACGAGTGGCCCGAAGTCGCCTGAGAAGCACGGGGGCACCTCGAAGGGTTGACTGCCGACCGTCCGCGGAAGCTGCTGTACGCGTCGAGACGGCTCACAGGGCCTGGAACGGCTTCGCGTCGGCCCATTCCCAGTACCGATCCCCCTGGAGCTGCACACCCGCCCGGATCACCTGCTCGACGTCCTCGAGCGTGCCGCCGGGTAGCCGATCAGTTCGAGAACATCCGCAGAACCGCTGCCGTCTCACTGCTGTAGTCGTCGCATGCATTCAGCACTTCACGCCATGCCTCAGGAACCGGCAAACTCTCCCCCAGAGACCGAACCAGCACGACTTCATGACACCAACCTTCGACTTCAAGGTTCCTGGTGGCGAAGAATCCTAGGTCGTAGGCGCGGAGGCGATCTCCAACATTCTCGAGGTAGTGATCACGAAGCGGTTCCCCTTGTATCTCCAAGAGCGTTCCGTCAACGCATTGGTCGAGATAGTCAGCCTGCTCACGTGCCAGGATGATGATTCGGTCCGTCTGAACCTCATTCATCTCGCCCAGGGCTTCGGCCAGCAGAGTCCATCCGCCTATTGCCTCCAGCTGGAAGCTCTCCGCCACTCCGGGCTCAAGCTCCGACTCGAACAACGGCGCACGTCTCACTTCATCCAAGGCTTGCTGGAGTACGACGTCGGATTCACCGTCCAGCCGCTCTGCGGCACTGCGTAGCAGGGCGTCGAGAGTCGTCCGGTCGATTCCCCAGTCCTGGGGCATAGAAATCGTCAACAGGGGCGCTTGAAGCCGATGCAGGGCCAGATAGGCCGCCTGGTGCCGCTGAGCACGACCCATTCGTTGGATCTGCACTGTCAATGCGTCGTCAGAACGCCAGTCCAATGAACTACCCCGCAATCCCTACCGATACCCCATAGATGCCAGCCCCTGCGAGTCGCGGGCCCCCGGGGGGACGTCATGGCAGATCCCCCGCAGCAGGCGAGACCTTCGCCCTCCAAGCCTGCCAGTGGTGCGTGTTCAGCTCGAACAGATCCACTCCACGATGAGTGAGCAAGCCGTCACGCGCCCGCACCGCCTCGCGCCTTCACCCGGTGGCTCACCAGCGCACACCAAGAGACCCTCGTCGACAGGCACCGATCCGCATATCTCCGAATATCTCCGACAGAGACAAGCTGAGATTTACACTCCCCGACCGGGGTGGTTGGGGTTACTGACGGACTGCTGGGAAGCAGTCGCCGAAGGTGAGTGATCGATCGGAATGCCGATGCGACCGATTCACCCCGGGCCGAGATCGCCATCAGTGTTCACACCCTGTCCGCCCATTCTCGGACTGCGGGTCGCCCATTCGGTCCGCCCCGGTCGTGTTCACAGGGGCTCCACCCAACCGTTTCGAACGGCGTGGGCGCCCAACTGTATGCGGGTCCAGACTCCGGCCATGTCCATCAGGTGACGCAGACGCCGGTGCAGCGTCCGCGGTGACAGACCGAGTTGGGTCGCCGCCGTGAGGTCCGTGAGGCCGGCCAGGAGCAGCCCGAGGATCTGCCGGTCGAGCTCGGTCGGGCCTTGCGGACCGACCTCGACGGCGGCTCTGGCTTCACCACAAGTGCCCGACAGCTCGAGCGGGTGAGCTGAGCGCCAGACCGTCTCGAACAGCGCGTCCAGCGCGTCCAGAAGGCCACTGCTGTGCAGCAGCACGGCACCGGGCTCTCCCGCCGCTGTGACCGCGAGCGGGACCAGGCCTAGGTCGGCGTCGGCCAGCACGAGCTTCATCGGCAGGTGGTCGGCCACACGCAGCTGCACCCCGTTGCGCAGGGAGTCGATCGCGTCGTGGACGATCCCCGGCTCTGCCAGCACAGCGCGGTCCAGTACGGCCCGGAACTGCACTCCGCGCCCGATCGCCTTGGGTTCGGCCGTGTTCTCGTCGGGGGGCAGGGCCACGAACGGGGCGGTGATGAACGAGCGGACCTGTGTCCTTGCCGCATGCTGCACCTGGAGAAAGCGATGACGGATGGCGTCGACGCCCGTGACGACCTCGATCAGATCGGTGATGCTACTGCCGGTCATCGCGGCCCGGTGTTCCTCGGCGAAGGACACCAGCGCCTGCTCGGCCGTACGCAGTTGGTCCCGGCGCTGGCAGATGAGAGCGCCGAGTGCCATGGCCGGCGGCGCGGCGGTGAACCGCGCATCCGCCGTTTTGCTCGCCAGCCCCCGTTCTTGACGCTGTATCCGCTGTCCGTCTGCGCGCTCGCGCGGACCGAGAGGAAGCCACCGCGCTTCCTGGCCGTCCTGAACGCACCCGTCCAGGCGCCTTGGGCGCCCTTGGTCAGGGCTACCTTCTGCCAGGTGATGCCGTCGTCGTAGGAGACGTCCAGCGTCACAGTGGTGACGGTGCCCGGCACCGTACCGAGGTCCGTCGACACCGGCTTGAGGACGATCTGCCCGGCCGCGCCGGCCCTCAGGTCGCCGTGCAGATCCGTCTCCAGCTTGTAGTCGAGGTTCAGCACCGAGAACGGCTCGAAGAAGTCCGAGTCGACGGTGCCGGACATGAAGGTCCACTCGGTGTGGAAGGGTCGACAGCCGGAAGAGGTCGGCGGGCCGCTCCACGTCGAGGACGGCGCGGTAGGGCAGGTCGCCCTCGGGCACCTCCGCCCACTGCATGTCTCCGCTCACCGGGTTGTCGTGGATCAGCCTGTCGCCCTGGAACCGCTGGAGGTGGGACGGTGTCTCGCCCCACGGCAGATATCCGCCCAGCCGCATGGTGT
The DNA here is from genome assembly GCF_055587025.1 of Streptomyces sp. NPDC048600. Taxonomy (NCBI): domain Bacteria; kingdom Bacillati; phylum Actinomycetota; class Actinomycetes; order Kitasatosporales; family Streptomycetaceae; genus Streptomyces; species Streptomyces sp. NPDC048600. The sequence continues at coordinate 154,841 of NZ_JBVJGZ010000007.1, read as the reverse complement.
CGCTGGAGGAGGCCCACACCTGCACGTTCCAGGTCATGTGGTTCTGCCAGCGGGAGTTGAACACGCCGAAGGATTCGCTCTGGCCCGGCCGGGTCACCGGCGCGAACCAGTCGAGGCGGGTGGCGCTGCCCTTGGTGTACGTGTTGTCGCCCGACACCATCACCCACGGCAGCCGTCCGTCGATGCCCTGCGCGTGGAACTCCCTCCAGACCTGGCCGGGAGTCACCCACTCGGTGCGGGTGCTCGGGTGCCACTCGCGCTCGGGGAAGTTGAACGACGGGCTGAGCGTGAAGTCGGAGCGGTATCCCTCCGACAGCCGGCCGCCCGTGGCCGAGTAGTAGCGGGCGTCGATCCAGGTGCACGGGTCTATCGACCCGTGACTGCCGCCGTGAAGGTCTCACGACGGCAAGTCCTCGCCATGGCAGATGCTTGCCAGCCGTGAACCCGGCCCTTCAGGCGCAAAGGCACCGCGAGCACATCAAGTTCAGTGGTCCTGCCCGGACTTGCGTGAAATACCGGCGCACCCGGCCAACACGGTGGAGGCCTCAGCCTCTACCGAATCGTCCGCGCGCTGCAGTCACTCCTCGCCACACGTACGGGCGCCTGTCCCACCTGCCCAGCGGCATACCCACGCCCTTACCAACCCGACCAAGCACTACTGGCGGCAGGCGGGTTCACGCGACGGCCGCTCAGAAGACGCACGTGGGGCCAGCGTTGCGTGGCCCCGTGGGTGACCGTGAACGGACGACGCCCGGGACGCCTGTCCGTGGCTGGGGTGATCGCCGTCCAGCCCGGCTCTCCTACCCGGTTGTGTCGCCGCCTGGGCACCCACCCGCGGGCAGCGGCGCACGCTGGAGCATGGCGAGCGTGACCTCATCGCGCTGATCAACGGAACCCCGCACCGTTCTCGGGTGGGACCTTCCCGCCCCGGCCCACCAGTCCCAAGGCCCCACAGGCCGCAGGCCCGCAGCCACACGTGACCACCGTTCCTGGCTCACCCCAGCCGTCGCCCTCGAACGGTCGCGACGGGGCATGAGCGGATGAGGGCCCACCCCCGGGCTCCACCAGGCCCTGACCGACGCGTCACCGCCAGAGACGGCAATGACGTCTGTTGCCGAGATTGACGAACTGCCGGTCGATATCTTTTGTCCTTGAATACCCGATACACTGCCGCCGCAACTGACACGGCCGTTTGTCCAGGATGTGACCCGGGGGGCATTTTGGAGCCATTGGGACCTGAAGACCCCGCCGTCGTGGGGCCGTACCGGTTGGTCGCCCAATTGGGCAGTGGCGGGATGGGCCGGGTCTACCTCGGGTACTCCCCCAGCGGCCGGCGGGTCGCGATCAAGGTCATCCGTCCGGACTACGTACAAGAGCCCGCCTTTCGCCAGCGCTTCGCACGGGAGGTGGTCGCCTCGCGCGCCGTGAGCGGGTTCTTCACGGCCGGCGTGGTCGATGCGGACCCCGAAGGAAGCCTTCCGTGGCTCGCGACGGCGTACATTCCCGGCCCGTCGCTGCAACAAGCGGTGCAGAAATCCGGCCCTTTCCCGGAGCAGTCCGTACGGGCGCTGGGTGCGGCGCTGGCGGAAGCGCTCACCGCGATCCATGGTGCGGGTCTTATCCACCGGGATCTCAAGCCCGCCAATGTGCTTCTGGCCGAGGACGGGCCACGCGTGATCGACTTCGGGATCTCCCGGCTTGTCGAGAAGAGCGGACTGACGCTCACCGGCACCACGATCGGCTCTCCCGGCTACATGTCACCCGAGCAGATCCAGGGACTGCCGATCGAGACCTCGTCCGATGTGTTCTCCCTCGGCTCGGTCCTGGCCTTCGCCGCGACGGGTGCCGGACCCTTCGGTGAATCATCCGTACCGGCTCTGTTGTTTCGCGTGGTGCACGAGGCACCCGAACTCCAGGCGATCCCGCCGGGGTTGCGCGAGCTGATCGGCTGGTGCCTGGCCAAACGGCCTGCCGACCGCCCGACCCTCTCCGAGCTCATGCCCGCTCTGACGGGCGGCCGCTCCCCGGTGGAACTGCTCGGCGAGGGGTGGCTTCCCAAGTCCTGGCAGGGCTACGAGACTTCCGGCACGCTCGCCCTGGCGGAGATGCCGACCTCGACGTCTGCGGGCCACACCCGGGTGCCCGAGCAGCGCAGCCTGCCGGAGCCGTCGCCGGAGCATCCCCCAGCGCCGTCGCCGGAGCGACCGGTCAGCCGTCGCCGACTTCTGTACGCCGCGGCCGGCGCCGTGGGGGCCGGCGGGCTGGCAGCGGCCGCCTGGGGCATCGCACGGGACCGCGAGCCGAAGGGCGCGGGATCGCTGCGCTGGCGGTTCACCACCACCGGCACGGTGCTGTCCTACCCGAGGGTGGCCGGGGATCTGGTCTATGCGGCCAGCAACGACGGCACGCTGTACGCAGTGACCACCGGCGACGGGCGGCGTCAATGGCAGCACACCACCGCCGCGGCCATCGGCTCCGCACCCACCGTGCTGGGCGGCAGCGTGTACCTCGGCAGCGACGACCGCATCCTGTACGCCTTCGACGCCCGTTCGGGCAAGGTCCGTTGGCGGTTCACCACCGGGGGCATCGTCCACACCCCGGTCGTGACCGGGGGCATCGCCTACGTCGGCAGCGCGGACCATCGGCTGTACGCCATCGATGCGGCCAGCGGAAAACGCAGGTGGGCCTTCACCACGGACAACGACACCCACTCCCCCGCCATGTCCGGCGAGACGGTCTACGTGGGCAGCAGCGACACCAGTCTCTACGCGGTGAACGCGTACACCGGCGAGAAGCGCTGGGCCTTCACCACACGCGGTGCCGTGTCCGGCATCCCGACCGTCGCCGGCGGCCTCGTCTACTTCGGCAGCACCGACGGCACTCTCTACGCGGTCGACGCGGTCACGGGCAAGAGCGCCTGGCGGTTCGAGGGCGCCTCCGTCGGATCGAACCCGGCGGTCGCCAAAGGGATCGTCTACGTGGGAGGCGGCAGGACACTGCACGCACTGCACGCCAGCACCGGGCAACCCCTGTGGGAGTTCACGGCCGCCGGTGACGTCCATGCGCCGGCCGCGGCAGGCGCGGTCGTCTACGTGGGCAGCGACGACGCCAAGCTCTACGCCGTGAACGTCGCCGCAGGAGAGCAGCTGTGGGCCTACTCCGCATCCGCCCCGGTACACGCGCCGGCCGTCACGCAGGACGCGGTGTATTTCGGCAGCGACGACAACACGCTCTACTCCGTTCGCGTCTGAGGCGGGCCGGGAACCGGCCGAGTACCGCGAGCAGTCCTACTCAGCACACCTAGCGGCTTATTCACCTCTGAGTGATGCTGTTGGTTACCAAGGGGGGAAATGTCCAGATACTCAAGCCGCTTGGACCGGCGGGCCGAGAAGAGGAGCGGCCGCAACGCCTCAGCCGTCGCCGCCTACGCGCGTGCCGCCCGGTATTGCGGCCCTCTCGCCAACCCGGGCCGGCAGGTACGGTATTGCCCGTTGCTGCGACCGGGCCACCGGGTCTCGCTCACCGCTCTCACCCTTGCCACGGCCCTGGCCGACATCGCCTTCATGGGCTGGCTGCTGCTGCCCGAACATGTGCCGGGCCCTGGGGTGACGGGCATCGGCAACGGCTGGCTGTTCCTGGCCCGGACCGGGTTCTGCCTGGTCATCGCGGTCGAGACGATCAAAATCGTGCAAGCGGTGGCGATCTGGGTGTTCGCCTTCCGGGCGAAGGACCCCATCCCCATGGTGCCACCGCAGGGCCTGCGAGTCGCCATGCTGACCACCATCGTCCCGTCCAAGGAGCCGATGGCCGTCGTACAGCGGACGCTGCGGGCCATGCTGGAGGTGGCGCGCTGGGGCTGCACCGTGGACGTCTGGATCCTGGACGAGGGCAACGATCCGACCGTACGTCAGATGGCGGCGCGCCTGGGGGTCCACCACTTCAGCCGCAAGGAACGGCCGGAATACAACCAGCAGTCCGGCCCCTTCCGCGCACGTACCAAGGCCGGAAACCACAACGCCTGGCGCGCAGAGCACGAGAACGGCTACGACGTGGTCGCCCAGATGGACCCGGACCATGTGCCGCTGCCGTGCTTCTTCGAGCGGACTCTGGGCTACTTCCACGACCCCGACACAGCGTTCGTGGTCGCACCCCAGGTGTACGGCAACGCCTATGACAACTGGGTCGCCCACGGCGCGTCGGTACAGCAGTACCTGTTCAGCAGCATCGTCGAGCGGGGCGGCAACGGTCTGGACGCTCCCCTGCTGATCGGCACCAACCACCTCTACCGGGTCACCGCATGGCGGCAGATCGGCGGCTACCAGGACTCGATCATCGAGGACCATCTGACCAGCATGAGGGTCCACGGCACGCTCAATCCCGCCACCGGCAACGGCTGGAAGGGCGTCTACACCCCCGACGTCGTGGCCGTGGGCGAGGGCCCGACCACCTGGACCGACTACTTCAACCAGCAGAAGCGCTGGGCCTACGGCATCTGGGAGATCAAACTCAACCCCCGGCTGAGGCAGGGCATCCGGCTCCGCCCCCGACAGCGACTGCTGTACGACCTGGTTCAGTTCTACTACCCGAGCGTCGCCGTGAGCCTGACTCTCGGCACACTGGCCACCGCCCTGTACATGCTGCTCGGCGTCTCCTCGATCCAACTCCCCGGGCTCCCCTGGTTCCTGCTGTGGTCGGCAGGCATGGGGGGCTCGTTCGCCCTCTGGCTCTGGCTGCGCCGGTTCAACCTGGCCGAGCACGAGAGGCGGGAGATCGGTATGGCAGGCATCCTACTGGCGCTCTTCGCCGGACCTGTCTACATCGCCGCCGCGGCGAACGCGCTGCTTCGCAGGCCGCTGGCGTACGTGGTCACGGCCAAGGGCGAGCTGCGCAGCCGAGAGTCTCTGCGTACCTTCCGGCTGCACCTGATGTGGGCTCTGCTGGCCGGGTGTCTGCTCACCGTCAGCTTCCTCAACCAGCATGACTACACGGCCCTGTGGATCTGGACGCTGCTGGCTCTCACGGCCGGCTCCGCCCCGCCGCTGCTCGCCCTGTCGGTCGAAATCTCCACCCGCCTGCGCACCGCGAGGCCAGAGCGGTGAGGATCACCGCGCCACGTGTGCTCGCGGTGCTGGGTGCGGTCCTGCTGTCCTGGTACACCTTCCAGGTGGCACCGGGCCTGGCAGACCGCGAACGCCGAGCGGCAGCCGCACGCGCCGACGCCGTGCTGCCCCCGACGACCGTCCTGCCGGACGAGGAACCCGCGCCGCACCGCCCTTCCCCGCGGTCCACTGTCCCCTTTCCCGGCATCGGAAAGGCGTTCATCGGTGTCTTCACGTCGGCGGGCATTCATGACTTCACCGAAGGTGCCGACTTCGTCCGGCAGACCGGGCACCGCCCGCAGGTCTACGAGTTCTCGGCCGACTGGGAGAGCGATCGGTTCGACGCCGAGGCGATCAACAGTGTCGCCAGGCGGGGCATGCTTCCCCTCGTCGCCTGGGAGCCCTGGGACCACACAGCCGAGGCCGACGAACCCAGCCTGCGCGGCGAGCAATCCGAGTACCGGCTGTCGAGAATCATTCACGGCTCTTTCGACCGGTACATCAAGTCCTGGGCCCAGGGCATCAAGTCGCTCCGCTACCCGGTGGCCATCCGCCTCGCCCACGAGATGAACGGCTACTGGTACCCCTGGTGCGAGCAGGCCAACGGCAACCGCCGCGGGGAGTACGTCCGGGCGTGGCGTCACGTCCACAAGATCTTCGACTCGGTGGGAGCCCGCAACGCCGTGTGGGTGTGGAGCCCCAACGTCAGCTACACCAACTCCACGCCCCTCAAACGGCTCTACCCGGGCGACGCGTATGTGGACTGGGTGGGCCTGTCCGGCTACTACGGGACGGTGGGCAAGGAGAACTACCAGTCGTTCGACCGCCTCTTCACTCCGACGAAGACCGAGATACGACGCTTCACCCGCAGACCGCTCGTCATCACCGAGCTCGGCGCCACGAACGCCGCCGGACGCAAAGCGGAGTGGATCACCGAGATGTTCCGCTCCCTGCCGCGCCACGACGACATCATCGGCATCATCTGGTACCAGGCGGTCAAGGAAATCGATTGGCGCGTGGGCACGAACCGCGCCTCCTCGGCCGCCTTCACCGCCGGGGCGTCGGCGAGCCGGTACCAGCAGCCGTGGAAACCGGATATGACACCACGCGTAAGGTAAATGATCTCCAGACTGCCGGCTATCGGCAGGGCTGGCGGTGTCAGCGGATCCGCCCGGCGAGACGAGTCCTGTCTCATAGGCGAGGACGACGGCCTGGGCCCGCGTCCTGTCTCATAGGCGAGGACGACGGCCTGGGCCCGGTCGCGCAGGGTCAGCTTGGCGACGATCCGGGCCACCTGGGTCTTCACCGTCGCCTCACTGAGTGCCAGTATCCGCGCCAGTTCGGCATGGGAAAGGCTTCGGCCCATGAGCGTCAGCACCTCGCGCTCGCGCGGCGTCAGTGCGGCCAGGTCTCGGTGGACGGCCGGGGTTGAGAGGCCCGAACCGGTTCTGGTGGCGCTGGAAGGCGAAGCGCTCCACCGGGCGGCGGGTGATCGAGGGTGCGAGCAGGGCGTCACCAGTGTCGACCAGGCGTACGGCGGCGGCCAGATGCCAGAGCCTACGCCGCACAGCGCGGTGCCCATACGGTAACGACCTTCGACACCACGAAGGTCTCGCAGGAGCAGTTGGCGCGGACCGCCCGGCAGCCCGGCGTGGAGACCGCGGCCGGACCGTTCGGACAGGCCGTCGTCGACATCCCCGAGGACCGGCTCTGGATGGCGGGCGGCACCCTCACGGTGGTGGGCCGGGCCGATCCGGCGGGCCCCGTGGACCGGATCGAACTCCTTGAGGGCCACCGGGCCACCGCACCCGGCGAGATCGTCGTCAACTGGTCCGCACAGGGCTCCCCCGGCACCGCGCTCCTCGGCACCAAGCTGGAGACCCCCGGCGGACCGACGCCGGCCGTCGTCGGATTCGCCACCAGCATGAGCAAGTCGGCTAACGCCTGGTCTCGACGCATTCCGTGAATCGGCAGGTGTTCGGGGAGGCAGGAGGGAGGATGCGGGGGACGCAGCTCAGCAGATTGGGCCCGTGCGAGGTATGGCGCAGCGCCCGGTACCCGGTGCACACTGCGCAACGCGCGTAGAAGTGACATGCGGCCGAAACCTTCCGGTCTCCCGCGTGCAACCCGGCCCGCCTAGAACTGCCCTGCCGCCATGGCGTGTCCCCCACACACCCGGTGCGATGCTCCGCGAACCGTCCCCAACCGCTCGCGAAAGGCACCCTCATGTCACCTCGTCACATACCCGCCAGACGCCCCCGCCGCACCGCCGTGCTCGGCGCCGCCTTCCTGGCCGCCGCCCTGGCGCTGGCAACGCTCACCACCGCCCCCGCGGCGAACGCCGCCGCCTCGGTTCCGTCGCAGGGATCGCCCACACAGCTCGACGTAGGCAACTGGAACGTCGAGTGGCTCGGTGCGCCGGACTTCGGCCCGACCGACGAGGCGCTCCAGCAGCAGAACGTCCGTGACGTCATGGCGGGCGCCGACATGGACGTGTGGGGCCTCTCCGAGGTCGTCAGCAGATCGGCGTTCGACACACTCGTGGCCGGCATGCCCGGGTACACCGGGGTCGTGGCCAACGACCCGATCGTGACGAACGGTGCGCAGTACTACACGGACTTCGGTGACACCGAGCAGAAGGTCGCCCTCGTCTGGCGCTCCAGCATGGCCACCCTGGTGAGCGCGAAGGTCATCCTGACCGGCCAGAACAGCAACTTCGCCGGGCGCCCGCCGGTGGAGTTCACGCTGCGCGGCACGTTCGACGGTGTCACCCGTGACCTCGTCTTCATCGTCCTGCACGCGAAGGCCGGGTCCACCCAGGACGCGTGGAACCTGCGCAACCCCGCGTCGCAGGCCCTCAAGTCCTACCTCGACACGACCTACCCCACGCAGAACGTCTTCGTCGTCGGTGACTGGAACGACGACGTCGACACCTCCATCACACCCCAGAAGGCTTCGCCCTACGCCAACTTCGTGAACGACCCGGCGCGCTACACGTTCCCGACGCGGGCCCTGTCACTGGCGGGCGTGGCGTCGACGACGAGCTACCCGGACTTCATCGACCACCAGCTCACCACCAACGAGGTGCAGGCGAAGTACGTCGCCGGCTCGGCAACCGCCTTCCAGCCCCAGGCCTACGTCCCGAACTACGCGACGACGACCAGCGACCACTATCCGGTCCTGGCCCGCTACAACTTCACCATCGGCGGTGGCGGCGCGAACCAGCAGCCCACGGCGTCGTACACGCACTCCTGCACCGCTCTCAACTGCACCTTCACCGACGGCAGCACCGACGCCGACGGCACCGTCGTGAGCCGTGGCTGGGACTTCGGCAACGGCCAGACCTCGACGGCGACGAACCCGACCGTGACCTACGCGTCGGCCGGAACCTACCCGGTCTCGCTGACCGTGACGGACAACGGCGGGGCCACCCACACCACGACCCAGAACGTCACCGTCACCACCGGCGGTGGCGGAGGACCCGCCAACGTCGTCATCAACGAGGTACTGGCCAACGAACCGGGCAGCAGCACAGACGGCGAGGCCGTCGAAATCGTGAACGCCGGCGGCACGGCGATCAGCATCGCCGGCTGGACCGTCCGGGACGCCTCGGCAGTGCGGCACACGTTCGCGGCCGGTACGACACTGCAGCCCGGCAAGGCGATCACCGTGTTCGGCGCGGGCTCCGCGATCCCCGGCGGCATCGCGGCGGTGGCGGCCGGCACCGGCGGCCTCAACCTGTCCAACAGCGGTGACCAGGTCATCCTGCGGGATTCGGCCGGAGCGACGGTCCAGTCGATGAACTACACCTCGAGCCAGGCGAACTCCGACGGGGTGTCCGTCAACCGAAGCCCCGACGGCTCGGCGACCGGCGGCTGGGTCAAGCACAACACCATCAGCTCGCTGTCCCGCTCGCCCGGCCAGCGCGCCGACGGAACGGTGTACTGAGTCTGTGGCAGGCGGAGCGTCAGCCGACGGGCTCCCCGCGATCCGGGCGCGGCGGGTGACGAGCTGGGCACAGATCATGGCGATGCCGGCCTTCGCCTGGAATTCGCCTTCCTTGAGCGCGGGGAGCAGAGCCGGGTCGCGTCCGTGACGTCGAGCTGGTGGGCTCCTCCCCGCGTGTGCGGGGACGAGCCCTCGACTTCGTGGCCGGTGATGCTGGTGGGTCCATCCCGAGGTTGCAGGGACCAGTTCATGGAGAGCGGGGACCGCGAGATGGCACCGGGTCCATTCCTGCGGCACCCGTCCCTCCACGCTGCCGGCCGCGCGACCACGCAGCCGGGGTGCAGGCGCGGCCACCACTTCGCCGGGACGCCCCGCCGGGGCCGATCGGCGGCGGTCCAGCTGAAACGGTCACCGCCCGGCGGATGGCCTCCTCGCTCGGCTACCACGCCCCCGGAAGCCGACCTGCCTCGAGCCGGGACGCCTGCTCGACCGACGGGCCGGCCCGCGAACGGGCGATTGCCCGCACGCCTGGTCAGGCTGAGGCGAAAGCCTCCTCCGGGGCGGCGTCGAGGACGAATCCGTTGTCGAGCCGGACGCGGACCGTGACACGGAGCATCTGGCGTTGGTAGGCCAGCCAGTGCTCTTCCAAGGCCCCCACCTGCTCTTCCAGCTGTCTTCTGCTCGCGGGCGGCATCTGGTGGCCGAAGTCGTCGACGAGGGATTTGAGGCGCAGGTACTCACGGACGTCGTGGCTCTGCTGCCGGTGATGCTCGTCCACCTGCTCCACGGTGCCTTCGACGCCCGCTCCCAGGGCCAGGGAGGCGGCGAAGGCACCCGTCTCCTCCGGGGGCTCCCCGGCCGGGGTCGCCGATCCGGCCAGTCGCAGATCCACCGTCAGCCGCACCCGTTGGCCCACGTTCAGCGTCATCGATCCTTCGTCCTCCTCATCGGTCACCGGGATCCGGTACACGTGGCGCCGCCAGGCATACCGAGGGGAAAGGATCATCCCACCCTCGCCTCCGGTCCCGACACGTTCGACGCCCCCACCGGATAGGAGCAACTCTGCGAGCCCGTACACGGCTGGGGCCGGCCACGGTTTCGGAGGCGCGCTCGAAGGCCTTCTCGGAGGCGTTCTCACCCAGAAGGCTTCTGCCATCCGCGGGGACGGTTACGGCGCCGGGTCACGCGCGGCCGGCGGTGGCGAAGCTGCCGGTGCCGGAGCGGAGGACGGCAACCCGGCATGCGCAGGTCGCGATCCTGCTCTCCGGCGGACGTCGGCGGCGTGGGCGGCGTGGGCGGCTCACTCCCCGGCGGATGCCTCCTTGCCGGCCCCACCTCGGTGACCTGATCAGGCACCCGCTTCCCGCCCGGTGCCGCTTGCTCCGCACTTCCGGCCCCATGCCGCTTGCTCCGCCTCTGGAACCGCGAGATCCCGGCTGACGCGAGGACATGGCGAGCGCTCTGTCCGGCACGTCCGCCGTCCAGAGCGCTCGGCACGGTTCAGCCGTCACAGCATGACGTGCTTGACCTGGGTGTAGTCGAGCAGGCCGGTGAGGGAGAGGTCACTGCCGTACCCGGAGTGACCGACCCCGCCGTGCGGCATCTCCGACACCGTCGTGCCGTGGGTGTTGACCCAGACGATGCCGGTCCGCAGGGCCCGGGACGCGCGCATGGCACGGTCGTGGTCGCGCGTCCACACGCTCGCGGCGAGCCCCTGCGGGACGCCGTTGGCCATCCGGACGGCCTCGGCCTCGTCGGTGAAGGACTGGACGGTGACGACCGGGCCGAACACCTCGCGCTGCACGATCTCGTCCTCCTGCCGCACTCCGGCGACCACCGTGGCCTGGTGGAAGTAGCCGGGCCGGTCCACAGCGGCCCCGCCCGCGACGATCTCGGCATGCCCCGCAAGCCGCTCCAGCAGACCACTGACGGAACCGAGTTGACCGGCGTTGGCCAGGGGGCCGAAGTCGGCGTGCTCGTCGTCCGGTGACCCGGGCCGTCGGCGCGCCGCCCGTTCGGCGAAGCGGGACAGGAAGGAGTCGTGGACCTGCCGGTCGACCAGGATCCTGGTCGCGGCCGTGCAGTCCTGGCCGGCGTTGTAGAACGACAGTGACGACAACTGCTCGACCGCGTCGTCCAGATCGGCGTCCGCGTGGATCAACACGGGTGCGTTCCCGCCGAGTTCGAGGTGCAGCCGCTTGAGGTCGGCGGCCGCCGCCGCGGCGATCTCCTGCCCCGCGCGGACACTTCCGGTGACGGCCACCAGCCGGACGTCGGGGTGGGCGACCAGGGCGCGCCCGGTGTCGCGGTCGCCGCACACGACGTTGAGCACGCCCGGCGGCAGGTGCTCGGCGGCCAGCCGGGCCAGGAGCACGGCCGAGGACGGCGTCGTGTCGGACGGTTTCAGGACGACCGTGTTGCCGGCCGCGAGCGCGGGGGCGATCTTCCAGACGGCCATCATCAGCGGGTAGTTCCACGGCGTGATCTGCGCGCAGACGCCGACCGGTTCCCGCCGCAGCACGGAGGTGCGGCCCGGCGTGTACTCGGCGGCGGCGGCGCCGGGCAGATTGCGGGCGGCCCCGGCGAAGTACCGCAGCACATCCACGATCGCGGGCAGTTCGTCGTCGAGGAACAGGGTGCGCGGCTTGCCCGTGTCCGTCACCTCGGCGTCCGCGACCGGCCCGGCGGCCCGCTCCAGGGCGTCGGCGATCCGCAGAAGTGCCCTCTGCCGGTGTCCCGGAGTCGTCGACGACCAGCTCTCGAAGGCCTCTTCGGCGGCCCCGCAGGCCGCGTCCACGTCCTCGGGGCCGGACAGCGGAGCGGTCGCGTGGGAGAGGCCGGTGGTCGGGTCGATCAGCGGCAGGGTGGCGCCGCACGCGGCAGGCACCTCCTTGCCGCCGATGTGGTTGAGTCGGTCGGTGTCAGCCACGGCGCAGTGCCTCCTCGGCGGCCGCCCGGCCGGTGCGGACGGCGCCCTCCATGTATCCGGCGACCCACTGGTCGGAGCCGCAGACGTAGAACGGCGGTTCGTGCGTGCCGTGCAGCGGGCCGACGGCCGTCACCTCGCCCGGCGGCCACTGGGTGACGTAGCCCTGGGTCCACGGGTCGGTGCCCCACAGCCGCAGATGGCAGGCGGTCGGCCGCAGGGCCTCGTCGCCGAACATCGCGGCCGTCTCGGCGAGCAGTTCGGGTGTGCGCAGGTGGGGCGGGGTGCCGAGCAGGACGCCGTACCGCTCGGGCGGGACCAGCGCCGAGAGGATGCCGTCGTTCTGCGGCCAGGTGCTTCCCAGCACGCCTTCCGCCTCGGACAGGCCGCTCAGTCCGGCGTCCCGCCAGAAGGGACGGTCGTAGACGGCGGCGAACTTCGCGGCCGTGGCGTGGCGTTGCCGGTGCAGTGAGGCGAGCCGCTCGTCGCTGACCCCGCTGACGGCGACATCCCGCAGCGGGCCGACAGGCAGCGCGCTCACCACGGCTTCGGCGGTGAGGACCTCGCCGGAGGCCAGGCGCACGGTGCTGCGCCCTGGGCGAATGTCCAGCGCGGCGACGGGCGAGCCGAGCCGGACGCGCGGGCCCAGCACGCGGCCCAGGACCTCGGCGAGTGTCGCCGAGCCCTCCGCGAGCCGCAGTCCCTCCCAGTCGTCGTAGTCGTAGTCACCGGTGCCCGAACCGGGGACCGCCGCGCTCTTGCGCAGCGCGGCCAGCAGGGAGATCCGCTCGTACGAGCCGCCGGCGAGGGCGAGTTGGCCGATGTCCCACAGCCGTACGACCGCGGGGCCGGCCTCGCGCGAGCGCAGCCAGTCGGCGACGGAGAGCCGGTCCAGGGCGGCGGCGTCCGGATGCGACCAGGGGTCGTCCGGGTCGACGGTGGCGGCGAGGGCGGAGAACTCCTTGCCGAGGCGGGTGTGCAGGGCCGCGTCACCGGGGCCGAACCAGTGCGGCGGTTCACCGGTCGAGAGCCCTTCCGGGGTTGCGCGGGTCATGCGGCCCGGCTCTTCGACATAGCTGGGAACCAGCTTCAGGCCCAGTTCTGCGGCCAGCCGGAGATAGGCGGTGTGCGCGTGGCCGACGACTTCACCGCCCAGCTGGACGGTGCGGCCGTCGGGTGTGCGGGTCTGCTCGACCCGGCCGCCGACGCGGTCCCGGGCCTCCAGGACGAGTACGTCGGTGCCGGCCGAGGCCAGGTCCCGGGCGGCGGCGAGACCGGCGAGACCGGCGCCGAGCACGATCACGTCGTGATGCATGGGTTCGCTCTCTTCCGTCGGGGGCCCTCAGGCCAGGACCAGGCAGTGCTCGGGCCGCCACCCGAACTCCACGGTCTCGCCGCCGCTCCAGCGGTCCTCCATCCGGGCGCGGGCGGTGTTCTGCTCCAGCACCGACAGCGTCACGCCCGGGGCGAGTTCGATCAGATAGGTCGTGGTCGGGCCGCTGTAGACGGTTTCGCGGATCACTCCGCTCAGCTTCGCCATTCCCGGTTCGAAGTCCGACAGCCAGATCTTCTCGGGGCGCACCGAGACGCTGACGGCGGTGCCGTCCGCGATGCCCGAGCGCGCGCCGACGGGCAGGGCGGGGCCCTTGTCGAGGGTCACCTCGCCGTCCCGGTAGGTGCCGTTCATCAGGTTGGAGGTGCCCATGAAGGAGGCCACGAAGCCGGTCGCGGGGTGTTCGTAGATGTCCTCGGGGGTGCCGCACTGCTCGACGCGCCCCGCGTTCATCACGGCGATCCGGTCGGACATGGTCAGCGCCTCGTCCTGGTCGTGGGTGACGAAGACGAAGGTGATGCCGACCTCGCGCTGGATCTGCTTCAGCTCCACCTGCATCTGCCGGCGCAGCTTCAGGTCGAGGGCGGCCAGCGGCTCGTCGAGCAGCAGCACGGCCGGACGGTTGACGAGTGCGCGGGCCAGCGCCACGCGCTGACGCTGGCCGCCGGAGAGGGTGCGGGGCCGGCGGTCGGCGAGACCGGCGAGTTGCACCAGTTCCAGCGTCTCGCCGACGCGCCGGCGTATCTCGTTCCTGGGGACGCCCTTGCGCTTGAGGCCGAAGCCGACGTTGTCGGCGACGCTCAGATGGTCGAACAGGGCGTAGCTCTGGAAGACGGTGTTCACGTTGCGCTTGTCGGGCGGCAGCGCGGTGACGTCCTCCCCGGCCAGCAGCACCGCGCCCTCGCTGGGGTCGCTGAAGCCGCCGATCATGCGCAGCGTGGTGGTCTTGCCGCAGCCCGAGGGGCCGAGCAGGGAGAAGAAGTGGCCTGACTCGATGTCGAGGTCCAGGCGGTGGACGGCGTAGGAGTCCGCGTACTGCTTGGAGACACCGTCGAGCCGGACTGCGGGAGTCGCGTCCATGGGGATCACTCTCCGGAGAGGATGTCGAGGCCGCCGCGGCGGCCGAAGAGGCGCGGGATGAACAGGGCCAGGGCGATCAGGGCGATGGATCCCGCGAGCATGAGCGTGCCGACCGCGTTGATGGTGGGCTGCACGCCGAAGCGGATCGCCGAGTAGATCCGCACGGACAGCGGCTGGGGGTCGACGCCGGTGGTGAAGTAGGCGAGGACGAAGTCGTCGAAGACCAGCGCGAAGATCAGTACGGCGCTCGCCAGCACCGCGGGCAGCAGCGCCGGCAGGGTCACCAGCCGGACCGCCTGCCAGCGGGTGGCGCCGAGGTCCATGGCGGCCTCCTCCACCTCCGGGTTCAGCGCGGCGACCCGGGAGCGGAGGATGACGGTGACGTACGAGATCGAGAAGGTGATCTCGGCGAGCATCACCGTGCCGGTGGAAAGCGGTACGCCCAGGCCCTTGAACAGCAGCATCGAGGCGACGCCGGTGACGATCTCGGGTGTGATCAGCGGAACCAGCATGACCAGGCCGGCCAGGGAGCCCAGACGGGTCCGGCAGCGGACCAGACCGAGAGCGAGCGCCACGCCGAGGAGCACCGAGCCGGCCGTCGCCACAAGGGAGATGCGCAGGCTGGTCCCCAGGGAGGCGATCAGTACGTCGTCGTGGACGAAGGCGCGGTACCAGCGCAGGCTGAACCCGTCGAACACGGTCAGGGACTTCTGGGAGTTGAAGGAGAACAGCGCGACGACGGCGATGGGCAGGTAGAGCAGCGCGAAGAACAGCCCGGTGATCGCGATGAGGACGCGGGGCCTGCGGTGGGTGCGCCGGCGCTTCCCGGTCCGGGCGGTGTCACGGCCCGGGGCCTTGGTGGAGGCGGTGCTGAGCAGGGTCATCGCAGGGCCTCCGCCTCGTCCTTGCGGGTGCGCCGCAGATAGCCGAGCATCCCGATCAGCAGGACCAGCATCAGCAGCATGGTGAGCGCCGAGCCGAGCGGCCAGTTCTGGCCCTGGAAGAACTTGTCCTGGATGAGGTTGCCGATCATGATCTGGTCCGGGCCTCCCATGAGCTGTGCGCTGACGAAGTCGCCCATGGCGGGCAGGAAGACCAGGACGAGCCCGGCCGCGGCGCCCTGCCGGGTGGCGGGCAGGGTGACGAAGAAGAACGTGCGGACCGGGCCGCCGTACAGGTCGCGGCCGGCCTCGATGAGGGAGACGTCGAGGCGTTCCAGTGCCGCGTACAGCGGGATGATCATGAAGACGACGAACCCGTAGACGAGTCCGGCGACCACGCCGAAGCCGGTGTTGAGGATCTTCGTGCCCTCGTCGGCCAGGCCCACCGCCCGCAGGGCGCGCAGCACCGGCCCGTCGTCGGAGAGGACCACCGACCAGCCGTACATCCGCACCAGGTAGTTGGCGAAGAACGGCACCACGATCGCGGCGATCAGCGCGTGCTTGAACCGGCCTCCGTACAGGGCGATGGTGTACGCCACCGGATAGGCGATCAGCAGACAGATCACGCAGGTCAGCAGGGCGTAGCCCAGGGAGCGGGCCAGGACCTCGCTGTAGGCGGGGTCGGCGAGGGCGCGTACGGCGGACAGGTCGAAGCCGAAGCGCGGGTTGCCGAGTTCGTCGGTGGTGCCGACCGCGAGGACGGCGACGAGGACCAGCGAGGCGATCAGGAAGCCGGTCATCCACAGGGTGCCCGGCAGCATGAACCAGACCCACATCCGGTTGCCGGAGGTGTCCCGGCGGCGGGCGCGGGACGAGGGGCGCGGCAGTGCCATGTCTCAGCCCGCCTTCACGTGGGTCCAGGCGGTGTCGCGCGCTTCCTCCGCCGCGCGTCCGGCGTTGCGGAAGAACGCGTCGGCCTTGAGGTCGTCCTGGGTGACCAGGCACTCGGGGAAGGGCTCGACGAGGTCGGCGTAGATCTTCTCGGTGCCCGCGACCGGCATCGGGTAGCCGATGTACTCGATGTTCTTCTTCACGTTCTCCGGCCGCAGCATGTAGTCGATGAACAGCGTCGCCGTGCCGGGGTGGGCCGCGTTCCAGGGGATGGCGTAGCAGTCGGAGTTGATCGGCGTGCCCTCCTTGGGGGCCTGGAACCCGAACACGGAGGGGTCGTCGGCCTGGTTGAGCATGGCGGCCATGTCGCCGCTCCACGCCTGCTGGATGAGCGCGTTGCCGTTGAGGAGGTTGTTGTAGCTGTCGCTGGAGAAGCCGCGCAGCCGCGGGCGCAGGGTGCCCAGCAGGGAGGTGATGCGGTCGAGGTCGCCGGGGTCGCCGGTGCTGACGTCGAGGCCGAGCGTGAGGGCGGCCATGCCGAGGACCTCGTCGCGGTCGTCCAGGAGGAAGACCTTGCCCCGGGCCCGGTCGTTCCACAGGTCCCGCCAGGAGTCGGTGAGCTCACCGATCTTGTCGCGCCGCCAGCCGATGCCGGTCTTGTACGCGGTGAAGGGGACGGTGTGCGCGGAGCCGGGGTCGTACCAGGGGTCGGTGAAGTACGTGTACGTGCCGAACACGGACTGCGCGTTGGCCAGCCGGGAGTGGTCGATACGGCGCAGCCGGCCCCCGCGGGCCAGACGCTGCGCCCACTTGGCCGTGGGGAAGATGATGTCGTAGCGGTTGCCGGCGTTGAGCTTGGCGACCATGCCTTCCATCGAGTCGAAGTTCGACTGGATGACCTTGACGCCGTATTCCTTCTCGAAGCCCTTGAAGACGGCCGGGTCGACGAAGTCGGCCCAGTTGAAGTAGACGAGATCGCCGTCGACGCGGGCCTCGGCCGGGGCGAGCTGGTCGGCGTCGGGTTTCTTCGCGGGCATGAACCCGCAGCCGCCGGCCGCTGCGCCCAGCAGGCCGAAGGCGCCTGCCCGCAGCACTCCGCGTCGGGACGGGGGTGGTACCTCGGGGGACATGGAACGTCCTCTCCGTCGAGGAACGACACAAGTCCAGGGCTGGACCGGCTGGTCGGTTCGCTTCAGGCCCTGATTCCGAAGGAAGACCGGTCTGGGGAGGGTGCGTGAGCGGCTCAGAGGGCGCGGGATAAGGCCATGGCCGAGGGCAGGCGTACGGGGCGGGGCACGGCCGGGGTGTGCGCGGGTGTCACTGCGCGTCCCCCTCCAGGTCCTTTCGGACCCGGCCGGCGAACCAGCCGACGGCGGCCTCGCGCTGCGACAGCGGTCCGGGCTCGAACCCCGGCATGCGCATTCCGGCCTGTACACGCTCCACCAGATCGGCGTCCTCGTCGTTGGTGACCCAGCCGATGTGGATGTTCAGCCGTCTGGCCAGCCGGGTGCGGACGTCCTCGCCGGGCTTGGTGTAGAAGGCGCCGGGGATCGCTGCCCGGTCCTGGGCGGCGGGCAGGGCGGTCCACGCGAGCACGTGGTCAGGGTAGAAGTCGATGAGCGTGTTCGGGTAGATCACGGCGTACCGCCATACCCGCCGGTCGTCCTCGGTGAGGCCCGGCATCGGGGTCGCCAGGCGCTGGTAGAGCCGTTCGGTCCAGTTCGAGGAGGGCTTGTCCCGCAGGGGCGACTCGAACAGGACGTAGTTCTCCTGGACGTCCACCGTGTACGCGGCGTAGTCGAGCAGACGCATCAGCGCGGGGTGGGCCACAGGGACGTGGTAGCCCTCCAGGTAGTTGTCGACGATCACCTTCCAGTTGGCGTTCTGCTCCTCGCCGCCCTCCAGGTCGTGGATGCGGTGCTTGCCGACCGGCACGAGACCGGGCCCGGCGTAGCGTCCGACGGCTTCGGCGAGCCCGGCGCAGCTCTCGGCGAGCGGCGTCGCCTCCAGGTCCAGGTTGACGAAGACGAAGCCGAGGAACGACTCCACGTTGACCGGGTGCAGTCCGAGCCTGGGCTTGTCCAGGCACGGGATGCGGCGGGCCTCGGGGGCGCCGATCAGGCGTCCGTCCAGCTTGTAGGTCCAGCCGTGGTACGGGCAGCGGATCGCCTTGCCCGAGGGCTCCGGGTCGGTGACCAGACGGGTTCCGCGGTGCCGGCACACGTTGAGGTGAGCGGCGAGGCCGCCGTCCTCGGTGCGGACGACCAGTACTTCCCGGCCGGCTGCCGTGGCGGCCAGCCGGGCGCCGGGGCCGGGGAGGTCGGACTCGTGGCAGACGAGCTGCCAGGACTTGGCGAAGATGAGGTCGGTCTCGGCCTTCGCGATGGCCGGATCGGTGTAGTAGCGGGCCGCCAGGGCCTCCCCGGGGTGCTCGGCAGGCGGTACCTGCGGAGTCGGCGAGGCGTCGACGTCGGCTGCCCGGGTCGTCGAGGGGTTCATGGGGTCCTCCTCCGCGCCGCGTGCGCGGCGACGGTCGGTGAGGGCGCCGCCGGGAGAGGCGGCAGGAGCGCGCTGCGGACCTGCCTCGATCTGGCAGGTTCAGGCTTCCGGACTGCCGGATCCGGCTGACTAATTGGTTAGTCAGATTGGGACCGCCGACGGGGCAAGTCAAGACTTGTGGCCTGACTAATTAGTTAGTTAGGCTCGTGGCAGGCGACGGCCCGGGGCCCGCAGACGGATGCCCAGGCGCCCTCCGCAAAGCCCGCGGACCCCGGTCCGCGCCACAGCGGGAGCGCTGTCCGGGCGCCCCGCACGGCTCCCGCCCCACGTCGCACCTCGTACGTCCTACCCCGTTCGCCGTACGTCCTACGGCGCCCGAGCAGCCCCTTCCCCGTCATCGCCGCGCCGCCCCCTTGCCGGACCCCCGGGAACGGAGCGATCCCGGAGGCACGCATGAGCGCTCGCCGAAGTCTCGTCTGGCTCGGCCTCACCCCCGAGCCCGAACAGGAACTGCCCGCAGCGGTGGCCGCCCTGCGCTCCCCCCGGGACCACCGCCCGCCCTCGGCCCTCGTCGCGGCGGAACGCCAACGCGTCGAGCGGCTGGTGCTGCGCGGCACACAGCGGGGCTGGCTGCGCTACCTGCACGAGGTCACCGAGCTGGTCGTCGAGGCGGCCCGGTCCCGCACCGCGGACCCGGACGCGGCGCTGCTGGCCGGCGAAGTCGTCCTCGACCACCACCGCATGCTGATCGGCCTGCCCGGAGGGGGCTACGACCGCACCGCCGCCCAGCGGCGGGAGCTGGAGCGGGCGCTGGCCCGCCTGAGATCCCGCGCCGCCCTCGCGCCCACCAGCCGCACCGACTCCAGGAGGACCCCTTGACCAGCGTGTACTCCCTCCTCCCCGAAGGACGGTCCGGCCTCCTCTCCCCCACCCCGGCCGCCGGCGAGGACATCGCCGGGTACCTCACCGCGGGCGGCTACGCGCCCCTTGTCGCGCCCGGCCGGCTGCTCGACCGTATCGCCGCGTCGGGACTGCGCGGCCGGGGCGGTGCCGGGTTCCCGGCCGCCGCCAAACTCCGGGCCGTCCGCGACGCGCCGGGCCCCGGCGTCGTCGTCGCCAACGGCGAGGAGGGCGAGCCGGGAAGCGTGAAGGACCGCTGGCTGCTGCGCCACCGCCCGCACACCGTCCTGGACGGGCTGCGGCTGGCAGCGGCCCTGACCGGCGCCGAGCGCGGCCATGTGTACCTCTCCGACCCCGCGGCCGAGCGGGCCGTGCGCCGGGCGCTCACCGAATGCGCCCTCGACCTGCGCATCGACGTCGTCCGCACCGAGCACACCTACGTCGCGGGCGAGGAGAGCGCCGTCGTACGGCGCCTCGACGGCGGCCCCGCGCTGCCGACGGCCAAACCCCCGCGGCCGTACGAGAGCGGTGTCGGCGGCGCGCCCACGCTCGTCGCCAACGTGGAGACGCTCGGCCGCCTCGCGCGGATGAACACGCACCCCGGCGAGGCGGACGCCGTCGCCGCGGCCCACCTGGTCACCCTCGCCGGAGGCGGCGGTGACGCAGCGCTCGTGGAGGTGCCCGCCGGCACGCATCTGAAGGTCCTCGCCGACCTGTGCGGGCACGGCCGGTCCGAGGCGGTCCTGCTCGGCGGGATGTTCGGCGGCCTGTACGGCGAGGGCTGGCGGGACCTGCCGCTCGACCACGACGGCCTGCGCGCGGCCGGGGCGGCCCTCGGCTGCGGAGCCCTGCACTTCCTCGGTCCCGAGGACTGCCCCGTCGCCGTCGCCGTGGAGGCCGCCTCCTACCTCGGGGCCCAGAGCGCCCGGCAGTGCGGCGTGTGCGTCTCGGGCACCGGTGCGATGGCCAGGGCCCTGACGGCCGTCGCCCGCGGACAGGGGAACCCCGACACGCTCACCCAGCTGCACCGCTGGTCGCGCCAACTGCCCGGCCGCGGAGCCTGCGCACTGCTCGACGCCGCCGCCCGCGTCGTCGCCACCCTCCTCGACCGCTTCCCCGACGCGCTCGGCGCCCACCGCAGCCCCGGCTGCCCCGCCTGCGCGGGCCCGGCACCCGAGGACGGGCGCCGCTTCACCGTCCCGGTGCCCTGAGCCCCTCCCCCGCACCGCCGCACCGGTTCGACCCGAGTGTCCGAACCGCACCCGAGCCTTCGCTCACCCAGTACCGCCGCGCCGAACGGACCGGGGTTCCCCCGACGACACCCGATTCCCACACGCACCAGCCCCACCGCGCCGAACGGCCCCGCATGCCCCCCGACCACACCCGATCCCTGCGCACACCAACACCGCCGCGCCGAAAGGACCCGTCATGAAACTGCTGCTGGACTCCACCCGCTGCCAGGGCTACGGCCTCTGTCAGGAACCCGCACCCGAGCAGATCGACCTCGACGAGTGGGGCTACGCGTCGGTGCGCGCCACCGAGGTGCCGCCCGACGGCGAGGCGGACGCCGAAGCCGCCGTCACCGCCTGCCCCAACTCCGCGCTGAAGCTGGTGAAGTGACATGGGACGTGATCTCTCGGCCCTCTTCGACCCGGTATCCGTCGCCGTCGTGGGAGCCAGCGACGACCCCGCCAAGTACGGGCACGCCATCGCCGCCCAGGCGATCCGCGCGAACGGCCGCCGCCCCGTCCATCTCGTCAACCGGCGCGGCGGCACCGTCCTCGGCCGCACCGCGGCTCCCAGCCTGAGCGCACTCGGGGAACCCGTCGACCTCGCCGTCGTCTCCGTGCCCGCCGCCGGCTTCGAGGACGCCGTCGACGAGGCGCTGCGGTGCGGGGCCCGCGCGATCGTCGCGATCACCGCCGGGTTCGCCGAGACCGGTGACGCCGGACGCGCCCGGCAGGAGGCCGTCGCCGGGCGGGTGCGCGCCGCCGGTGCCGTGATGGTCGGGCCGAACTGCCTGGGCCTGGCCGACAACACCACCGACCTCTTCCTCGCCTCCGACACCTTCACCCCCGGCGGCGTGGCCCTGCTGAGCCAGAGCGGCAACCTCGCCCTCGAACTCCAGCTCCGCTTCCGCCCGCACGGCCTCGGCTTCTCCCGCTTCGTCTCGCTCGGCAACCAGGCCGACGTCACCCTTGTCGACCTGCTCGCCGACTGCGCCAGGCACGACGGAACTCGGGCCATCGCCGTGTACGCCGAGGACTTCGGCGACGGACGCGCCTTCGCAGAGGCGGCCGCCGGCGCCGGGAAGCCGGTCGTGCTGCTCACCGCCGGACGCGGCAACGCCTCCGCGCGCAGCGCCCAGTCGCACACCGGGGCGCTGACCACTTCGGCCGACGTGGTGACCGCCGCGTGCCGGGACGCCGGGGTGGATCTGGTCGCCACCCCGCGCGAACTCACCGTCGTCCTCGCCGCCAGACACGGCGGACGGCGGGCCGACGGCCGCAGAGTCGCCGTGCTCACCGACGGCGGTGGCCACGGCGTCATCGCGGCCGACGCCGTCGAGGCCGCCGGGCTGACCGTGCCCGAACTGGACGAGCCGACGCGAAAGCGGCTGCGCGAGGCCCTGTGGGAACAGTCGGCCGTCGCCAACCCGGTGGACCTCGCCGGCATGGGCGAGCAGGACCCGGACTCCTACGCGCAGACGGTCACCGCGCTGCTGGCGGCCGAGGAGGTCGACGCCGTCCTGATGACCGGGTACTTCGGCGGCTACGCGGCCGCCGAGGGCGGACTCGGCGGAGGCGGCACGGCCCTCGCGGACGGGGAGCAGGCGGCGGCACGCCTCATCGCCGCCCGGCATCGCGCCACCGCCACCCCCCTGGTCGTGCAGTCGATGTATCCCCAGTCGCCCAGCTGCCGCACCCTCGCCGACGCCGGGATCCCCGTCTTCTCCGCCACCGAGGACGCCGCCCGCGCACTCGCCGCCGCCGCACCGGGCGCACCCCTCACCGGTGTCACCCCCCTGCCCAGCCCGGCGACCCCGCTGCGGGAGACCGGCTATCTGCAGACCCGCGGAGCCCTCGAGGCGGCCGGACTCGCCTTCCCCGCCGCGCGCGAGGTCCACGACGAGACCGAACTGCTGGCAGCGGCCGGGGAGTTCGGCGGCCCGTACGTCCTGAAGGCACTGCACCTGCTCCACAAGTCCGACGCCGGAGGAGTGGTCCTCGGCCTCGCCGGCCCCGACGAACTGCTCGCCGCCTTCCGGGAGATGCACGCCCGGCTCGGCGCCCCCTCCTACTCCGTGGAGGCCATGGCCGACCTCAGCGACGGAATCGAACTGATCGTCGGTGTCAACCGCGACCCGCGCTTCGGCCCGGTCGCCATGGTGGGACTGGGCGGAGTGCTCGCCGAGGCACTGCACGACGTCGCCTTCAGCCTCGCCCCCGTGCCCGCCGACCGCGCCCTGCACCTGCTGCGCGGACTGCGCACCGCGGTCCTGCTCGACGGCGTGCGCGGCCGGCCGCGCGTCGACGTCGACGCCGCCGCCGCGGCCATCGAGGCGATCACCGCGTTCGCCGCGGCCCACCCCGAGATCGCCGAGATCGAGGTCAACCCCCTTCTCGTACGGCCGGACGGCGCCCTCGCCCTCGACTCCCGCGCCGTGCTCGCCTGACCGCGCCGTACACGCCCGGCCAAGCCGTACTCCGCCCGTCCGAGCCGTACGCGCCGGAGCCAAGCCGTACGCCGCCCGCACCAAGCCGTACTCCGCCCGAGCCGATCCGTACTCGCCCGACCGACCCGGAAGAGGTCTCCATGGACATGCGC
Source organism: Streptomyces sp. NPDC048600 (assembly GCF_055587025.1). NCBI lineage: Bacteria > Bacillati > Actinomycetota > Actinomycetes > Kitasatosporales > Streptomycetaceae > Streptomyces > Streptomyces sp. NPDC048600. The sequence goes on along the minus strand of NZ_JBVJGZ010000007.1, from coordinate 131,456 downwards.
TACACCCCCGAGCAGGCCGACCTGAAGCGTCGCGCCGCCGAGTACGCCCGCCTGCTGATGCGCTACGAGGGCCAGTCCGAGCAGGCCGGCGGGCCCCTGCCGCAGGAGCTCGTCACCGAACTGACCCGCGCCGCGATGGACGCCGGGGTCTACGCCATCAACATGCCCGCCGAGTGGGGCGGCGCGGGCCTGAGCCTGCTCGACCAGGTCATCGTGGAAGAGGAGTTCGGCAAGGTCACCAACTGCCTCTGGGACATCCCCTGGCGGCCCGCCAACGTCCTCGCCCACGGCGACGAGCGGCAGCGCGAGAAGTACCTGCTGCCGGTGATCCGCGCCGAGAAGTTCGACGCGTTCGCCGTCACCGAGCCCGGCGCGGGCTCCGACCCGTCCGCCGGCACCTCCACGGCCGCCCGCACCGACGGCGGCTGGCTGCTCAACGGCGAGAAGTGGTTCGTCACCTGCGGCGACATCGCAGACTTCCTGCTGGTGCAGGCGGACGCCGGTCCCGAGAAGCTGCCCACGCTGTTCTTCGTCGACAAGGCCGCGCCCGGCGTTGAGATGACCCGCGTGCCGCACTTCATGCACTCCGCGGTCAACGGGCACCCCGAGTTCACCTTCACCGACGTCTTCGTCGCCGACGAGGACGTGCTCGGCGGCGTCGGCAACGGCTACGAGCTGACCAAGGAGTGGTTCACCGACGAACGCCTGATGATCGCCGCCCGCACCGTCGGCGCCGCCGAACGCGCCCTCCAGCTCGCCCGGGACTGGGCCGTGGAGCGCGAGCAGTTCGGTGCACCCATCGCCTCGTACCAGCTGATCCAGGGCATGCTCGCCGACTGCGCCGTCGACATCGCCGTCAACCGCGCCTACACCCACCAGGTCGCCTGGGAGGCCGACCGGCCAGGCACCGACCGCAAGACCCTGCACGCCAAGGCCTCCACCGCCAAGCTCGCCGCCAGCGAGGCCGCCGGCCGGGTCGCCGACCGCTGTCTGCAGATCTTCGGCGGCCGCGGCTACGACCGCACCTACCCCGTCGAGCGCATGTACCGCGAGCTGCGCGTCGACCGGATCTGGGAGGGCACCTCCGAGATCCAGCGGCTGATCATCGCCAACGAGCTCATCAAGCGCGGCTCGGGCGTCCTGGCCCTGCCCACGCACTGACACCCCCCTCTTTCCGCATCACACAGCGAGGACTTCCATGGACTTCCGCCTCACCCCGCGCCAGGTTCAGCTCAAGAGCGACGCACGGGCCCTCACCGACTTCATCGCCGGCTACGAGACCCGGTGCGAGGAGGACAACGGCCTGCCCGCCGACGCGCACACCAAGATCCGCGACGCCGTGCTGGACGCCGGACTCCAGGCCGTCAACATGCCCGCCGAATGGGGCGGCGCCGGCCTCACCATCGCCGAGCAGGTCACCGTGCAGGAGGAGCTGGGCCGGCTGACCGGCGCCCTGTGGGACATGGTGTGGCGGCCGGCGAACGCGCTGCGGTTCTGCACCCCCGAGCAGCGCGAGCGCTTCCTCGTCCCGGTGATCAAGGGCGAGCGGCGCGACTGCTACGCCGTCACCGAGCCCGGCGCGGGCTCCGACCCACAGAACCTCGCCACCACCGCTTCGAAGAACGACCTGGGCTGGGTGCTCAACGGCGAGAAGTGGTTCGTCACCGTCGGCGACCACGCCGACTTCATGATCGTGCTCGCCGCGGCAGGACCGGAGCGCGCACCGACCCTGTTCCTCGTCGACAAGGACACCCCCGGCATCGAGATGACCCGGGTCCCGCGCTTCATGCACACCTTCGTGTACGAGCACCCCGAGTTCACCTTCACCGACGTCCAGGTGGGCGAGGACGCCGTCCTCGGCGGCATCGGCGAGGGCTACGACATCACCCGCTCCTGGTTCACCGAGGAGCGCCTGATGATCGCCGCCCGCACCACGGGCGCCGCCGAGCGGGCCCTGGAGCTGTCCCGGGACTGGGCCGTGGAACGCGAGCAGTTCGGTGCACCCATCGCCTCCTATCAGCTGATCCAGGGCATGCTCGCCGACTGCGCCGTCGACATCGCCGTCAACCGTGCCTACACCCACCAGGTCGCCTGGGAGGTCGACAATTCCCCGGCCGAGGACCGCAAGACCCTGCACGCCAAGGCGGCCATCGCCAAGCTCGCCGCGAGCGAGGCGTCCGGCCGGGTGATCGACCGCTGTCTGCAGATCCACGGCGGCCGCGGCTACGACCGTGCCTACGCCGTCGAGCGGCTCTACCGGGAACTACGCGTAGACCGGATCTGGGAGGGCACCTCCGAGATCCAGCGGCTGATCATCGCCAACGAGCTGATCAAGCGCGGCTCGGGGGTTCTGGACCTGCCCACCGCCTGACGTGCGCCGACGCAGACCTCAAGGAAAGGGAGACGGATGACCGACATCAAGCGCGTGGGAGTCGTCGGCTGCGGGCTGATGGGCGCCGGAATCGCCGAGGTCTGCGCACGGGCCGACGTACCGGTCACCGTCGTGGAGCGGGGGGGGGGGGGGGGGGGGGGGGGGGGGATCTTTCCCGTCTCCTCCCCCCCCCCAGACGCCTCAACCCGGCAGGGCGCGTTGG
>NZ_JBVJGZ010000007.1:0-128852 GCF_055587025.1 Streptomyces sp. NPDC048600 | reverse complement strand
GGGGGGGGGGGGTTGGGTGGGGGTGGGTGGGGGGCCGGAGGAATGGGGGGGTTTGGCACGTGGGGGGATGTATCGGGCGCGGTGGGGGGGGGGGGGGGGGGGGGGCCCCCCCCCTCCCCCCCCCCCCTCGCCCGCTCACTCGACCGGGCCGCCGCACACGGCAGGCTCAGTGAGTCACGACGGGAGGCCGCCGCGGCCCGGATCACCGTCGTCGACGAACTGGCGGCCCTGCACGACCACGACCTGGTGATCGAGGCGGTGGCCGAGGACGAGAACCTCAAGGTCGACGTCTTCACCCGCCTCGACACGGTGGTCACCGGTGACCACACCATCCTCGCCACCAACACCTCGTCGATCCCGGTGATCCGGCTGGCCGCCACGACGAGCCGCCCCGACCGCGTGGTCGGCGTGCACTTCTTCAACCCCGTGCCGGTCCTGCGGCTCGTCGAGCTCGTCCCGTCGCTGCTCACCTCACCCGACACCGCCGCACGGGCCGAGCAGTTCGTGACCGGCACCCTCGGCAAGGAGGTCGTCCGGACCCGGGACAGGGCCGGCTTCGTCGTCAACGCGCTGCTCGTGCCCTACCTCCTGGCCGCGATCCGCATGGTGGAGTCGGGCAGCGCGACCGTCGAGGACGTCGACCGCGGCATGGTCCTCGGCTGCGCGCACCCGCTCGGCCCGCTCGCCCTGACCGACCTGATCGGCCTGGACACCACACGGGCCATCGCCGAGTCGCTGTACGCCGAGTTCCGCGAACCGCAGTACTCACCACCGCCGCTGCTGTCGCGCATGGTGGAGGCCGGACTCCTCGGCCGCAAGTCGGGCCGCGGCTTCCACGCCTACGACGACGAGGCTTCACGACAGGCACCGGCACCGGCGTGACCTCCGTGAGGGAAGATGGTCACGACGGACGAGCATCGGACGAGGGGAGCCGCGACATGCCGACCAAGGTGGGCACGGCAGGCACACGCGAGCGCATCCTCACCGCGGCGTGCGAGGTCATCGCCGACATCGGGTTCGAGAAGATCCGGATGCGGATGGTCGCGGAACGGGCCGGGGTCTCGACGGCGCTGCTGCACTACCACTTCGACACGCGCGAGAAGCTGTTCACCGAGGCGATGACCCACTCCTTCGCCAATACAGCCGTCGACGTCGAGCGTGACGCGGAGACGGCCCCGGCGGCGGTCGTCCTGGCCCGCATCGTGCGCAGCCTGCTGCCGACCGACGCCCAGCTCCACCAGGACTGGCGGCTGTGGCAGGAGCTCTGGGTGCGGGCACTGCGCGACGAGGCCACCCGGGTCTACGCCGTGGACCTGTACGCCCAGCTGCACGGCTGGGTGTCCGACGCGATACGGCGGGGCATCGCCTCCGGCGAGTTCACACCGACCGACGTGGACGACCTCAGCACGCTGGTGCTGTCGCTGAGCGACGGTTACGGCATCCGCCTCATGCTGCGCGATCCGACGGTCACCCCGGACTCCGCGGTCGGCGTCATCTGGCGCCATGTGTCCGCCGCGCTCGGAGCGCCGGCCGAACCGCCCACCTCGTGAGCCCGGCGCGCGCAGGTTTTCGGGGCCGGTCGGTGGCGGTCAGTCCTCGCCCCTGACCGCGTTCCAGTCGGCCCCCTGCCGTAATTGTCCGCTGTCGCCGTCGAGGGTCGCGAGCAGGCGGCGTGCCCTCGACCGGGGTGCCCCCGAAGCAGTCGCCGACTACCTGCTTGCCCTGGAGGCCCGCCCGGATCCGGCGTACGGGCACACGGGCCTGTACGCCGTCTTCGAGGCGCTGGCGGCTCAGGGCTGGGGCCGTGACACAGACAATCCGGGCGTCGTCTCTGATCCTCTGCTCACCGCGAGTATGGCCCTGGCCCCGCTGCCCGAGCTCCTTCAGGGCGGGGACGCTCGCGCTCGCTCCTGCAGCGGAGCCGACCGGCTGGCTCGCCTGGTGCGAACCCCTCATTGCGCGTGGCTTCCTGTGGGCTGTGGTTCTCCGCGAGCGCCCCTCACGACTTCGTCGCCGCCTTCGCCAGCTCCCTTGCGTCCCCCGATCCCGTACTGAGGCACACCATGCCCGGCGCAAGTGAGGGGCAGCTCTCCCTTCGCCCCACTGTCTCACATCCAGCGGGCGGCCTCTGCAGGGTCACCCGCGTCTTCATGCCGCGCACGCTCTGCGGGGCGCTGGACAGGTACGGCTCCTTCGTCCTCGTCGTGCGGTCCCGGCTGATCATCGTCTGCGGCGCGGTCACCTTCGCCGTCACCGATCCAGCCCAAGTCATGTGCGGCGGCGCAGACTTCGCCGCTGGAACCTCTCCCGCAGCCCTGTCGCGACGGACGACTTCCCCGAGGCGTTGTCGCCGCGGACCACGATCAGGCGCGTGTCCTCAGTCCATCGACGCTCCGCTCGCCGACGCAGACTGGCAAGTGGTGAAAGGAGGCAGCGGCCAACCCCTCCCTGCCGTCTTCCGTGACATCGGATCTCATGTCACGGAAGTGAGAGTCCTGCGCCCGCCAACACGACTACTCATCCGCCAAGCGAAAGACTCAGGCACAACGCCGCCCGGGCTGCACCGCATCATGCACGATCTGACGGCAGCCCGGTCGCCTGTGTGGTGGAACGTTTCCGGCAGGCTGGGCGTTCACAGAGAGAGATCAGACAGCTCGAGCACCGAGGTGACATCGATGGCACTGTTCGACCGGCTCAAGGACCAGGCCAAGAGCTTGCAGCAGCAAGTACAGGGCCGGCAGGGCGCTGCCCCGCACGGCACTGCCCCGCACGGCGGCTCGCGCGGCGGCTCCCGCGCGCCGCTCGTGGGTCTGCTCAAGACCCAGCTCGGATCGATCAAGACCGAACTGAAGAGCGGCGCCTACCGGGACGCGAGCATGGCAATGTGCGCGCTGGTCGCGGCGGCCGACGGCCAGGTCGACGCGAACGAGATCCAGCAGATGGAATCGCTGATCCTCGGCAACGAGGTGCTCCAGAACTTCCCGCCGGAGCAGCTGCGCCAGCGCTTCCACAAGCATGTCGACCAGCTCACGCGGAACTTCGCCCAGGGCAAGGCCGAAGCTCTGCAGGACGTCGCCAAGGCCGCCAAGAAGCCGACCGAGGCCCGGGCGGTCGTCCAGACCGGCATCGTCATCGCCGGTGCCGACGGGCACTTCTCGCAGGCCGAGCAGATGATCCTCCGGGAGGCATGCGCAACCCTGGGACTGTCCCCTGCGGAGTTCCAGCTCTGACCTCCGCGGGCTGCGCGAATGCCGACTGGCATGCGCTGGTGCGCACGTTGGCGAGAAAGCCAGGGTTCTCGCCCCGAGGGCCTGTCGGTCGGCCTGACCTGGGATCAATTCAGCAGGTCGTAGACGTCCACGAACTCCTTCAACATCAACTCCCCGTCGAACACGAGGTATCCACCTCCTGACCCACCTTCATCTGCCGTACCCTGACGCCGTGGTGCTTGTAGTCGTCGGGAAGTTCACCGACCATCGACCTCGACGCCCTTGCGCGTGGCGGCTCCGTCCTCCCGCCCGTGACGACCAGAGGGCCGGGTAACGAGCGGACCCCGCCCCGGCTCGGTGACCCGCAGATCGAGAAACGGCTGCGGTCCCTGCCGGGCGCGGCGGGGGTACGGGCCCGCGCGCTGTCGCAGGTGAACATGACCGGGCAGACCCAGCCTGTCTTCGCCGACTTCTACCGCGGCGACGATTCGTTGTACGAGCACACCATCGTCAAGGGCCGGGCGCCGGCCGCGGCGGGCGAGATCGTGGCTGGGCCGGCGTTCCTGACCCAGCGCGGGCTGAAGCTGGGTGACCGGGTCACGCTGGAGCTGAACGGCAGGAAGATCACTGCGACCGTCGTCGGTCAGCTCCTGGAGGGCGACGCCCGGGCCCTGGAGGCCGCTTGGGACAGTTTCGCCCAGCTCGCACCGGACGCCCACGCCACCGAATACACGGTGCGGCTCGCCCTTGGCGCCGACGCGCGCGCCTACGCCGAGGCGGTCGCGGCGCTCGACCCGGGCCTGCGCGCCTCGGTTGTGGACTCCGGCAACGCCGGCACCGCCACCGTCATCACCTTCTCGACGGTGTTCACGGTTCTGCTGACGCTCGTCGCGTCGCTCGGTGTCTTCAACACCGTTCTCCTGAACACCCGTGAGCGGCGCCGGGACCTGGGCATGCTCAAGTCGATCGGGATGACCCCCCGGCAGGTGGTGGTGATGACGGTGACCTCGGCCGCCGGGCTGGGCGCGTTCGGCGGGCTGCTGGGCATCCCGCTCGGGATCGTGGCGCACCGCCTCGTCGTGGACAACGTCGCGGTGGTCGACTTCCCCGCCCACATGAAGGACGTGTGGCACGCGCCGGAGCTGGCCGCGATGCTCCTGGCGGGTGTGGCGATCGCAGTCCTCGGCGCCCTGGTCCCGGCCCGGTCAGCGGCCCGGATGACCATCGCCTCGGCGCTGCACACCGAGTAGATCACCAGTCAGCGCCGGCCTCTGGAACCGGCCCGAGCCGGCCGACGGCGCAAGCCGTCGGCCGGCAGGCTGCGTCGAGCGAGAAGAGGCCCCGGGAAGCGTCGCTCGGGGCCTTGGAGCGTGTCCGACGAACGCCATCAACGAGTGGTGGTGACGTACTGGTCCGATGACAACTCGAACACCCGGACTCGCCGACCGCCGGTGGCGTTGACGGTCTCACGGACCGGATGCATTCCCAGTTTGGTCATGATCCGTTCGGAGGCGTCGTTGCCCACTTGAGTGATGCTGACGACCCGCTCCAACCCCCGCTCCTCGAACCCGAACCGTACAGCGGCTGCAGCGGCCTCAGTGGCAAGACCCTGCCCCCAGTGGGAACGTCCCAGCCGCCAGCCGACCTCGACCGCCGGGAGCACCTCCGGCAAGAAGTGGGGCACCGAAAGGCCGGTGAACCCAGCCAGCTCGCCAGTGGACCGGATTTCCACGGCGAACAGGCCGAAGCCCTGCGACTCCCACTCGCTCTCCCATGCCTGGATCCCGCCGCGGGTGTGCGCTTCGTCACGGACGCTGCCGTCACGGATCCACCGCATGACCTGGGGGTCGGCATTGATGGCAGCCATGGGCGCGACGTCTTCCTCGCGCCAGCGGCGCAGGATCAAACGGGAAGTCTCAAGCGTGATCATCCGATCATTCTGGATCACCGGATGGGCCCTCCACTGTCCACACCAGGCACTTTCGACACAGGCCCTGGCAGGCCACTCAGCTTCTGGAACAGGCGCTGCGCGACATCGCCCGCGCTCAGGGCAGCCCCCGACGGCCTCACATGACCCGCCAGCGGCCCACAGGCCCCACGCCCGAAAGGGCTAGCCGGCCGGGATCCGACAGGCGGTCGCCCCGCAGGCCCTGCTCGGCGAGCTGAGGACCCCGGCCCGCAGGCACACCAACTCCTGCGCGGACCGCCGCCGCTCATCTGGTGCGCCGACGCAGACTGACCCCGGCGTCCAGAGGAGATGACCTCGCCCCGACGCCGGGCGAGCATAGATGCGCCATCACCTGGGTGCGAGCGACCTTGCTCACGGCCCTCGACGACACGAACAGACGCCTGGGTGCGCCCAGTAGGGAGGACGCAGCCCAGCCCAGCCCAGGAAATGGGCACACCCCGGCCAGAGGCCTCGGTCACATCATCATGGTCGTCCACCAGTATGAGGTTCAGGCCGGCGAACCACTCTCCGACCCTGCCCATGCACTGCTTGACCAGCCGGTCGGCAGCGATGGACTCCGGAAAGCCTTCGCTGAGGACCTCCTCGAGATGCGCACATCCCAAGTGCACGCGTCAGTCCATACGATCCTCGAAGCCGTTGCCTGTTCACAGCCCACCGCCGGTCGACAGCCGCCCTCCCCACCAAGCCCGGCCACAGTGCCAGTTGGTGAAAGCGGACGAAGCCAAGCAGGCAGCACACAGTGCCCCGTCCGGTACGGAATGCGCCGTACCGGACCGGGGTGGAGGTCAGGCTTCGCGAGAGCCCTCGTACATGGCCGCGACGAGGTCGGCGTACTCGCGCTCGACGAAGGGGCGTTTGACCTTGAGGCTGGGCGTGAGTTCTCCGTGCTCCACGTCGAGGTCCCGGGGCAGAACGGCGAACTTCTTGAGGGTCTGCCAGCGCTGAAGGCCTTCGTTGACCCGCTGGACGAAGCCCTCGATCAGGGCGTGCACCTCCGAGGAGGCGACGACCTCGGCGTAAGTGCGGCCGGCGAGGCCGTTCGAGGCCGCCCAGGGCATGATCACGCTCTCGTCCAGGGCGATCAGGGCGGTGCAGTAGTTCCGGTCGTTGCCGATGACCAGGATGTTGCTGGCGAACGGGCAGACGGCCTTGAAGCGGCCTTCGATCTCGGTGGGGGCCACGTACTTGCCGCCGGAGGTCTTGAACAGGTCCTTCTTGCGGTCGGTGATCCGGACGTAGCCGTCCTTGTCGACCTCGCCGATGTCCCCGGTGCGGAACCAGCCGTCGCTGTCCAGGACCTCGGCGGTCTTGTCCGGGAGGTTGTGGTAGCCGCGCATGACGCCAGGACCGCGCAGGAGGATCTCGCCGTCCTCGGCGATGCGGACCTCGGTGCCGGGCAGCGGCTTGCCGACCGTGCCCACGCGGCAGTCGTCGGCCGGATTGACGGTGCAGCCCGCGCTGGTCTCCGTGAGGCCGTAGCCCTCCAGGACGTTTACGCCGGCGCCGGCGAAGAAGTAGCCGATGTCCGGGGCGAGCGCTGCGCTGCCCGAGGCACTGCCGCGCAGCGAGCCTCCGAAGGCCGCACGGATCTTGCCGTAGACCAGCTTGTCGGCGACGGCGTGCTGGACGGTGAGGGACAGCGGTACCGTACGCCGGCCTGTGGCGACCAACTGCTCCTGGCCGGTCCGGGCGTAGTCGCGGGCGACCTTCGCCGCCCACAGAAATATCTTGTACTTGGCTCCGCCCTCGGCGCGCGCCCGGGAGGCGATGCCGTTGTAGACCTTCTCGAAGATCCGTGGCGCGGACGCCATGATGGTCGGCCGGACGACGGGCAGGTTGGTGATGATGCGATCGATCCGGCCGTCCACGGCCATGACATGGCCCGACTGCACCTGGCCGGAGATCAGCGCCTTGCCGAAGACGTGGGACAGCGGCAGCCACAGAAACTGCACGTCGTCGGCAACGACGAGACCCGTGGCCTCCTGGGCGACTGCCTGGTACGACCAGCAGTCGTGCACCAGGCGCACGCCCTTCGGGCGGCCCGTCGTGCCGGAGGTGTAGATCAGCGTGGCGAGCTGCTCGGGGGCTATGCCCTGGACCGTCGTCTCGACGGCGTCCGGGTGCTTCACCAGGTGCTCGATGCCGCGACTCTCCAGGTCGGCGAGAGTGAGCACGTCCAGTCCCTCGATCTCGGCCGCATCGGGTGCGGGGTCGAAGAGGATCGCGTGTCTGAGGCCGGGCAGCTCACCCTTGTGCGCTGCGACCTTGGCCAACTGCTCGGCGTTCTCGACGAAGACCGCGCGGCTGTCGGAGTCGGCGAGGATGTACGCCGTCTCGTCGCCGTTGGTGCTCGGGTAGACGGCAGTCGCCGCCGCGCCCGCGCACATCACGCCCATGTCGGCGAGGATCCACTCCAGCCGCGTAGAGGACGAGATGGCCACCCGCTCCTCGCCCCGCACACCCAGGGCGAGCAGTCCGGCGGCGATCGCCTTCACCCGCTCGGCCGTCTGCGCCCACGTCAGCGAACGCCACTCCTCGCCGCCGTCGACCGCCACGGGATACCTATAGGCCTCCCGCTCGGGAGTGGCCTCAGCTCGTGACAGGAACAGGTGCGCCACGGAGTTCGGGCGGCTTTCGAGAGGGTGCTGCAGGGAACTCATATCGTCCTCCGGCCCCGAAGGTGCCCATCACCGATGGGTTAACTGGCAAGTAACATGCGGGAGTGCTGAGGCTAAGGCCTAAACCTCATCCTGTGTAGTGGACTTGGGCCACGAGTTTGCCTACCGAACGTTCAGCCTGGAACCGCACCAGGGTCAGCAGACCTGGCGCAAAAGCATCGCCCGGGTCTGCTGCCGTCCCTTCTGATTGGGTGTCGAGGTTCGTGAGCCCTTGGCAGACAGGAACACCAACGGATTCGGCAGATCCCGCACCGCCGGACACAACCGAGGCGGCAGACGTGCCGCCGACACCGAGAGGCGGGTCGCCGCGCAGTGCGTCGATCTGCTGCCCCGCGGAAGGCACCCAGCAGACCGGGCCGGCCACGGCGGGTGCGGAGTGCGGCTGGAGCCCACGCGGAGAGGGTGACACGAATCGCGCGGCAGGGCTTGAACCCGGACCCGACACCAGGTTCCAGCCTCTGCCCACGCCCACTTCGACGACCACTCTCGGTTTCATCGTGATCGCCAGCCTGGTTGCCGAGCCGTCCGGCGGACGGTGCGCACCGCCTTCGCCGAGGCCATGACCGCCTACGGAGTGCCGTCGGAGGTGCTGACCGTCAACGGCAAGCAGCTCACCGGCCGCTTCACCAAGCCGGTACCGGCCGAGGTCCTCTTCGAACGGATCCACCGGCCAGGCAGCCACCTCGGATCCGGGCCCGGAGACGGAGCGTGCCCTCGCGGCTCGGACGCGCCGAAACGGCGAGGAGCCCCGCGCAAGCAGCCTCCTGCACCGGCCTGGCGCCCGGATCCCAGGTGGCGGCAGCTCCCGCTGTCCGCCCAGGTCCCCCGCGACTACAGCCGACTCGCCCTGGCCGACGCCGAGCCGACCAGCCCACACCCCGGCCTGGGCGAAGTACCTCGCCCGCCAGCTCGCCGAGACCCGCGGCTGGGGACGCAACATCCGCTTCGCCGTCAACCGCGGCCTCGCTCACGTCCTCACGGGCCCCGTCGCGGGTGACGTCATCCGGCACACGGCGAACAGCCGTCGGCGGGTTTCTGATCCTGACCTCCGAGTAGCGGGCGACGGCGGTGGATCTCGGCGATGAGACGGGGGATGTCCTGGCGGGCGCCGGCGATGAAGCGGGCGTTCTCATCCCGTCGTTCGTCGGCCACGTCCACGTAGCGCGGCTGTTGGACGAGCGTGGCAGCCACGATCGTGCGGTGGTCAAAGCCTGGCCAGCGTTCCCCGAGTCCGGTGTCGGGGGCCGTGCTGACGGCGACGAGGCTCATGCCGTAGTCGTCGTCGAGCTGCCGAACATGCCACGGGCCAGGAGTCACGGCCTCGGCGCGCTCCTCGATCTCCGACAGTTCTTCGTCGGTCAGCGGATTCGGGGTCTTCATCAGGCCGCCAGTCTCCCGCACTCGGCAAGATGGCCGCGTTCGAAGCCGGCTCCGGAACGGACGAGCGCGACGAGACAGGGGCTCGCTCATCTGCCCGAACCGACCCCAACATCGGACAGCGCCGGGACCCGCTCTCGCCACAGCCCGACCAAGGCCTTGTCCCAGTCGGCCGACCAGCCGCGCACAACCAGCCCGACTCGTCCAGCGCGTGGTCGAGCGGCTCCTGCTGCGCCTTGGCCTACCCCTCCGGTTCGTCCATCGTATGGTGCTGCTGGAGGTCGGCGTAGTCACCGTCCACCCCGGCCACGTGTGGACGTCCAGCCCCGGATTCAGCCACTCCTCACGCCAGCCCTGCAGCAATCCCGCCACGCATATCACGGCCCGCCACCCCTGCACGGGTAGTCGGCCACGGCGGAAGGCTGAAGGGCGGTGCCGACACCGCTGCCCGTCGCCGACGAGGGCCGCATCCGCGCAGGCAGAACGGGGACACCGGCTGCGGCGCTCGTGTCGCGCGCAGCAGCCGGGCCGTGCTCGGCGTAGACATGAGAGCGTGAACCTCACCCCGCCCATCGAGCCGATGCTCGCCGAGACCCGACACCAGCTACCGCCGGACGGGGCCCTGCCCGGCAGCCTGCAGTTCGAGCAGAAAGCCGACGGGTTCCGGGCGATCGTCTTCGCGCGCAGCGACATCGTGCTGGTGCAGTCCCGCAACGGCGCCGACCTGGCCCCGGCCTTCCCCGAAATCGCCCGCGCCGCGGCAGGCGTCGGCGAGGACCTGGTCCTGGACGGCGAACTCGTCGTCCCCCTTGAAGGCTGCCTCGACTTCGCCGCCCTGCAAGTGCGTGCGCGGCGCCGCGGCCACACCGCCGTGCAGGCCGCCGCCGAACACCCCGCCTACCTGATCGTGTTCGACGTCCTGGAACTGGGGGGCAGCGGGCTGCTGGAGCTCCCGTACCAAGAGCGCCGCGCGATCCTCGAGGACCTCTTCGCGCGCGGCGTGCTCGGCGCGCCGTTCACGCTGTGCCCCGCCACCCGCGACCGGGCAACCGCGCAGGAATGGCTGGACCCGGCCTGGGGCAGCGTCGGCGTCGAAGGCGTCGTGGTGAAGGGTCTCGGCCAGACCTACCAGCCCCGCCACCGCGCCTGGATCAAGGTCCGCTCCCGGATCACCGCCGAAGCCGTCATCGGCGCCGTCACCGGGTCCTGCGCCGCACCCGCCACCCTGCTGCTCGGCCGCTACAGCACGGCCGGCACCCTGAAACTCGTCGCCCGGACCACCCCGCTCGCCCCCACCGACAGCCGTGACCTCGCCCGCCGCCTCACCCCGGCCGGCCCCCAACACCCCTGGGACGATGTGCGGTTCACCGCCTCATGGGGCACCCGCAGCACGCTCGACCATCACCCCGTCCAGCCGGACCAGGTCGCCGAATACATCGCCGACACCGCCGTCGCCTCCGGGATCCACCGCCACCCCGTACGCCTGCTCCGCCTTCGCGACGACCTCACCCCCGACCAGCTCCCCCGGCTCGACCTCTGACGACCCGACTGAGCGCCGGCTCATCACCGGCCTGCCGGGCGCCAAAGCACGCCCGTTTCCACCTGCCCGACCACGCAGCGGATGCCGTCGCTGTCCTCCGAAGCTCTGCCTTCGCCGTCGGCCAAGGGCTTTTCAGACCTGAAGGAGATCCACGACTTCGAAGCTCTCACCCCCGCCGGCCGGCACGACAAATCGTGGCACCTCGACGAACACGTCGGCGGTGGTTACGCGGCACTCGCGGGCTCCAGGGACCACCGACGGATACCTCCTCGTGCCGTCCCAGCCGGTCGGTGCCTTCCACTGGGCGGGGAGTGAGACCGCGAGCGAGCATGCCCGATACATCGAAGGCGCCGTCGAATCCGGCGAGTGCACGACTCGCGAAGTGATCGAGAGCCTGTCGCGCACCGCGCAGTGACGGCCGGGAGTCGATCCGGCCCAACGGAGGGAAGCCGCACCTGCTCCGCGGAGCTGTAGCAGACCTCGCCGCGTCTGCTCGCGGTGAGTTCCGGGCCCACGTGTACTGGACGAGGCCCAGGGTGTTGCCGCAAGCCCGCAGGGGCAGCAGGAGGGCCGAAGGGTACTCCGCAGGCGGGTGCCGAGATGCTGTTCCTGCGCCGCGGCACCACAGCCGGCTTCGACGAGCCTCGGCGCCGGAGCGGCACCGCGAACGCCCGCAGGGATGGCTCGGGTTCGCGAATCCCGACGGCGGTCCCGGCAGGTTTTCGCGTGCGCCTTGGCCCTCACCACGGACAACGGGTACGGGATGGTGTCCCTGGCGTTCTGGTCGGTGATGATCATCTGACGGTCACCTACGCGCTGTCGGCGGTACGCGCCGACAACGACGGCAAGTGCTGCATCATGGCGCTGATTCCACTGCTGCGGCGATGGAGTTCACAGCAGGGGCGCCGGGCCGCACCGTACTGGCCGCGCTGAGGGCCACCGTCTGCTCAGCTCATCGCCGCTGGGGCCGGGGAGCCACTCCCGGCGGTGCCTATCCCCGGCAGGGAGAGGCTCTGCGTCGCGGGTCGGCACATACTCGGTGCCATGAACGGGACATCAGAGCTCGGGGACTTCCTGCGGACGCGGCGCTCCCGGCTGCAACCCGAAGAGGCCGGCGTGCCCACCTACGGGGGGCGCCGACGCGTGCCGGGGCTTCGCCGGGAGGAGCTGGCGCTGCTGGCAGGGGTGAGTGCCTCCTACTACGCCCGCCTGGAGCAGGGGCACTCGCCGGGCGCCTCGCCCGAGGTGCTGGACGCGATCGCCCGGGCCCTGCGCCTGGACGAGTCCGAGCACCGTCACCTGCACGACCTGGCCCGGCCGCCCAGGCCGCACAGCCGGCGGCGCCCCGCACCCGAGCGCGTGACGGAGGCGACCGCCCAACTGCTCGACGCGCTCGGGGACGTTCCCGCGATCGTGATCGGACGGCGCAGTGACGTCCTGGCGTGGAACCGGCTGGGCCACGCACTGTTCGCCGGGCACCTCGACCCCGGTGCCCCCGACATACCGGCGCAGCGTCCCAACATGGCCAGGCTGGTGTTCCTCGACACCCATACCCAAGACCTTTACGCGGACTGGCCGGGCAAGGCCAGGGCGGTGGTGGGGAACCTGCGACTGGTGGCGGGCCGGCACCCGCAGGACGCCGCACTCCACATGCTGCTGGGTGAACTGAGCGCAAAGAGCGAGGACTTCGCCTCCATGTGGGCCGACCACCGGGTCAAGGCCAGCGCGGTCGCCGAGTACGAGATGCGGCACCCGCTGGTCGGCTCACTGACCGTGACGCAGCAGACCCTTGACCAGGGAGCGGGCCCCAGCGTCGTCGTCGCCACCACCGCTGCGGGCTCGCCCTCGCGAGCCGCCCTGGGGCTCCTCGCCCAAGCCACCATCCGGGCCGTACCCGAACGTTCGGACAGTCGGCTCAGCAGCGGCTGACCCCGTACCCCTCCCTCCGGTCGGCACCCGCTCGCGCTGGGGCCGGCCGGCATCCCTCCCTCTCATGCGTCGGCGTGGCGCTGCCGCATGCCCGAAAGCAGCGAAGGAATCGCGTGTTCACCAAGCTCTCCAAGTCCGCCCTGTCGGCCGCCGTCCTGGCCGCCGCGATCGCAATGGCCACTCCGGCACCGTCGTCGGCCGCCTCCGACCCGCTCAGGTGCGTGCGTACCACCGTGCACTTCGATCTGGCCAAGGGCCAGACGCCGGAGAACATCGTCCTGGGCCCGGACGGCACGGCGTACGTCACCCTCGCCAAGGCCCGCCAGGTCGCCGCGGTCTCCCGGCACGATGGCGTACGGATCCTGGCCACCCTGCCCGAACCCGCCGACGGCGGCATCCACACTCCGGCGCTGGGCTTCCCGCTGACGACCGGCATCGTCCGGGCCCAGGACGACACCTTGTACTTCCTGTACGCCACCGGCACCGCGGACCTGACCGGCGTATGGCGTCTGCGCCCGGGCGGCCGCCCGCAGCGCATCGCCGCACTGCCCGCCACCGGCCTGCCCAACGGCCTGGCCATGGACCCCCGTACCCGCACCCTGTACGTCACCGACTCCACCCTGGGCACCGTCTGGCGTGTACCCGCCTCCGGCGGCACCGCCACCGCTTGGTCCACCGACCCGGCGCTGGCCCCCGCCGGGTTCCTCGGCGCCAACGGCCTGAAGATCCACAACGGGGCGCTGTGGGCCACCAACCTCGACAAGGGCACCGTCGTCCGCATCCCGATCCTCGCCGACGGGCGCGCAGGCACTGCCCGGGTCACCGCCACCGACTTGACCGGGATCGACGACTTCGCCTTCACCGGCCACGGCGACCAGATGATCGCCGCCCTCAACACCGTCAACCAGGTCGCTCTGATCCGGCCCGACGGCACCCGGACCACCGTCCTGACCGCCGCCGACGGCCTCCAGGGCCCGACCTCCATCGCGCTGCGCGGCAACACCGTCCACATCCCAAGCGCCGCCTACCTCACCGCGAAGGACCCCAACCTCATCCTCGCCCACCTGCACGGCTGAGCCCCGCTCGGCAGCACCAGTCAGCGCATCCCGGCCGGGGAGCGTACTGCTTCCCCGGCCGCCTGACGTTTCCCGCCTCGCAAGGTGTTGTGCCAGCCGGTCTCCTGACGGACAGCCAGGGCCGGTCAGGCGGTCGGCGAGGGCGTGCCCGAACTCGTGCCGCAGGTCCCGCGCGGCGCAGCCGATGGGTGGTCCGGGCGTTGCGGTGATCTCTTCGAGCATGGCACCGCAGGCCGTGAGGCCCGCCCGGCGACGTGTCGGCTCCGCCCTCGGCGGCCGGTCGACGGCGGCGCGCGGGATGCCCTCAGGTCTGCTGGTCCTCCGCATCGCGCTTCCCACCCGCCGAGCGGTCGGCATGGCGGTATCCCGGGGCCCTTCCCCCGGCGTGCGCGTGTGCCTCGAGCAACGGGGTGTACGGGGCTCGACCACCGTCGAAAGGACCACCACACTCATGGACCTCGCCATGTTCGGTGAGCGGGTGATGTCCAGCAGCGCCTGTGCGATCTCAGCCACATCCGGTTCGTCCAACACAGTCGGCCGCCCTGGTTCTCGATCGCAAGGAAAGCAGGATCCCCATCGAGCCCGCCGCTTCCGGGTGAGCCCCTCGTGTACGAATCACAGCGCCCGCTTCCACTCGGCCCTGCCCTTCCTCCACTTGGGGCACTTCCTGGCGCGGATGCCCTCGCCTACTGGCCTGCGTCGAGCAGCATGGCCGGGTGCGGCAGACGAGTGGTGGGGACGGAGCTGCTCCGGCGTTCGACGCGGTTCAGGCGGACGTGGGGAAGCGGCTGGACGACGTGGCCAAGATCCTGGCCGGTGCCCTGGTCACGGTGGCCGGGGTCATGACCGCGCTCGGGCTGACGAGCGATCTCGTGTTCGTGGCGCTGAACAACGAGTCCTGGCCCATCTACGTCGCCTCTCTGTGCGCCATCCTTGCGATCGTCTGCAGCATCGTGGCGATGCTCATCCACCCGACCGGGAGAGGCAACGTGTGGAAAACCGCCGTGCTGGTCGTCGGTGTGATCTTCTACATGGTCGCTCTGAGCGTGTCGGTCGTCGGCGCGGCCAAGGCAGCGGGCGGGAATGGCAGGCCGACGATCAGCGACGTCAGGCTCGAAGGGCCGAGGTCCGGTCTCAGGCTGAGTTTCGGCATCCAGGCCGACGGCGTCGAGACGTGGGCGAAGGTCGGCGTGTACGTCGACGCCATCGACGAAGAGGGGAATTCCCTCGAGGGCTCGCCAGACCTCTACGACAGCAGTCTGAGGCCCGATGACAAGGGCAGGATCAAACAGGACGTCAGCGTGCCGGTCTCAGCGCCAGACGACGCCTGGGGCCTCGAGATCGTCGCGTCCAACGCCGGCGGTACCGACGACTGCGACGCCCCGGCGGTCCACGGAGCCGCATGCACGACGATCCAGCTGCCCTGATCACGATCTTCTCCAGACAGCGCTGTCACAGGCCTGGCCTCCCAGGCGGCCACCCGAGGGTGGGCGCAGAGCAGGTGCGGAGTCGTAGCCGAGCCGCATGGGCCGCAATCGACAAGAGCCGGCATCTGGTATCCGGGACCGGCTTCCGGTCTACCGCTGGAGGAGGTCTGTCCCGCTGGAGGAGGTCTGTCCCGCTGGACGAGTCCCGGTCGCACGCTCAGCATCCGAAAACCCGCCGCCCCGTCGCCGGCCCTGACTGGCGTCCACGCGCCGGTCCCCACCGACACGCAAGAGACCGCCACGGCAGGGATGCGGTCCACCGGCACCACCAGGCCCCCGACCGCCCGGTGCTGGCGTCACCTGTTTCGCAGCGCTCCGGCGCACGGCCCGGCCTCCTCCCCCGCCGGTCGGCTGTCCTTACGCCACGGCATCCGCGTCCAGCTCCGCCCCTCCGACTCCGGCGGTACGACCGCGCTGGTCATGCTCCCCGACGCCGTCATCCAACACCCAGCGGCAGGTGTGGATACGGCGGGCCCGCGCCCTGAGTGACGGGTACCGCCCCGTGCGATCAGGAGAGGCCCCGCCCATCCCAGCCGTCGCGCCGTCGCAGGCACCCGGCCGGGCCGGGTGCTCCTGGCGGCAATGTGCGCTGTAGCCCTGGTGGGCGCAGGGGCCGGCCCGCCGCCGCTGGACCGGAAAGCCGCCGAGGCGGCCACCACGTCACGGACGACCGCCGCACGTCCAGGCCCGGCTCAACTCGCCGGTCCCTGTTCCTGAGGAACCGGAGCCTCGCAGAAGGCACGCTCCCGGTCAGCCGACCGAGTCGGCCGCCGCGAGGTCGAGGGCGATGTCCGTGATCATGTCCTCCTGACCGCCGACCATCCCGCGCCGGCCGACCTCGACGAGGATCGCGCGGGTGTCGAGGCCGTGCCGGCGAGCGGCGGCCTCGGCATGGCGCAGGAAGCTGGAGTACACGCCCGCGTAGCCGAGGGTGAGGGTCTCGCGGTCGACGCGGACCTCGCGGTCCTGCAGGGGGCGTACGACGTCGTCGGCGGCGTCCATCAGGGGGAAGAGGTCACAGCCGTGCTCCCAGCCCATCAGGTCGGCGACCGCGATGAACGCCTCCAGCGGGCAGTTTCCGGCTCCGGCACCCTGGCCGGCGAGGGAGGCGTCGACGCGGGTGACGCCGTTCTCGACGGCGACGACGGAGTTGGCGACACCCAGGCCGAGGTTGTGGTGGGCGTGAATGCCGATCGCGGTGTCCGGGTCGAGGACATCGCGGTAGGCGCGGACGCGGTCGCGGACGCCGTCCATGGTCAGGCGGCCGCCGGAGTCGGTGACGTAGACGCAGCGGGCTCCGTAGGACTCCATCAGCTTGGCCTGGCGGGCCAGTTCAGCAGGGTCGGCCATGTGGGACATCATCAGGAACCCGGCCACGTCCATGCCCAGGTCGCGGGCTGCCGCGATGTGCTGGGCGGAGATGTCGGCCTCGGTGCAGTGGGTGGCCACGCGGACCGAGCGGATGCCGAGCGTGTGGGCCTGGCGCAGGTCGTGCAGGGTGCCGATGCCGGGCAGGAGCAGTGTGGTGGGCACCGCGTGGTGGACGCTGCCGCAGACGGCTTCGATCCACTCCCAGTCGGTGTGCGCACCGACGCCGTAGGTGATGCTGGAGCCGGACAGGCCGTCGCCGTGGGCGACTTCGATCGCGGCGACCCCGGCGTCGTCGAGTGCGGCGGCGATGGTGCGGGCCTGGTCGACGGTGTAGCGGTGGCGTACGGCGTGCATGCCGTCCCGCAGGGTCACGTCCTGCACATACAGATCGGGGGGCTGGTTCGCGGTCATCGGGAGAGCACCTCCGTGAGGGGCTGCGCGGCGGCCATGCGTTCGGCGGTGCGCAGGGCGGCCGAGGTCATGATGTCGAGGTTGCCGGCGTAGGCGGGCAGGTAGTGGGCGGCGCCCTCGACCTCCAGGAACACCGAGACCTTCGCGGCGTCGGCGGACCGCGTGCCGGCGGGCAGCAGCGAGCGCAGGGGGTCGTCGTCGGCGACGCGCTCGAACTGGACCTTCTGCTTGAGGCGGTATCCGGGCACGTACGCCTGGACCCGGGCGACCATGTCCTCCACCGAGGCGGTCACCGCGGCGTCGTCGCACTCGCCGACCAGGCAGTACACGGTGTCGCGCATGATCAGCGGGGGTTCGGCCGGGTTCAGGACGATGATCGCCTTGCCCCGGGCGGCGCCGCCCACCTTCTCGATGGCCGAGGAGGTCGTCTCGGTGAACTCGTCGATGTTGGCCCGGGTGCCGGGGCCGGCCGAGCGGGAGGAGATCGAGGCGACGATCTCGCCGTAGTGGACGGGTGTCACGGCTGCGACGGCGGCCACGATCGGAATGGTGGCCTGGCCGCCGCAGGTGACCATGTTGACGTTCGGTGCGCCAAGGTGGTCGTCGCCGTTGACCGGCGGGACGACATACGGGCCGAGCGCGGCGGGCGTCAGGTCCACGACCCTGCGGCCCAGCGAGCGCAGCACCTCGTCGTGGCGGCGGTGCGCACCGGCCGAGGTGGCGTCGAAGACGATCTCGATGTCCGCGAACTCGTCCAGTTTCACCAGGCCGTCGACGCCCTCGTGGGTGGTGGCGACCTTCAGGCGACGGGCGCGTGCCAGGCCGTCGGATTCGGGATCGATCCCGGCCATCGCGGCGATCTCCAGGGATTCTGAGAGCCGCAGAACTTTGATCATCAGGTCGGTGCCGATGTTGCCCGACCCGATGACGGCGACCTTCGTGCTCATGCTCCGGCTCCTTCCGTGGCGGCGGACGCGAACGTGGTCGTGACCGTGCCGAGCCCTTCGATGTGCGCGGTGAACTCGTCGCCCTCGGCGGCGACGGCCATCGGGCCGAGCGCGCCGGTCAGGACGATGTCGCCGGCCCGCAGCGGGTCGCCGAGCCCGGCGAGGGTGGAGGCGAGCCAGAGGGCGGCGGTGAGGGGGCTGCCCAGGCAGTCGGCGCCGGTGCCCTCGGAGACCGTCTCGCCGTTCTTGGTGAGGGTCATCGTCACGGCCCGCAGGTCGACGCGGCCCAGGGGAACGGGGGTGCCGCCGAGGACGTACAGACCGCAGGAGGCGTTGTCGGCGACGGTGTCGACGATGGTGATGTCCCAGCCGGCGATGCGGCTGTCGACGATCTCCAGCGCGGGCAGCGCGAACGACGTGGCGCGCAGCAGGTCGGCGACGGTCGGGTCGCGATGCGGCAGGTCCGTGCCCAGTACCAGGGCGACCTCGGCCTCTACCTTCGGCTGGAGGAGTCGGCCGGGGGCGATCGGCTGTCCCTCGGGCACCGCCATGTCGGCGAACAGTGCGCCGAAGTCCGGCTGGTCCACGCCGAGTTGCCGCTGCACGGCGGGTGACGTCAGGCCGATCTTGCGGCCCACCAGCCGCCGCCCGACGGAGACCCCGCGGTCCACGTGCAGGCGCTGCACGGCGTACGCGGCTGCGATGTCCGCCTCGTGCAGGAGCGAGCGCACGGGGGCGCACGGGACGCCGATGCGGGCGGCCTCCTCCAGGACGGCTGCCACCTGGGTCACGGCGTCGGCGTGCTGGTAAGGGCTCACGGTCGCCCCCGGCGGGGACTGGTGCTGCGGTGCGGAGCGAACATGCGGGTTACCTCCGTGCGGAGAGTGTCGGGGCTGTCGGAGAGGCGGCGCCGGCCGTCCGTCGATCCACGAGCAGGTATAGGCGTACGGTCCGAGCAGCGGCAAAATACGTTCCATGACACGGAACAGCGCGCAGGGGAACATGCTCGACAAGGCGGCTGCCGTCCTCGACTGCTACCGCCCGGGCGGCGGTGCGTTCCGTCTGACAGAAATCGCCGCTCGCACGGGAATGGCCAAGACGACCGCGTTCCGCCTCTGCGCCGACCTGGTGCGCCTCGGCATGCTCGAGCGTCACGGCGCGACCTACCGGCTCGGCGGCAAGCTCTTCGAGCTGGGCTCACTGGTACCGCGCCGGCTCGACCTGCGGGAGGCGGCGCTGCCGTTCCTCCAGGACCTCTTCGAGGCCACCCACGAGACCGTGCACCTCGGCATTCGGGAGGGGCACGACGTGGTCTACATCGAGCGGATCCACGGCCACCAGACCCTGACACTGCCCTCGCGCATCGGGGGACGGCTTCCCCTGACCTGCACAGGCGTCGGCAAGGCGCTGCTGGCCTTCTCCGGCCCCGACCTGACGGACGAGGTACTGGCCGGGCCCCTGCCCCGGCTCACCCCGCACTCGGTCACCGACCCCGCGCGGCTGCGCACCGCCGTGGAGCAGATCCAGGTCTCCGGTCTCGCATACGAGGAGCAGGAGGCCGCCCTCGGCGTCAGCTGCATCGCCTCGCCCGTCTTCGACGGACCGACGGCGGTGGCCGCCCTGTCCGTCGCCGTGCCCCTCGGCCGGTTCCACCCCGCCCAACTGGCGCCCGCCGTGCGGACAGCTGCTCTGGGCTTGTCCCGCGTGCTGCGCTCGGGCGGCGCAACGGTGGCCGGAACCTCTTCCTGAGCCGGCACCGGACGACCGGCCCGTGGGCGGCGGGCGGACCGGGGTAGTCCCCCACGTCCGCGAATCTCCACTGCCGCGATCCTTGACGGCCACCTCCACCCCTCTTACCGTAGCGATCATTCCAGTCACTGTAGTGATCACTACAAGAACGTCGGCGCGGCTGCCGCTGCGCCGGCCGTCTGTGGCTTCCAGGTGTCCGCGTGGACCTCCAGCGGACGTACCTTCTTCTCCTTTCGCTCCTTCGGTGAGGTGTTTTTCATGGCTGCTACTGGACAACCCGACTCACGCGGCATGAGGCGGCGCGGACTGCTCAAGGCGGCATTGCCGCTGGCAGCCACCGCGGCAGCCCTCGGCACCGAGCCGGCGAGCGCGACCGGCAGCCCCTCCTCGGACGCTCCGGCACACCGCAGCAGAGACCGCATCGACGTGCACTGCCACCTGATCCCGGACTTCTACCGCCAGTCCCTGGCGGCGCACGGCATCACCGAGATCGGAGGCGTGCCGGTCCCCGCGTGGAGCCCGACCCTCGCGGTCGACTTCATGAACCGATACGGCATCGCGACCCAGGTGGTCTCCGTCTCCGAGCCGGGCGTCACCCACCTGTCCTCCGCGAAGGACCGGGTGGCGATGGCACAGCGTCTGAACACCTACACGAGCCGGGATCTGATCCACAGCACGTCCGCACGCCTGAAGGGACGCTTCGGCGGATTCGCCGTCCTCCCCCTGGGCGGCACCGTCGACGAGCAGGACGTCTCCCACGCCGTCACCGAGGCCAGACGGGCGATGCGGGACCTGAAGATGGACGGCATAGGCGTCTTCAGCAGCTACGGCGGAAAGTACCTGGGTGATCCCGTGTTCGCACCGCTGATGAAGGCGCTCGACGACCTGGGCGCCATGGTGTTCATCCACCCCGTGACCCCGCAGGGCTACCCGGACCTCGGGTTGCCGCCGTTCTTGTACGAGTTCACGTTCGACACCACCCGCGCACTGGTCAACATGCTCTACAGGGGCGTCTACCAGCAGTACCCACGCATCCGGTGGCTGGCCGCGCACGCCGGCGGCACCCTGCCGTACATCTCCTACCGCACCAGCCTGCTGACCCTCACCCCTGCGATCGCGCAGCAGGCAGGGGCCGCCGGGCTGGACGACAGCAGCCCGTACTTCCGCAAGCTCTTCTACGACACCGCCCTGTCCCCGGCTCCCCAGGCGATGAAATCCGTGCGCGAACTGGCCGGAACCGAGCACATTCTCTTCGCCACGGACTGGCCGTTCACCAGCGCCTTGTTTCCGGCGGCAGGAGACCCCGCACCGCAGCTGGACGAGACCTTCTCGCCTGCCGAGCGACTGGTCGTCGAGCGGTCCAACGCGCTGGCTCAGTTTCCCGCGCTGGCCGCGAGGATAGGGGCCAGCGGGGGAAACTGAGCGGGGCTCAGCGACGGGGCCTTGTCTGTTGCTGTGAGTGAGTGCGCGGCGGGTGCCACGGCCCGGTCGGACCGCCGGGCCGCGCGGCACAGGTCACTCCTCTCGCGCTCCGACGAGAACCCGTTCACGCCATCGGGGGTCCGTCCCGGCTTCTTCTGCGGGCCGTGCGCGCTGTCCGGCGAGGCTGCCCGCCCACCCGAGCAGGAATCCCGCGGGAACGGCGATCACAGCGGTCGACTGGAGCCCGATGAGGTGGACATCGTGTCCCGGCAGGAGCGAGGCGGGCGTGCCTGAGAAGGAGAGGGAGCAGACGTACAGGGCGGAGGTGCACAGGACACCGCCGTATACGGTCCACAGCAGCCCGGTCCGGCTGTACCGGCTCCAGAACAGTCCGTACAGGCAGGCGGGCAGGACCGTGGAGGCGGCGAGAGTGAGTGCGAGATAGGTCAGGGACTGCAGGTTCCGTCCCTGGGCCGCTGCCGCCAGGAAGATGCCGAGCCCGCCCACGGCGCCTACGGCCCATCTGGCCGACCGGACTTCCCGACGCTCGGACAGACGACCCCTGCGTGTCACGTGCGCGTGCACGTCGTGCGCCAGGGCGGCCGCGGCGCTCAGTGCGATGCCGGCGACCACGGCCAGTACGGTGACGAAGACGGAGCACGCGACAGCGGTGTACAGCACGCTGCCCGCGAGTCCCGAGGTGCCGCCCCCCAGTTCCCCGGCCAGGAGGAGAAGGGCCGTCTGGCCGCTGCTGTCGACGGCACGGATCTTCTGGCCTCCCACCACACCGGCGGCACCGAGTCCCGCGATGACGACGCAGAGGAAGAAGACGGCCATGACGGCGACGGCGTAGCGGGTCGCCCGGCGGGCGGTGGCGCCGTCGGCGGCCGAGTTGATCCTCATCAGGACGTGCGGCATGCACGCGCCGCCCAGGACGACGGACAGTTGCAGGCTCAGGAAGTCGAGGCGGCCGACCGCGCTGTCCCCTGCGGCGTGACCGGGTTCGAAGTAGCGGTCGTGCAGCCCGCTCCCCTGCTCGGCCGCGGTCAGCAGGGCGCCCGGGTCGAAGTCGTGGTGCCGCAGGACCAGAAGGGCGAGGAGCACCATGGTGGTGAACACCACGGCCACCTTGACGATCTGGACGAGACTCGTCCCTCTCATGCCGCCGAGCACCGTGAAGCCGGTCATCAGCACTCCGACGAAGACGGTGCACACCTGTTCCGCTCCCAGACTGGTCAGTCCGAGCAGCAGTGCCGTGGCACTGCCGGCTCCGGCCAGTTGCAGGACGAGGAAGGGCAGGCAGACGGCCAGGGTGGCCGTGGCGGCAGCGATACGGGACGACGAACCCGGCGACCGCAGCGCGAGTATGTCGCCCAGGGTGTAGCGGCCGGCATTGCGCAGCGGACCGGCGAGGAGCAGGAACACCCCGACGGCCAGGCAGCTGCTGACTGCCAGGGAGATGCCGTCGTATCCGGCCACGGCCACCAGGCCGGACACGCCCAGGAGTGTGGCGGCCGAAATGTAGTCCCCGGTGAGCGCCAGCGCGTTCTGCACCGGCGTCAGTGACCGGTTGCCGATGTAGAAGTCGGCCGTGGTGTCGCCGTCCGGACCGGCCAGAACGCACAGCAGAAGGGACAGGACGATGAATGCCATGAAGGCGGTCAGCACCATCGCCCGGTCGTCGGAACTGCCCGAGAACGGCGTGAGCCCTGCGGCGAGCGACAGCTCGGTCATCGCTGTCTCCCCTGTGACGGGTACGGCCATCGGGACATGGCCTCGGCCGGGCCCGGCTGAGGCGGTGGTGAGTGCACGAGTTCGGTATGACGCCGCATCAGGTCAGCGAGTGGATCGGCGTGGCGACGGAGCGTGCGGTCGTACCGCCATGAGGTCAGCAGCAGTACGGCCAGTTGCAGAGCGCCGAGCGCGACGCCCAGGGGCATCCTGCTCGTCAGACGGGTGGCGAACAGCTCGCCGGCAGTGCCGGACAGCCATGCGGTGATCAGGAAGGCGGCACCGTTGACCGCCAGGAACGGCCGACGCGCGCCGGACAGCGTGCGAGGCAGTTGCTGCCGGGCGCTCGCGACAGCCTCATGGGGGCGGTCGTCCGGCGGGGGCCCGCTGCCGGGCCTGGGGGGCGGGACGGACATGAGTCGGGGTCCTCTCGCGAGGTTGACGGTCACTCACCGGGGCCTGAGGCATCACGGTTTCTGGCATGCCGTGACGGGAAGCACGGCGAGCGGTGTGCCGGACGGGCCGAGCAGTGCGGGACGGCGACGGATGGGCAAGCGGAACCGCGGGCGTTCCGGGATTGCCGGGACCGCGAGAGTTCGCCGTGATCGGGCCGTGAGGCCGGGTGCCTGTGGAAAACCCCGGTGCTACGGATGTGTGACCGGGCGAGAGGGCCGGCGGCGGTGTTGCGCCGCGCTGCCGTGGATCGAGCGAGTACGGTCACCCCGCCGGGCGGCGGGGTGACCGTCCCGGGTCAGCCGTCGGCGATGCCTGCACCGCTGAGGGCGGGCACCGTGTTCTCGGGGTGCGCCAGGGAGCGGGCGCCGGCACGGAACTGGGCGAGCTTGTCGACGATGGTCTGGCCGACGGGGAGGTGGCCCCAGATGCTGATGCCTTGGTGGGTGGTGGGTTCCCAGGTGCTCTCGTCGACGACGATGGGGTTCCAGCCGACTTCCCACTCGAAGCCCGAGGGGGTGCGGGCGTAGTAGGAGAGTTCCTTGTCGTTGGTGTGCTGGCCGACCGACAGGGCCATGTCGAAGCCGAGTTCGTGCACCCGCTGGTAGCTCTGGGCGACGTCGTCCAGGGTGGCGGCCTGGATGTTGAGGTGCTGGACGCGGGTGCGGATCGGGTCGATGGGCAGCCCGCGGGTGGCGGCCACTGCGATGGAGTGGTGTCGTTCGTTGACGCGCAGGAAGCGGATCTTGAGTTTGACACCGCTGATGGTCTCGTCGATGTAGTCGGTCAGGCGGGCGTCGAAGACGGTGTTGAAGTAGCCGCGGATCTGCGTGGGCTTGGTGGAGGTCAGCGCGATGTGTCCCATGCCGGAGTCGCCGGTGACGAATCCGGACGCGAGCATGCGCAGCGGTTCGGCCGACATCACCGGGGTGGTGTAGATCTCCTGGGTGATGCCCTTGGGGCCGGGGAAACGCAGGAGGCGTTCCACGCCGCGCAGGGCGGCCTCCTCGTCGGAACCCCGGACGACGGGGACGCCGTGGGCGCGGATACGGGCCTCGATCTGCTCGAAGGAGGTGTGGTCGTCGATGTGCCAGCCGGTGGCGACGACGTCCTCGGCGGGGCCGCGCCTGATCAGGAAGCGGCATTCCTGGTCGTCGAGGCGGAAGCGCATCAGGTCGCGGGAGAGGGTGTCGTGGTGCATGCCGATGGCGTCGGTGCCGAAGCGGCGCCAGTCGGCGAAGCGGTTGGTCTCGATGACGATGTAGCCGAGGTGGACGGCGCCGAAGACGGAGGCCGCGTTGGTCGCTGCGGTGTTCATCGGCGGCCCGCCAGGAACTCGGCGCACAGCCGGTTGAAGAGCTCCGCACGTTCGAACTGGACCCAGTGGCCGGTGTTGGCGACCAGGTACAGGTCGCAGTTGGGCATGCGCTCGGCGAGCATCCGGCCGCCGGACGGCCGGTTGACCCTGTCCTGCGCCCCCCACAGCACCAGCGTGGGCACCGGCAGCCGGGACAGGCGCGCGTCACGGGTGAAGTCCATCTTCCACACGGTCCGCAGGGCGTTGGGCCCGGACGGCCGTTGCAGCGGCGGTGAGGCGATCACTTCCGGATCGATGCTGGCCCGGTAGCGCTCGTCGATCGCGGCGTCCGGGACGTCGGCGGCGTTGAAGACGAGATGGTTGCGGATGAACTTCTCCAGCTTCTGCCGCGAGGGTCCGTCGCCGGAGTAGTAGTTCAGCAGGCTGTTGAGGCCTGGGGTGGGCAGGGCGCGGGTGGTGCCGATCCCGCCGGGGCCCATCAGGACCATGCGATCGACCCGGTCCGGGGTGTCCAGGGCCAGGCGCAGGGCGCAGGCGCCGCCGTAGGAGTTGCCGACCAGATGCGCCTTGTCCAGGCCCAGTTCGTCGATCAGGCCGCGAATGCCGTCGGCCAGGTAGCCGAAGGGGTCGCTGCCGTCGATGCCCTTGGTGCTGCGGCCGTAGCCGGGCAGGTCGGGCACGATGACCCGGTATTCCTTGGCCAACTCCGTTATGTTGCGCGCGTAGTTGGAGACGCCGGAGGCTCCGGGGCCTCCGCCGTGCAGCAGCAGGACCGGCGGGCCGTCTCCGGTCTCCGCGGCAAAGATCTTCCTTCCGCCGATGTCGTACGTCGTCTCCTGCATCGTCGGCAGGCCGGTCGGTGTCGTCGTCATGATGCCGGTGTCCTCACTGGGCGGTGGACGCGGTCGGGCGCGGAGTCGTGGACGGAGTGAGGCCGCGGGGCGGCGGCGGAAGCGGAGCACCGGCGGGGGCCGCCGCGTAGACATAGGCATCGGGGCGCAGAGCGAGCGTGGCCGCGCCGTGCCGGGTCATCCACGGCAGCAGGACGCCGTCGCTGTCGACGAGGGTGCCCTCGGCCGGCCGGGAGCCGGCGGGTGTGACGGTCAGGGAGGAAACGCCGGGGAGGTTCCAGGCGGGCTGGGGGACGGCGGTGCCGGCGTGCAGGAGGATCCATCGGCCGCCGAGCGCGTCGTCGAGTCGGATACGGGTGCCGTCGGGGCCGGTGACCCAGGGCTGGGGAATCTGGTGGCCGGTCGCCTTGGTGCGGGGGCGGGCCTGCAGGCCGGCTTTGTAGCGGGCGACGGGGATCCAGTGCGAGTCCTGTGTCCAGTCGCCGAAGTGCGGTATGCGGTCCAGGACGCGCAGGGCGCCGTTGCGGACGCGGGCGACCGGCCGACGGCGTTCGGTGATGATCCGGCCGACGAACACCGCCCGCTTGGTGACCTCCTTGACGTGCGGCTTGCGCTCGGCCTCGTAGCTGTCGAGGACGCTCTCGGGCAGTTCGCCGCCCAGCACGGCGTCGAGTTTCCAGCAGAGGTTGGCGACGTCGCGCACGCCGGCGGCCATGCCCTGGCCGATCCACGGGGGCATGGCGTGGGCGGCGTCGCCGGCGAGGAAGACCCGGCCCATGCGGAAGCGGGTGGCGAAGCGCACGTGGTGGCTGTAGACGGTGGTGCGCAGGACGTCGATGCTGTCGCGGGAGATGCCGTACCGGGCCAGCAGCCGGTACACGGCGCCCTCGGTCGTCAGCTGCTTCTCGTCGTCGCCGGGCAGGATCGGGAACTCCCACCGGTGGTGACCGAGCGGGGTCGGGCAGTCCACGGCCGGACGGGCCGGGTCGCAGTGGAAGCGCAGCTTGTCGTGGTCCGGCCAGGGCTTGAGCATCTTCGTGTCGATCACCACCCAGCGGTCCTCGTACGTCGTGCCCTCGTAGCCGATGTTCAGCTGGGCGCGGGTGAGGCTGGATCCGCCGTCGGCCGCGATCACGTACGAGGCGCGCAGGCGGTGGACGGAGTCGTCGGCGGTGCCGACGACCGTCAGTTCCACCCCGTCGGCGTCCTGGCGCAGTCGCAGGCACTCGTGGCGCAGAAGGATCTTCACGTTCGGGTAGCGGTCGACGCCGTCACGCAGGACCTGCTCCAGCGCCGGCTGGTAGATGAACATCTGCGGTGGGTGACCGTGCCCGCGCGGGGTGGGGTGCGCGCTGAGAAACGTACGGCCGTCGGCGTCGACGAAGTCCACGTCCCGCTCGGTCAGCATGTCCTGCTTGAGCCGCTCGGCCAGGCCGATCCGCTGCCAGATGCGGACGACCTCCTCGTCGGTGGAGATGGCCCGGGCACGGGTGAAGATCGCGGCGTCCCGTTCCAGGACGACGACGCGCAGCCCCATGGCCCCCAGCAGATTCGCCGCGGTCACGCCCGTGGGCCCGTAACCGATCACCGCCACGTCGTAGGCGCTGTCTTCGGCCTCTGCCCCGGCCCTGGTGTCACTCATCAGGCCACCTCACTGTCGATCATGTCGCACGGCTCTTACTGTAGCGTTCACTCCAATTGGAACGAGTGCTACGGTAGGCTTGTCGCCAGGGACGGTCAAGTGGCCGGCACGAAGCGCACCAACAGGAGGGGCACCTGCCATGACGAAGCCGCAGACGACCCGCAAGAAGCGCGCGAACGGAGTGGAGTCGCGGCAGCGCATCCTCGACGCCGCCGTGGAGATCGCCGGCGAGCGGGGGTACGAAGGCACGTCGATCGCCGCCGTCAGCGCCGCGTGCGGACTGCCCGCCAGCTCGATCTACTGGCACTTCAAGGACAAGGACGACCTGATCGCCGCCGTCATCGAGCGCAGCTTCGACACCTGGCTCGCCGCGTTCGAACTCCCCGGCGACGAGACCGGCACCCCGCTCGAGCGGGTCACCGCCGCGGCAGGGAACGTGGCGAAGTCACTCATCGACGCCCCCGACTTCCTCCGCCTGGGGCTGATGCTCGCGCTGGAGCGGCGCCCCACCGAACCGCGCGGCCGCACGGTGTTCCTCCAGGTCCGCGACATCGCACGCGCGAAGATCGCCGAGATGGCCGAAACACTCGTCCCGGGCCTCGACGAGGAGTCCGTCCAGATCCTGACGACCTACGCCGTCGCGGGCGCCGACGGACTGTTCGTCCAGCGGGAGATCAACGGTGACGCCGTCGACCTGGTGACGATGTTCGAACTGCACGCCCAACTGATCTACGACGCGGCGACACGCATGGCGGCGAGGAACAAGGCATGAGGCCGGCGGCTGCCCGGCGCCGCACGGAAGCCGCCCGGCTGCTGCGCGAGGCCGAACACCGCACGGCACCCGTCGAACCGCCCTCCACCACGTGGCCCGACCTCGATCTCGCCGACGCCTACGCCGTCCAGCAGGACAACATCGCCCGCCGCCTCGCCGCCGGAGCGACGGTGATCGGCCACAAGGTCGGTCTCACCTCAGCCCCGATGCGGCAACTCCTCAAAGTGCACGAGCCGGACTTCGGGCACCTGCTGGACGACATGGTCCACCGCGACGGCGGCACGGTACGCGCCGCCCGGTACTGCGCCCCACGCGTCGAACCCGAGATCTGCTTCCGCCTCGCCCGGCCGCTGCGCGGCCCCGACGTGACCACCGCTGACGTACTGGCCGCCACCGGGGCGGTCGCGCCCGCACTGGAAATCGTCGACAGCCGCATCCGCGACTGGCGGATCACCCTGGTCGACACCGTCGCGGACAACGCCAGCTCCGCCGGACTGGTGTGCGGCTCCTGGACCCCGGTGGAGCACTCACCCGACCTCGCGGCGGTCAGCGCGGACCTGCTCATCGACGGAAACCAGGTGGCGACCGGCAGCAGCAAGGAGGTCCTGGGTGACCCGGCCACCGCAGTCGCGTGGCTGGCCAACGCCCTCGCCGCCTTCGGCAAACAACTGGAAGCCGGACACGTGATCCTGCCCGGCGCCATGACCACCGCTCCCTTCATCGGCACCGGTCAGAAGGCGGAGGCACGCTTCGGAGCGCTCGGCTCGGTGTCGGTGTCTTTCATCTGAGGTGTCTTTCATCTGACCCCCCACGCCGCCTCGGACATCACAAGCCACCCTCGCAACCCCCTTCGCCCCGATCTTCCCTGCCGCTCTCCCGACCGCCCTCCGCCACCGCCACGCCGGACCTCTTCGCCCCCAGGCACCGATACCCACAGCCTCGCCGCGTGGGCCGGCAGTGCACGGTCGACGGCCGGGACGACGCGACTTGCCCGCCGCACCCCGTAGACCGGCCGCACCCCGTAGACCGCATGAAAGGCCGCTTCATGTCCCCTTCGGCACAGCGCATCGACGTCCACCAGCACGCCGTACCCGCCTTCTACCGCGACGAACTCGCCAAGGCCGGCATCGCCGACGCCGGCGGCCGGGCCCTGCCCGACTGGAGCCCCGAGTCCGCCCTGCGACTGATGGACCTGCTCGGCATCACCACGTCGCTCCTCTCCGTCTCCACGCCCGGCACCGGCTTCCTCACCGACCCCGCCGAGGCCGCCGACCTGGCCCGACGCCTCAACGACCACTCCGCGGCCCTGGCCTCCGACCACCCCGGCCGCTTCGGCTTCTTCGCCACACTGCCCATGCCCGACGCCGATGCCTCAGTCACCGAAGCCGTACGCGCACTGGACGACCTGCGCGCCGACGGCGTCACCTTGCTCGCCAACAACCAGGGCACCTACCTCGGCGAGGACGGCCAGGACACGCTGTGGCAGACGCTGAACGACCGCGCCGCGGTGGTCTTCGTCCACCCGGCCGAGCTTCCCGCACCCCCGGTCGACGGCATCCCCGCCTTCGCCGCCGACTTCCTCCTGGACACCACCCGCGCCGCCTACCTCCTGGTCCGCAACGGCATCCCGCGCCGCTACCCGAACGTCCGGTTCATCCTCAGCCACGCCGGCGGCTTCGTCCCCTACTCCTCGCACCGCATGGCCCTCACTATCGCCAACGACACCGCGCGCAGCCCGCTCGACATACTCGAGGACTTCCGCTCCTTCTACTTCGACACCGCCCTGTCCTCCAGCCCCGCCGCCCTGCCCACCCTGCTGGCCTTCGCCCGCCCCGGACACGTCCTCTTCGGCAGCGACTGGCCCTTCGCCCCCACTCCCGCCGGGCAGTACTTCGCGAGCGGCCTCGACGGCAACGCCGACGCGGACACGCTCAAGGCCGTCAACCGCACCAACGCCGAAGCGCTCTTCCCCCGCCTGGCAGCCACTCCCCCGACGCCGCCCCCGGCCCTGCCGGCCCCTGTGCGCCTGCGCCACGCGGTGCAGCGCTCCGCGGCGCGCCTGGTCTTCAAACTGCTCCAGCCCGGCACCGACTGAGACGACGGCTCGCGTAGACGCGCGGCGCAAGGCTGCGAGGTCCCTAGAAGGAGAAGGCATGAACGCACCAGAGAACGGCCGGGCAACGCGGCGCAGCCGTAGAGGGAACGGATTGATCGCAGTGACCCTGGTGCTGCTCGCCGCCGCTGGCAGCGAGGTGTGGGCCACGCAGTACGCGCAGGACCGCATCGCCGACTCGGTTCAGCAGAGCCTCGGCCTCGACTCCGCTCCCCAGGTGCATGTGAACGGTTTTCCCGTGTCACTTCAGCTGGCTCGAGAGGTGATCACCGAGGCGGACATCGACGCCGCACAGGTTCCAGCCGCCCTGAACGGCCGCGTCCTGACCATTCAGGATCTCACCATCCATCTGCACGGAGTACACCAAGAGCAGGGCGGGCGGGAGCGGGCCGACGAGGCCGAGGTCACGGCGACCATCGCGTACGACGACCTCTCGACCTTCTACGGGGTCGACATCAACCGAGGCAACGGCGAAAACCAAGTGGTAGCGACCACTCAGGTCCCGCTGCTTGGACAGGTCTCGGCCTCCGCGCACGTCGGCGTCGCCGGCTCGAGAGCCATCGGAGTCAACGACGTCCGGCTCTCCGACAACGTGCCTCCGGCAGCACGCACCCTGCTGGAGAAGGCCTTGGAGCGTCAGGCCCCGCTCGACAACCTGCCCGAAGGGCTCGCACTCGAGTCCGTGGCCGTCACCGACCAGGGCGTCGTTGCCCTCATGACCGGGCATGATGTCGGGCTGCAGCCCCGCATCGCCTAGAAACCGGCTCCGGCCGCTGTGACGGAGACCTCGCAGACCTCCAGCGCGCTGACCGCGCGCCCGCAGGACTCCCGCTACTGGGCCAGAGGGGGCAAAGAGCGTGTGGCCACGGCCGGCGTGCCGGTCGCGATCACGGCGGCAAGTCGAGCAGGCCGAGATCAGTGGTGAGGGGCTGTTCGGTCCAGATGGTCTTTCCGCTCCGGGTGTAGCGGCTGCCCCAGCGGGTGGTGAGCTGGGCGATGAGGAACAGGCCTCGGCCCCCTTCGTCGGACCAACGGGCCCGGCGCAGCCGTGGCTGGGTGTTGCTGGGGTCGTGGACCTCGCAGACCAGCGCGTTCTCCCGGATGAGGCGCAGGCCGATGGGGCCGCCCGCGTACCGGACCGCGTTGGTGACGAGTTCGCTGACGACCAGCTCGGTGGTGAAGGACACCTCGTCCAGTCCCCACGCGGTCAGCTGCCCGGCCGCTGCCTTGCGGGCGGCGGCGACGACGGAGGCGTCTGCGGGGAATTCCCAGGTCGCGGTGTTCCCCGGGTCGATGGCACGCGTGCGTGCCAGGAGCAGGGCCATGTCGTCGCGGGCCGGAGCGTCGCCCAGGCTGCGGAGAAGCTCGTGTCCCACGCCGTCCAGACCACGGCCGGGGCCGGCGAACCGCGCGAGACGGTCGGTCAGCCGCCGCAGACCGGCGTCGGGATCGTGGTCGTCGCGGTAGATGACGCCCTTGGTGTACACCGCGACGATGCTCCCGGGCTCGAGGTCGAACGTGGTCGCCTCGAACGGCATCCCGCCCACACCGAGCAACGGTCCGGGCGAGACATCGACGGATTCGACGGTGCCGTCGGGCCGGATCACGACGGGCGGTGGGTGTCCGGCGCTGGCCAGGGTGCACTGGCAGGTGACGGGGTCGTAGACGGCGTACAGGCAGCTGGCGCCGACGGTGTCCCCTTGGTGGGGCGCCTCGGCCTGGAGTTGGTGGACGAGGTCGTCGAGGTGGGTGAGGAGTTCGTCCGGCTCCAGCTCCAGGTCGGCCAGAGTGTCGACGGCCGTGCGCAGCCGGCCCATGGTGGCGGTGGCGGGCAGACCGTGTCCCGTGACGTCACCCGCGACGAGGGCGACGCGGAAGGACGGGAGGGCTATGACGTCGTACCAGTCGCCGCCGATCTCCGCTCCGCCTCCCGCCGGCACGTAGAACCCCACGGTCTCCGCCGCGGGAGTGTCGGTGGTGGCCGCGGGCAGCAGGCGCTGCTGCAGGGCGACGGCCGCCCGGTGCTCGCGCGTGTAGCGGCGGGCGTTGTCCACGCCGAGTGCGGCCCGGGACGCGATCTCCGTCAGCAGGTCGGCGTCCTGCTGGCCGAAGGGGGCGGGTCGGCGGGTGCGCCAGACGACCACGGTGCCGAGGACGAGGCCACGGGCGTACAACGGAGCCGCGATCGCCGAGTGGCCGTGCTCGGGGACGAACAGATGAGCCAGCTCCGAGTGCCCCTCGGCTGCGGCGATCACGCTGTCCCGGTCGGGCAGCAGGACTGTCTCCCCCTGTCCGATTCTCCGTAGAAGCGGGTGGTTCGGCAGCGCGGGCGCAACCGCGCCCACGGCCGGGAGACCGGTGGGCCAGTCGTCACCCGGCGGGGCCACGCCGATCCGGCGCAGATTCCACTGCCCCGGGCCGAGTGTCTTCGGGGGCTCGTCCCCCTCAAGTACAGCCTCGGACAGGGCTACCCAGACGACGTCACCGAGGGCCGGCACGAGGACGTCCGCCAGCTCCTGGGCGGTGCGTGCCACGTCCAGCGTGGCACCGATGCCCGCTGCGGCCTTGGTCAGCAGTTCCAGGCGCCGCTCGGCCCGGTACCCGTTCGTGATGTCGACGTACGTCTGGCACATGCCGAGAGGGCGGTCGGTCGGGTCGGTCAGCCGGAACGTGGACAGCGACCACATCCGGTCGCCGTCCGGACCGGACGGGGGGGCTCCCGCGCACCGGAAGGCCGAGGACGGACTCACCGGTCTCTCGCACCT
The DNA here is from genome assembly GCF_055587025.1 of Streptomyces sp. NPDC048600. Lineage (NCBI taxonomy): Bacteria > Bacillati > Actinomycetota > Actinomycetes > Kitasatosporales > Streptomycetaceae > Streptomyces > Streptomyces sp. NPDC048600. The sequence continues at coordinate 96,042 of NZ_JBVJGZ010000007.1, read as the reverse complement.
GCCGCAGAACCCGGTCGATCGTTCCGGAGTCGACGTGGGAGGTGTCCGCGCCGACGTTCCGGCCGATGAGCCGGTTTCCGGGGTGGCTGAGGGCTCGCTCTGCCGCTCCGTTCAGCAACCGGTACCGCAACTCGTCGTCCAGGAGGGCGATGGGGGCGGGATACTGCTCGAACAGGGCCCGCATCATCGCCCGGTCGACGTCCTCCCGCTCGATCCGCCGAGCGTCTCCTGCGGAGACCGACCATCCCGCCCGGCCCTCCCGGTCCGTGAGCGGGCGCACGCGCAGCGCGACCCTCACCCCGTGCCCGTCGCGGTGCCGCAGGGCGAGAACGCCGTCCCAGCTCTGGCCGACCTCAGGCCGGTCGCGCCCGGCCAGTGCCGCTTCGCGGTCCCCGCGCGTGGTCAGCAGCTCCACCGCCGGTGTGCCGCAGACTTCCTTCGCCGGGTATCCAAGGAGGGCTTCCGCCTCCGCACTCCACAGCTGGACGGTGCCCACCTGGTCCACCCAGGCAGTGGCGGGACAGGGATCCGGCGGCGGGCCTTCCTCTCCCGCACTGGCCGCCTCGGCATTCACGGGTCCGCTCATCGGCATCAGCCCATCTCTGGCCTCGCCCTCCGGCCATCATAAAAGAAGCGGACGGCACACCGGAGCTGGCCGGCGAGCGTGCGGTGGAGGACATTCCGTGGTTCACCGACCCGTTCGGTCTGCGGCACGAGCTGTCCCGGGGCCGCGACCACCGTCCCGCCACCTTCCGGCCGGCCGACCTCTCAGCGGCTTCACAACCGGGACCCGCACACCCTCATGCCGGGCCGGTACGACTCCGAGGGGCGCCTGCACTACGCAGGCCGGAGCACGACCTTGCCGCGGGCCGCAGGCCGCTCCATGGCCGCGCTGCTCACCCCGGACGAGGCCGGCCCTCTGGGCGGGCTGGACGTCCTCCTCCGCGCGAGCCCCTGCACGCCGCCCTGGCCGAAGCCACGGCCGTGAGTCCCGGAGGGGTGTTCCGGCCGACCAAGCCGACCACCCTCGGCCTCGCCCCCTGATCGCCCACGGCTGGCACGACCAGCGGGCCCGTCACATCTCCTGGACCGAGCCGGACGCGGAGACGGCCTCCGTCACCCGGCTGACCGACCCCGCCCAGCCGAGCGCCGCCAAGAAGCACCAACTGGGTCGTGAGCGGAGGCGGTCTCGGGCCAGGTGACCGGGAGGGCTGGTACGCGGAGATGACGCGGGCCGTCGTGTCCGCCCCGGGCGGGGCACCGCAGCCGGCGCCCCGTGACGTCCTAGGCCTCCGGCTCCCAGGCGCGGAGCAGGTCGAACAGCCCGGCGTCGCCGTCGATCCGCACAGAGCCGGCCGGGACACGGTCGTAGAGGAAGAGGATCAGTTCACCGGCCGTGGCGTGGGCGGACACACCGGCTGCGTCCGGGCCCTCACCGCCGGTGGCCGCGGGCAGACGGGTGGTCCGGGCGCCGTCACCGTCGACCGTGAGGCGCCAGGAGCGGCCCTCGGCGGCGTGGAAGTCGAAGGCGGTGGGCTTGTGCGGCCAGGCGCTGGGCGTCGCGACGCAGGTGAACAGGAACTCCTCGAGACCGTCGAGGGCCACCTCCGCCGGCAGCGGCTGCGGGGCGCCCGCAGCGAGCTGGGCGTCGTAGGTGTGCACCGCGCTCTCCTGGACCCGGTGCCGGGCGACTCCGCCGGAGCTCCGCGGCGTCTGCAGGCCGCTCCACCAGGCCCAGCAGCCGGCGTCCTCGCCCGCCTCCCGCAGCGCGCCCAGCAGCAGTTGGGTCGACTCCTCCAGCCAGGCCACCAAGGCCTCACGCTCCCTCGGCGGAGCCAGGGCGGCCCGCTCGGCGGCGGCCTCCGCCGGCGGGGCGTCGGCAGGTCCCGCCGCGACGATGGCGGCCCAGAAGCGGTCGCCCCCGCCCAGGTGCTGCGCCAGATCGAACAGCGTCCACTCGGGGCAGGTCGGCACCTTCGCGTCGAGGCCGGGCGCTGAGGCGATCGCGGCCCGGAACGCGGTCGACCGTTCGTCAATCAGCCGCAGGAGGTCTGAGAAATCGAGAGTGTGATCCACCCCGGGTGTCTATCACCCTGCTCATCCCACGGGAAAGCGATTTTCCCCGGCCACCGCGGCAGCGGCGCAGCACGGGCCGCTCGGGCCGGAGGCGCGAACGGCAGGCCGCCGTCCGCCCGCTGTCACGGCGTCAGCCGCGCGCCGGGGCGGTGGGAGCTGACCGTGGCGCCGTCCCCGCCCGAGCGGACGAGATGGGCGCGGCCGGCACCCCGCACCAGGCCAGCCCCGTAGGCCAGGGACACAGGGGTGTTCTCGTTCAGCGCGATCCCGTACGGCACCAGGCCGTTGGCGAGGGCTTCGGCCAGCCGCGCCAGGGTGCCCCACTGGGCGGCGGGCACGCCGACGGCCGGGGTCGGCGGGCCCGGGCCCGGGCGGACCTCGATCTCCTCCAGGTCCGCCCCCGCGTCTTCGGGGCAGGTGGGTACGCGGTCCGACAACCACCCGCCCACCACCGCCTGCGGCGATCACCGCGCCCACCGAGAATCCGGCGTACGGCAGCGGACGACCCGCCGACAGGTTCCAGCGACCACCGGCGAACTTCGCTGCCTTCATCGCCAAAGTCATGGCCTGCGTCGGCCAGGGACGTGTGGTCCCGGGCAGGTCAGATGCCGGTCTGTTCTTCTTCCCGAGTGTCGAATCCTTGGCGTGCGCGTTCGATGGCGGGCATGTTTTGTGCGGCCCACGCCAGCAGCACGTCGACGGGAGGGCGCAGGGTCTTGCCGAGGGGGGTGATCCGGTACCGGACGGCCACGGGGCGGGTGGAGACGACCTCACGCTCGATCACACCGTTGCGTTCGAGGCGCCGCAGCGTCGCTGTCAGCGACTTCTGCGTGACCTTGGGGACGGCCCGGCGCAGCTCGTTGAAGCGGCACGGGCGCTCGCAGAGCTCGTTGAGGACGCTGAGCGACCACTTGTCGAGGATCTGGTCGAGCAGTTCCCGGTGGGGGGCATCGATGCGGAGTCCGTCGTCGGTATCCAAGGCGAAACCTGGTCTCGTTGAAGTGCCTTTCGTCTACTAAGTAGCTTACAGATACCTGCTTCGGAGGAGAGACAACCATGACTGTCCAGCACTTCACGCCGGAAGGCATGCTGCAGCCGGTCCCGTACCATCACGTCGCCGTGGGCACCGGAACGAGGCACGTCCACGTCAGCGGCCAGGTCGCGCGCCAGGCCGACGGCACCCCGGTAGCGCCCGGCGACCTGGCCGGGCAGGTCGCCCAGGCACTGCGCAACACCGCCCTCGGGCTGCAGGGCGCGGGCGCGTCGTTCGCGGACGTGCTGCGCCTGACCTTCTACGTGACGCGGTGGGACCCGGAGAAGATCGGCGACTTCATGGCCGGCGTAGAGGCCGTCGCCGAGGAGATCGGCCTGCGGCTTCCTATGCCCCCGGCCTCCCTCATCGGCGTCGAGTACCTCTTCGAACCGGATGTCCTCGTCGAGGTCGAAGCGACGGCAGTCCTGGACTGACCGCTTCGACAGGGGCATGCGGTCGTCGGCGCAGACGCTGGACGACGCCACGCTGCACCGTACGGCGGCGGGGATGGAATCGAAGCCGGCGTCCTTCCTCGGCGCCGTCCGGTAGCGCTCCCGTACTCGTGCGGAGAGCTTCGGCGAGACGCAGCAGAGGGTACGGCCTGCGGCTTGAAGGTGCTCGACCAGCAAACCCTCGCCCCGTTCGACGGCGATCCCGGCCGGCGGTGCGTGACGGCGCAGGTGCCCGTCCAGACGCCCAGGTCCGTCTGGGAGTTCCCGCCACCAAGGAGTGGGCACGGGTGAATCCGGACGGTGGCCTCGGGCCAAGTTGCGGTGATCGCGTCGGACAGAGGGACAGACGCATGTGCCCGCGCAGCGCGGGCAAACGCAAGCAGGTAGGCACCCGAAGGGCAGGCAACCCGAGCCGGCTCCGGACTCTGGCCAGGGAGCGTGGAGACATGCGGCACCAGCACTTCCCTCCTGACCTTCGCCGGGACAATGCGTGACTGCCGGCCAGCCGGTAACCCCACTGGCTTCCCACCCGGGACGCGCGACCGTGCGCGGTCGGCGTGACTGGTGGCCGGCCCTGCGCAGGACGCCTGCGGCCTTGTGGCGGGAGGACGCGACGGACTGGGCCGCCGCGCTGACCTACTACGCGGTGCTCACCCTCTTTCCCACTCTGCTCGTCGCGCTCTCGCTGCTCGGAATCGCCGGCCGCCCAGGAGGCGGGCACGTCGTCGGACAGGTGGCCACCATCGTCCCGGGGCAGGCACGTCCCGCCGTGCTGAGCGCGCTGGAGAGCATGTCCCAACAGGAGGCCTCGGCCCGGCTGCTGGCCGCCTTCGGTACCGTCGGGGCGCTGTGGTCGGCCTCCAGCTATCTGAGCGTCTTCCGCCGTGCCCTGCATGCCATGAACGGTGTCACCGACCGCCGCCCGCTCTGGAAGAAGGCCCCGCTCACCATCCTCACCGCGCTCACGCTGCTGACCCTGCTCGTGTCCAGCGTGCTGGCCCTGGTCCTCACCGGCGACGCGGCCCGGGCCGCAGGGAGGATCCTGGGGGTGGACGCCGTCGGCGTCGCGGCGTGGAACATCCTCAAGTGGCCGCTGCTGGCCTGCCTGGCCACCGTCATGGTCCTGGTGCTCTTCCGCTCCGGCCAGGCCGCCGCCTACGGCCTGCGCCACCGCGCCGTGGGGGGCCTGCTCGCCGTCGTCCTGTGGCTTCTCGCATCCGCCGGCTTCACCCTGTACACCGCCAACTACGCGGGCACCTACGACCGCCTCTACGGCTCCCTCGCGGGCATCGTCGTCTTCCTCGTCTGGCTGTGGATCTCCAACCTCGCCCTCCTCACCGGAGCCCAGTTCAACGCGGAACTCGCCAAGATCCGCCAGGACCGGCCGGCCTCGACCGGGAATTGAGGCAGGGCAGGCCGCGGGCCCGCCGGGGCAGGGGCGGCAGACTCCCCGGCCGCTGCCGGAGCCGAACCCATCAGGCAGCGCCCATGACGCACCCGACCCTGGCCATCGCCACGCACGCGACCCCGTACACGCGACCGCCAGCCCCACCACGGTGACGCAGTCGTCTACGCCCTCGGTGGGGCAATGCGCGGCAACATCCACGTCCGCCGTTCGACTGGGCGTTGACGGGCAGGCAACCGAACGGCAGCGGGAGAAGCCTTGCGGCTGTCACCAGGGCGGTCGGGGGCACCTCGGGCTGACGGCGCGAATGGGTCAGGCTGCGGGCCATGAAGGTGATGAAAGCCCACTGGATGTGTGCTTCGGCGTGGGACACGCGAACAGGCCCGTCAGCACCTTCACGAAGCGCTGTCATGGCCCGAGAGCGAGGCTCGGATCACGGGGCCCGGCACGGCAGCCAGCCACAGTCTGTATGTCTCCTCCACGGCCGCAGTCTGGCACGTTGCACCACAGCGAGGCTCCTCAGCGGCCAGCCTTCAGGCCCTCTTGGCTACGCTGGTACCCCAACTTCCCTCCTCATCCTTTGTCCTCACCGCGCACTCCGGCCAGGGCTGGAAGACAAGATCAGCGGCCTGCAGGCCATGACCGCCGGCCTACCCCGCGTCGCCGAACTCGCCCTGCCACCCGAGTAGGAGCAGTCAGAGCGGCGTCGCGGTCCGCGGCAAACGTGCCAGCCTGGCGCGCCCGCGGTGAGTCGGACCTCGGGGGTTCCGCCAGACCGGGGGCCTGGCCTCGGGCACCGTGACCGCCTATGAAAAGAACTTCACGGACTGCACCCAGTCTGGGCATGCTTCCGACCGTGCATGTGGACAGGGAGCATCGCGGGCAGGGACGGTACACGCTGACGGACGCAGGAAGTGGCCGCGTCTGGGGAGTCTGCGCCGAGGCCGACGGATTGTTCCGCGAACCCCTGCGCGGGACATACGAATTGTTCGACTGGGTTCCGGACGGTGCCGAACTGCACGGTTGGGTCGGCAGCCGGGTGTGGCTGGTGCCTGAGGACAGGACGCTCGATGCCTGGCTGCTGGAGGACCCGGAGAGCCTCGGACAGCACCCGGACACAAACGGCCTCGTGCTCACCGGCCTGGACGAATACGAGGGCCCACCCGAGGGATACCGGGCTCCCGTCCGACTGCACGACGGCCAGCGGTGGCTGGGCTCCTGTCGCGAGTTCGCCCGCGTCCTGCCGTCCGAGCAAGGAGAACCTCCACTCGTCCTGAGGGGGCTCGCCCCGAGTGACCGGCTACGGCAGGCACTGGCTACGGGCACCCGGCGCACGCTGGATCTGGGGGAGGTCTCGCTGGAGATACGGGACGACTGGTGCGAACCGCTCACCGGCCGGCTTCTGCGACCCAAAGTCCGTACGTGGCAGCCGTCCTCCCGTGGGACGGACCTGATCGATCTGGAACTCGACGGCTACCTCGCACCCGTACCGGAATACGCCCGGCCCGTCTGGGAGCGCTGGCTCGCCGGCCCGCCGGACGCACCAGGCGCCTGGGCTGCGCTCGATACCCGTCAGCGTGGGGCCTGGCTCGATCTCGTCCGGGAGCGGGGGTGCCGGCTCAAGCACCAGGACCGTCAGGCCGGGCACGCGTACAAGCTGGACGGCCGGCACATCACGGACGAACCCGGCCTCTACCTGGCACTCGGCGAGGCCGTCAACGGGCCTGGCGGCTACTTCGGCGGCTGCCTGGACGCCCTCGTGGACTGCCTGCGCGGCAACTTCGGCTACAGCGCCCCCGCAACCCTGGTCTGGCGGGACGCCGCGACTGCGCGCGAGCACCTGTCTCGCGTACTGACGCCGGAAGGGAAGCAGTACGACCTGGTCGCCCTGGTGATCGAAGTCCTGACCGAGCGCGGGATGGACGTGACCGTCATGTGAAGTGGGCCGAGCTGCCGCGCCAGTAACCCAATGCTGCTGCCGGTCCGTCGGGCCGCGCCCGCGAAGTCCCCAGAACCGGCGCGGCTGCCATGCGGCCCGGCCCGTGGTTCGTGCACGCGGAGCGGACGCGGTATCACCGCCCATGAGCCGGGAGTCCGGTTCGATGCCAGCCGGAGCGGCTCTCTTGCGGGCGCGCCGCGCGCACGGCCTCCGTGCCTGTGCACACGGTCTCGTCGGGACTGACGGCCTGGTCCACGAGACACGTACCCCGATCACCGGGAACGAGCCGCAGTGCGGTATGTGTCACCATACCGATCGCCGCCGTACCGGCCTCGAGGGTCACCCGCAGTCCGATCCCCGCCGGATGCGGGCAGACGGCCCGACCTCAACCGCCTTGCCCGTGGTCACCCACACGTCCGGACAATCGTGCATGCGAGGCGCCCCGGTGATCTCGACGCACTCGGCGACGGTGTCAGCCCCCACACGCTGCCGCAGGTCCTTGGTCCGAGCAGGGCCTTCCGGATGGCGGGGCTTCGGTCTGAGTCCGGCCCCGACCCTGGTGGGTTCCACCGGGCGTTCCTGAGTGGGGGCTTACGCGGGCTCGGACGGGGACTGTGGTGTGTCGCTGAGCTGCCGGATGTGCGTCAGGGGGTAGGGAGTCTGCCTGCTCTGCTGTTGAAACCGGCGGTTGAAGTCGGACATCACTGCGGCGATGGGAGCATCGCGGGCGAGGATCGCTGCGGCTGCCTCTGGGATTCCTGCAGGGCGTTTGCCATCGGCGTAGGCCCGCACTGCGGCGTAGCGGCCCTCCCTGTCCTCCTTCGGATATCCGTGCAGGGCGGTGACGAGCCAGTTCACCAGATACGCGGTGGTGTAGGAACGATCGTAGGTGCGATGCCGGTCGAAGAATTCGATCTCCTCCAGTGACAGCTCGAAGTCGGACGAGAGGGCGAGGCCGTAGTCCGCGAAGTAGAGGCGCCGGCCGTCGGTGAGGATGTTCTCGAAGTGGGCGTCGAAGTGCAGAAGCCCGCGGCTGTTCATGAACGAGGTGCCGACCCTCAGTTCCCTCTCCACCATGGTGCAGGCCCGGTTGGGGGTCTCGTCTCCTGCCGCGATCTGGGCGCCCAGCCACTCGTGCAGGTTCTGCGGAATGTACTCCAGGAACAGCGCGACGCTCGCCGAGGACTGCTGGAGGGCGTCGATCCGTCGGCGTACCTGCGGTGCACCGCCCCAGTAGGCGACGGCCCGTTCGACGTCGGCCAGCTCTTGCGGCAGCGGAGTCGAGTCCGGCAGCACCCGCCAGTGGTACATCAGGGGAAAGCCCTCGTGTTCCGCCGTGAGCACCCAGTGCGTCGTCATGGAGTGCACCGCGAGCTCACGCCAGGCTCCGAAGCCCGGCCCGCCGATGGCGCCGACGCCGTAGTGACAGAAGACCGGCAGATCGAACAGGTTCGCCGTGGACCGGACGTGCTCGGGCTGCCTTTCGACGTCGGTCAGGGGCACCCGTTTCACGAAGACCGGAGTTCCGGATACCTCCAGCAGGGCCGACTTCCCGCCGATTCCGGACCCGATCGGCAGTGCCGTGTCCAGAGCCTCACACAGGTCGTCGTCGCCGTACGAGGCCAGCGACTCGGAGACCACCCTGTAGGCGATCAGCCGCGCAGCATGCGACATGTCAGGGCACCGCACCGTGGCCTCCCGGGCTGGAAACCTCAATTCTGCATGGTGATCAGCATCTCCACGACGTCGCCGCCCACCTCCAGGCAATAAGGGCAGTCGACCGGACACCAACCCGAACCAGCCCGCCCGAGCCCGCAATGCGTTTCGCAAGGGGCATCTCGACTGTTACCGAGACGGCGGGCGAGCGCCCACGCTGCCCCATGGGACGAAGGGTTGGTGTTTCGCTATGTGCCGGACGAGAGTCGGCTTGCAGCCTGGTCCCATGGCTGAGGCTCGACCGGGTCGTCCTTCTCGAAGGCGTCCTCCTCGAACCAGCCCGTCCCCGCCAGCCACGTCTCCAGCCACCCTGCGAGGCCGGCGGAGTCGAGGAACCAACACTGATCCCACGATCCGCCGCTGTACGGGTTCGGCTCGAAGAGCAGGACCTGACCGTCCTCGCTGAGACAATCCACGCCTGCATACATGGCACAGCCCCAGGTCAGGATGGGTAGGACGCCTTCGGGCCACTCCGGGTGCTCCACTCCAACCGACGCCTCACGTCGCGTCAGGTATTCGCCAACGACGCTGAAGCCCGGACCAAGCAGTGGCAGCAGTCGGTAGTCGGGGCCGAAGCCGCCGTCAGCGACCTCGCGATACAGGCGTGCAAGAAGGGGATGCAGGGCGAAGCCCAGTTGCGCCTCGGCCTCAACGATCTGGGCATCGTCGACAGGCGCGGGAAGCCCCTCGTTGTCCGATGCGGCCCGGATGGAGACACGTTGCACGAGGTCATCAATGTCGATCACGACCGTGATGCTGTCAGAGCCCACCGACATGCCGACGGCCGCGGCCACCGGGTGGGCTGTTGAACTACAGGAAGGTCAGAGAAGCTCGCCCGACTCGATACCCAACTCTCCCGCACCACAGGGACAATCCATCTAGGGGTTCCCACGTTCGGCCACATCGTTGGCCGGGCTGAGGAACCTGCGAGCGCCAACGGCGGTACCACTTCCCAGTATGAGATCCAGGAGTAGCTCCTCAGCTTGGCCCTTCCAGCCGACGGCGTGAGGCGGGGCCAAGCCCGACCCTGGCGGACTCCGACGCACCGATGCGGTCGCTGCCGTGTCCGTCGGGTGTCCACGGCCGCCCGTTCCGTGCCGGGCCGAAGAGCGCGCCGGCAACGGACTCGCTGCCCCGGGTCGGCGGCACGCAACGGCTGGGTCTCCTCCGGGAGATCGTCCGACAGATCTCTGGGGGGGCGGCATGCGCCGTGTCTTGCATCTGTCCGCCGACGGTGTACCAGGGCGCCCAGGCCGATGCTCCTCGTCCATGACGGTCCGTCGGACGCCGCCTGGAACCCGCACGGGATCACATCATTGCGGCGACGTGTCGCCGTCCCGTTCCACGGTGGTGGAGACACCCGCCGGTCCCTCCGGTGGCAGGGCCTCGTCCTCGGGGACGTCCTCCTTCTTGGGACGGCGGGTGCCCCGCGGCGGGCCCGCCCAGCTCGCGAAGTCGTCGTCGAGTTCCTCGTAGTCGACGGCGTCAGACTGCGTCATCGGTGTCTCCTCGGGTGTCGCGGCGCGGTTCGTGGAATTCCAGGAGGTCCACGTCGGCGGCCCGGACGTACAGCCCGGCCGTGCCGCTCATCCGTGGCCCGAAGGTGCCGTCCGGCTCCATGCGGTACTGAGACTCCAGGTAGAGGTCACCAGGCTGCGGATAGGCGGAGGAACGCGAGCGTGTTCCGTACCAGCCCCCCGCCCAGCCGCCGTTCTTCAGCCTGACCCGGACGAAACACGCCCCACGGTCCTGGAAGAGGGCGTCCCACGCGGTGGGGGTCTCCTCGTGCACGGCGGCACGCCGACGCCGGATCCAGTACGCCTCCGCCCACGCCACCAGTGTCGGCACGACGACGACGAGACACAGCAGCCACACCCCGGCCTCCCGCGGCTGCTCGGCGACACCGGTCAGAGGCCCCTTCCCCCCGCCTGCCAGCAACCGTACGAGGTGGGGACCGACGGTGATCAGATAGGCGGCGTCGAGCAGGACGCCCACGGCGAGGGCGCGCAGGACGCGGTTGTTCACCTCCTGCTCGGCCTCGCGGACCCCGAGGAGCCGCTCCCTCGCGAAGAGGTAGGAGGTACCGGGCAGAACCAGCAGCACCAGGATCGCGAGCTGCTGAACGGTACTTGGTGTCATGGTCTGCTCTCCCGCTCGCGGGCGCAGACGGACGCGTTGCGGGCCAGCGTGCGCAGTGCGCCGAGATCCAGATCAAAGGCGTGGGCCTTCACCCACTCGGCCTGGGACGGCTTGATCAGCTCCACTTCCTGCCCGGCCCGCTTCATGAGCTCGAGCGCCGTAGGCTCGTCGCCCTCGTGGAAGGCCAGCCGGCCGCCTGCGAGCAACAGGAAGGCCGCCAACAGGCGTTCCCGTGGCCGGGCGCGCCGTTCCAGCAGGGCCAGGGCACGGGAGAAGCACGTCCTCGTGCGCGGCACGATGCCCCGCAACGCGCTCTCCGCACCGTCGTCGACCAGAGCGCGCACCTCGCGCAGGGCGCCTGGGCCGAGCGGCGGCGCGTTCGCCGGGTCGTCGATGCGCCGGTCCGCCTCCAGCAGGAGCCGGGTCGTCTCCCGCCGCATCGACCGGGCGCCCCCGAGCGACTCGGTCAGCACCAGGACCCGGTCCAGGACGGCGATCGCGTCCGCCACCCGCCCACGGTCGAGGAGCGCCTCCCCGAGCAGCCGGGAGGCCCGCGCGGCTTCCGGCTGCCGGTCCGCCGCCTCGAAGACGGCACGGCATTCCTGGAGAAAGGGGAACTCCGTCTCCCCGGTCGGCCGCCCGGCCTCCAGCGTCAGAAGGGCATTCGCACCGGCCTTGAACAGGGTCGTCTCGTCGTCGCCGCGGCGTGCGTGCGTCCAGCTCTCGAGATAAGCGGCGAGGCCCTGTGCGAGGTCACCTGCCTGGCAGTGGGCGACCCCGAGGTTGAGCAGTACGTGGCCGAGCAGGGCCGGGTCGTCCGCCGCCGCTCTCCTGGCGATCCGCTGTGCCCGCAGCCCTGCGGCGAAGGCCTCGTCGTAGCGTTCCTCCATGGCGTAGGCCAGGCAGAGGCAGCCGAGTACGGAGGCCACATGCCTGTCCGAGAGCGTGCGCCGGACGGCCGGGTTGTCGACGAGGGCGAAGTGCGCTACCCGTTCGTAGGCGGGCATGTGCAGGAAACGGTCCGCGGTCGTCTCCGACTCCTCGGTCATCAGGCCCCCACCATGCTGAACGGTGCCCATAGGAAGGGGTGCAGGAAGGGGCGCGGCGGAACGCCGTCGGTCATCAGCCGCCGGCGGATCTCGGCCGGGAGCCAGTCCAGGCCCAGCAGTTCGGTCACGGTGGCCGAGCGGAGCCACAACTGGGCCCACCGCAACGCTTGTGCGGGCGATTCGGCAGCGCCGGGCGGTGTGCCGTACGGGGGCGGCTCGACGCCGTGGCCGAGCAACCGCCGGTAGAACGCGATCATCAACAGCACGGCCGCGGTGTCGTTCGTCCTCCAGCGCGTGCAGACGACGCCCGCTCCGCCGGCCAGCAGGATGCCGGTCGGCAGTCCGATCGCCTCGTCCGGCCGCCGAGGGTCGACGATCCCGGTGTCACAGGCCGACAGGGTCACCAGCCGGGCCCTCTCCAGCGGGCGGGGACGCGCGTTCAGCAGGTCGGCCAGGGTGATGCTCTCACCGCCGAGGTCGAGCCTGGAGGCGAGCGGGTCCGTCGGGTCGTAGGTGCCGTGGCATGCCAGGTGGACGTGGCTGCCGCCGGACAGCGCGTCGATCAGGCCCCCCTTCGTGCACCCGTCCTCGGCCTTCGGCGTCTCGCCGGTGACGTCCCGGCTCTCCCCCACCGCGGCGAAGAGCCGCCGCAGCGTCTCCACCTCCTGCGCGGCGAGCAGTCCTCCGTCCTGCCCCGGGGTGGACGCCGCCACGAGAAGGGGTTTTGACGGCGGCGCCACGGCCCGGTGTCTGGCCGCGAGGAGCAGTCGCACCGACGGTGCGTACACGACCGCACGGGTCACAAGCAGCGGCTCACCCGTGGAAGGGAGCTGCGCGGCGTGCAAGGGCAGATGGGCGACAGGGCCACAGGCGATCACGACCACGCCGGACGCCGCACCGAGCGCCTCGGCGACCCCTCCGACCAACCCCTCCCCGAGCCGCGGAAGCAGCTCCCGCAGCTCCGCTCCCCTCACGGCTACCGTCGCGGCGAAGGCGTCGGCCAGCGCACGGGCGTCAGCGACGGTCAGCGCGGACTCCACGGCTTGGACACGTGGCCCGGGGTCGCTCTCGTGCCGGACGATCAGGGACAGGCTCCCGTTCCTGGTCACGGAGATGTAGCAGAGCGGCTCTCCCGGCCGTGCGGCGCCCAGAATGTCGGCCTGCGTCGTCTCCCGAAGAAAGGACTCCATACCCGGCAGCGCCCTGACCCGGGCCAGGGCGGTTGCCAGCTCCGCCCTGGCTCCGTCGAGCACGCCGCCCAGCTCGTATTCGGCCGCATCCAACTCCCGCCCGCCGTCCCGCGAGGCTTCCCAGCGGCCCAGCTCACGATTGCGGGCCTCCAGGGTCTGTACGGTCTCGGCGGCGCGCAGGTAGGCGCCGTGGGTCTCCGGGTCCGTCTGCGCCAGCCGGTGCAGCTGCTCGTGATCCGGCGACAGGGCCAGATTGAAGTTGCGTGTTCTGCCACGCTCCAGGCAGAGCAGCGCCTCTTCCAACCGGCCCGCGCGAGCCAGTGCGTAGGCCGCTCGCTGATGCAGATCCCCGGCCGAGTCCAGCCGCAGCTCCCGCGAGGAGCTCACCAGGCAGGCCCGGAACAGCTGTTCGTCCGCCTCTACGGCCCGCTGGTACGCGTCGGCGGCCGCGGACCACTCGGTGCGTTCCGCGAGGGCGTCACCGAGCCGCTCTGCCGCTATCCGCAGCAGGTCGCTGTGACCGTGGGCACGGTCCATCGCCTCCCGCAGAACGGACAGCTCCCGCTCACGGAGTTCGTCCTCCCGCGAGAGGTCCAGCTTCCGAGAGACCCGGCACGCCTCCGCCAAAGAGACGAGCTGAAAGCCGAGTTCGAATCCGGTCGGCAGCCCCTCGTAGGCGGCGACGGCGTCCTCGATGTGCCCCAGCCCCCGCCGCGCCGTGGCGACCGGGTCCTCCGCCTTGCCTCTCACGGCCCCCTTGAGCAACGCCCAGCCGAGCTTGGACATGCTGCGTGCCCACAGGTGGGGAGCGGTGTCCCTGCGGCGGTGCACGAGGGCGGCCTCGTGGCACCGGATCTCCTCGTCGTACTCGCCGAGCGCACCTGCGACGACGGCAAGCTTGTCGTAGGTGCTGGAGGCCTCGCCGCGGTCGCCGACCCGCTCGTAGACGGCGAGCGCCCGCAGCAGGTGCTCGCGTGCACGAAGACTGTTCTCCCGGCGGTCCCCGCGTTCTCTCTTGGAGAGTGAAACCGCCAGACGGGCCTGGGTGTTGGCCCACTGTTCGGGATCGGTCTCTTCCGATTCGACGGTGTTCAGCTGCTCGTACAGCCGCACCACATGCTCCCTGTTGACGGCCGGGTCGCCTTGTTGCCTGAGGTTGTACGCGCCGGCGAGGAAGCTCTGGGCGTCGCACCAGAGCTCCTTGTCCCGGGCGGGATCGAGCCGGGCGACGACCGGTTCCAGCAGGCCGATGGCCTCTTCGATCTGGCCGGGTGCGGACTGTGTGCCCTGATCGGTCAGCACCTTCGCCAGCTCGTTGCGCACGCGGGCCCACGTGTCGGGATTGCGCTCCGGCCCGGTCTCCTCCAGAGCCGCCCGCAGGTGCCCGATGGCCAGCTCCTGGTTGGCGTGGACGTCGCCCGTGTAGCGCTGGCCGTAGGCGCGTGCCAGCTCGTACCGCGCCACGGCCCAGCCCTGCGGATCCTCCTCCCGCGCAATACTGCGCGCGTTGCGCAGCAGCAGACCGATGGCCCGTTCCAGGCCGATGACGTCCTGCCCGCGGCTGGCACTGGTCAGCATCATGCCCAGCGTCATCTGCAGGGCGCCCCGTAGCTCCGGCTGGTCACGGTCGCCCAACACCTCCAGCGCACGCTCCGCCAGACGCCCCAGCTCCTCGGCGAGCGGCCTGTCACTCAGGGACCGGCCGAGCCCGCCACGCCCGGACGCCTCTAACTCGGCAGCGATGCGCAGCACTTCGAGCGGTGGTGCCGAACGCCGGGGCTTGACCCTGCACACGCGCGGCCCGCCGCCCGCCGAGGTGCCGCGAGCAGTCGCCGTCAGCACTCCCCGTGCCGCATCGAACGGCACGGACAGGACGCCGGAGTTCTCCGCGTCCTCCGCACTCACCGGCCCCAGCCTGTCGAGCAGGGCCTCCACGTAGAGCTTCCTATTGGCTTCGTCCTGCTCAGGCCGGGTGTGGGGTGGATAGAAGTAGACCAACTGCCCAGTCGCCTCGCCGCGGTACACCAACAGCGGAAACAGCCGGGCCTTCCTCACGCCACAGGACGGACAAGTGACCGACGGGACCTTGCCCTTGATCACTCCCCGCACCAAGTCCGGCCGCGCCAGAGCGTCGACGACCATGTACGTGTGGTCCCGGACGTCTTCCCCGCACCTGCGGCACCGCCAATCGTGCCTGATCCGAATCGAGTAGTTCACCGGCCCCCCAACCGACATCCCATGCTGCGAGTGAGGATCCCTGCCCGTGCCCACGGGGGCTCCCCGGGTTGAAGCCGTCGAACCACAGACACACCGTCACCCGCAGCCCCACTGTAGGGACTCTCAGTGACAGCCGCCGCGTGAACCCGTGATTCGCCCATCGCCCGCCTCGCGCGAGCTCTCCGGGACGGCGGCCGGGCCGATGGCGGCTGCGGTCTCGGTGAGCACGGTCCACCGCCAGCGATCGGGCGCGTACCCGCCCGGTGCGGTGAACCCGACGCCTGCGAACCCCCTTGGGACGGCGTCCTGCTCGGCGCGCTGACCGAACCGAGGTGGCCACCGAAGAGGCCGATCAGCTGAACAGTGCGGCGAGGGCCGCAGTAGCGGTCGCGGCGAGAGTGATGACCGCGGCGAAGACGGTGGCGGCACGGTTGAGGGCGGCGGGATAAGTGGCGCCGTCCAGACGGGCGAGCTTACCCGCGCCGGCCGCGGCCAGCACCGCGACGACGATCACGAGGGCGGCGGACTGAAGGACTACGGCGACGGCCACGACAGGACTCCCGGTGTGCGGTGCGGTGTTGACGTGGACGAAGGTCGCCGAAACGGCGTCCGCCGAGGTCCGCCGGGACGAAGATGAACACCGGCGAACACATCACCACCCGGGGGCAAGCGCGTGCAGGACGAACCGAACGGCCACACCCCGGATGCGGCACTCACCGAGTTACGCAGGAATCTCACCGACGGGCTGGCCCGGACCCGACTGAACCAGACGCAACTAGCCGCCAGGGCACAGCTCGGGCGCACCACCGTGTCGGAGGCGCTCTCGCCCAGCAAGCCTGTGCCGTCCGCGCAGACGGTGGCGGCGCTGGCCCGCGCGCTGCAACTGCCGGTGCCCGAACTGCTGGAGCTGCAGCGCAAGGCGGCCGCAGAGCCGGCCACGGTCGCACCGCGTGGGCCAGGGCGTCCGATCGGGCAGTGGGAGCCGCACGATCTGGAGGTGCATCCCGCCGGACCCGGCCGGACCGCTTCCGGCTCCGGCACTGCTGCCGTGCGGGCGCTGCCCGGATATGTGCGGCGCGAGCACGACCGGATGCTGGCCGAGGCGGTGGAGGAGGTAGCGGCCGGTCGCAGCCGGATCGTGGTCCTGGTGGGCAGCTCCTCGACGGGGAAGACCCGGGCCTGCTGGGAAGCAGTACAGCCGCTCGCCCAGCAGGGTTGGCGGCTGTGGCATCCCTTCGATCCGACCCGGGCGCAGGCTGCGCTGGAGGACGTGCAGCACGTGGGGCCGCGCACGGTGGTATGGCTGAACGAGGCCCAGCACTACCTCGGCGACCGAGCCTTCGGGGAGCAGATCGCGGCAGCCATGCACCGCCTGCTGACCACCCCGCAGCGTGGGCCCGTTCTGGTGCTGGGCACGCTCTGGCCCGAGTACGCCCACCGGTACACGGCCCTGCCCGCCCCGGGCGAGCCAGATTCGCACAGCCGGGTGCGAGAGCTGCTGGCCGGCCGGATCTTGACCGTCCCCGACTCCTTCGACTCCCAGGCTCTGGCGAAGGCCACTGCCCTGGCCGAGGGCGGTGACCGGCTGCTGGCCGACGCCCTCACCCACAGTGCCTTCCTCTCCGACGCCTCACTGCACGCATATGCCACCGAACCCGCCCGCAACGTCATCGCCTGGTGGACGACGGGGCGCCCCCACACACCCGTTCTCGCCCCCTCCGGCCCCACCGCCTCCGTCTACCGGACGGCGGTGCAGGACGAGGTGGACGAGCGGATCCTGGCCGAGCTGGAGGACGACGGCCGGCTGCCCTTCGCCGAACTGGCCGGGCGCGTGGGGCTCTCGGCGGGAGCCACCCGCTCGCGCACACTGCGCCTGCTCGAAGGCGGGGTGGCCAAGGTGGTCGCCCTCGTGCGGCCCGAGGTCCTGGGCATGGGCTATCTGTGCGGTTTCAGCCTGCGGATCGACGGCCCGGCCGGCCGGGCGGCCGAGGAGGTCGCCCGCCTGGACCGCGTGACGTTCCTGTCGACCTGCCTGGGCCGCGCGGAGCTGGTGGGAACCGTCACGGCCGAATCGTTCGGCGCGGTACAAGACACGCTGGAGACGTTGCGGGCGCTGCCCACAGTGCGCGAGGTGGAGAGCTGGCTGCACCTGGAGTTGGTGAAGGAGCAGTACGACCTCGGCCCCAGAACGGCCTGACCACCCCCAGAGGAGACCGGGAGGCACTGGACGCCGGCCGAGACATCCACCCCAGCGAGGCAGTCAGGTGCTCGCCACGTTCGCTCACGCCGTGACGAACGGCAGCGCCGGCATCCCCGCTGAGACCGAGACCCCCGCCTCGGGGGACGCGGATGCGGAACATCACCGTCTCGAAAGCGGGTGCGTCGCCAGCCCGGCCCGCGGTGACGTGAGAGCCGAAGGCCGTCACCGCCGTCCGCCACCAGGTGCACGTTGATTCGCAGCCCGCCACGGGAACGCCCGAGTGCGTGATCGGCGGGTTCGCTGGAGCGGGCTGCCCCCATTGCGTGCCACTGCCACGTGCTGGAGGGCCCGGACGACGGCGGAGTCCACCGAGACTGTCCAGTCGATGTCGTAGTCGGCGTCCGCCGACGCCAGGACGGCGGTGAGGACCATCTCCCAGGTGCCGTCGACGGCCCGACTAATGAGCCGTTCGGGGGCGGTCTGGAACGAGCCGAGCTCGTCGGGGGGGGTCCCTCCAGGGCGAGTTGGCGCGGTGCTTCCACGCGATGGCCACGAATGTGCGGCGATGGCGTCCGCGGCCCGGATCGGCCGGCATCAGCGGCGCGATCCGGTCCCCCATCACATCAGTGATCACTGATCGGACAGACACATCCGATCAACTGGCCAACCCCGCACGGAGACAGGGGGTCAACGCTCGGATTTGGCCCGCGCTTGCGTGCGTTGGAAGACGGTCACTGGATCTCCTTCGAACTGCCAGGGCCAGTGCGTGACAGCCCCGCCGATCGCCTGGAAGACAGGATGGGCATCGCGGCGGCGGTTGGTCGCCATAAGGGCGTAGGCGAGGGTGTTGAGGTCGGCGAGGGCAGCTGCGTGACTGAGGAAGGACGGCCGTGCCCAGTGTTGTGCGGCGCGGTCGAGCGTGTCGGTGACATGTGTATCGGTCCAGAAGTTGCGTGCCATGAAGCCCTCGACGCCTCCGCGGGCCTGTATCGACTGGTAGTGCAGTACCTGGGAGGTCAGCTCTGTTGCCGCGCAGGGCGCGTTTGCGGGGACGCGCGCACGCAGGGAGTCGACGAATTCCATTACCTGAAACCGCGAACCGCCCTCGTCCGGTGACAGGTAGCGCGTCATGCTCAGGTAGGCCTCCCGGTTCCAGCGGTCGCGCAGCACCACCTCGTTCCAGACCTGGAAGACGTCCGCGGAGTCGTGGCGCTCCAGGCGGCCCATCTCGAGCAGGACGATCCAGGGGGTGGGGTCCTGGGGGGTGAGATCTGCAGCGCGAAGGCAGTCGGTTCCGGCCCTGGAGACGCCTTCCGAGGTCCCTGTCGCACGTGCCCGGAAGAGTGTGGACCAGGCATGCAGGACCAGGGCGCCGGCATTTTCCGGATTCAGCCTGGCCCATGCCGAGGGCACCGGGGACTTGGACAGGAAGCGTGCCAGAACAGCCAGCCGGAAGGTTCTGCGGTCCCAGTCCTGGGACTTTGCTGTCAGGAAATTGGCGACCTGCGCCACGCAAAGGTCCGTACGCGCCATCGCACCCGTTTCCATTGTGGCGCGCAGCGACTTGAGGAGTTTCCCGAGACGCACATCGTCAAGCTCCAGTGTGATGGCCGGAGTTCTTTTGTGGCTACTAGAAAAGAATGACATGCAGACAGACTAGAAAGGCTCATGCGTCAGGCAAAGCGGGTCTGGTGATCGTTACGCGATAGGCATGCTGTGCCCCATTACCGTTCCGTATGGCGGGATGCCGTGCACCCATGATCGTGCGGGGTCCTCTATTTCCTACGTCAAACAAGTCGCGGGGTTCTCGGACTCTTAGTAGGTTCCGTCGCGGAGCATTACGAACAGCACCTTGATCCGTTGCGCGCCGGTCGAAGAAGGGCCTCGAATGCCCTGCCCAGAGCCTTGTGCAACACCCTCTGATTTCGGTTTCGTCCGCGGGCCGCACCGACCTGAAAGCATATACGTCGAAGCGACCCAGCGGTGAACCGAACCGACAGCCGTACCCTTCAACTCACCCCCGGCAGAACTCCCGGCCGGGGATATGGTCACCCGATTAGAGTTGGGAGTCGTCCCACTGGTCCAGGAAATCGTCCGTCACGTCCATAGTCGGCTCCTCATGCCGCGCGAGCGGATTCAACTCGGCCCAGATCACCTTCCCGCGAGCCCGGTAGCGAGTGCCCCACCGTTCGGCATAGTGGGCGACGAGGAACAATCCGCGCCCGCCTTCGTCGGTGCTGGCGGCGCGGCGCAGATGGGGCGAGGTACTGCTGCCGTCGGATATTTCACAGACCACGGTCCGGTCGTACAGCAGACGAACGCCGATCGGCTGGATCCCGTAGCGGACGGCGTTGGTGATCAGTTCGCTCAGGACGAGTTCGGCGGTGAACGTGATTTCGTCCAGCCCCCACGACTCCAGCGTGCGGATGCACTGGGACCGGACGATACCCACGGCGGCGGGCTCAGATGGCATCTCCCATTCGGCGACCCTGTCCGCTGCCAGCCTTCGAGTGCGGGCGATCAACAGGGCGACGTCGTCGCTGGGGCGTGCCGGGAGCATGGCGCTCGTGATCGCCGCGCACATCTCCTCCAGCGTGTCTTCCGTGCCGGAAGAAAGCGCGGATCGAAGCTGCTCCAGGCCGGTGTCGAAGTCTCGGTGGCGGTCTTCGATCAGCCCGTCGGTGTACAGGACGAGCCGGGCACCCTGCGGCAGGATGAACTCGGAGGCCTCCGCGGGCATGTTGCCACCGAGTCCGAGGGGCGGAGATACAGGGAGGTCAGGGAACGCGACACTGCCGTCGGGGTATACGACCGCGGGTCCGGGGTGGCCGGCTGAGGCCACCGTCGTGCGGCCGGTGACCGCGTCGTAGATGACGTAGAGGCATGTCGCCCCGGTGATCTCGAAGTCCTCGCTTTCGCCCATGACATTGGCGTCGATGCGGGCGACGAGTTCGTCCACGTGGCTCAAGAGCTCGTCGGGCGCCAGATCGAGACTCGAGAAGTTGTGGACGGCAGTGCGCAGCCGGCCCATGGTCGCCGCGGCGTTCAGTCCGTGTCCGACGACGTCGCCGACGACCAGAGCGACCCGGGCGCCCGGCAGGGGAATGAGATCGAACCAGTCGCCGCCGACACCGGCTTCGGCAGGCAGGTACCGGTAGGCCACATCGAGCGCGGACTGCTCTGGGAGGCCTCGGGGCAGAAGGCGGCGCTGCAGGGCGACGGCCACGGTGTGTTCGCGGGTGTAGCGGCGGGCGTTGTCGATCGCCACGGCTGCCCGGGCCGCCAGTTCTTCGGCGGAAGCCAGATCATCCTGTTCGAACGGCTGGGTGCTCTCCGTACGCCAGAAGTCCGCGAGTCCCAGTACGACTCCCCGCGCCCGCAAGGGCACGGTGATCAGTGAGCGGATACCGTAGTCGACGACCTGCTGGGTTCGTGCGGGATCCTGAGCCTGCCATCCACTCGCCGTGCTCAGGTCCGCTTCGAGGACGGCACGGCCGCTTGCCATGCTCGCAGCCATCGGAGTGGTGGGTACGAAGTCGATCAGTTCTCCCAGCGGATACAGGGGCCCGCCGGGAGCCACGCCGACCGCAGCTGTCCGACGCATCCGCATAGAGCCCTCGCCGGGTTCCCCTCCGCTCAGGACGGGCTCCAGGAGCTCGACGGTGACGATGTCGGCGAAACGGGGAACCGCCAGCTCGGCCAGTTCCTCGGCCGTCCGCACGACGTCCAGGGTGGTGCCGATGCGCACCCCGGCGTCATGGACCAGCCGCAGGCGCTCCCGGGCGGCCTCCGCCTTGTCGGCGAGCGCACGCAGCTCGGTGGAGTCCCGCAGTGTCACGGCGTTTCCGGCGGGCCCGCCGTACGGCGCCGTCGGCCGTACGTTCACTGCCAGGAGGCGATCTCCCGCCAGGTGGACCTCGTCGGTCGCCACACGGTCGGAGACCATCAGATCGGCGACGCCCGGGTCGAGCCGCAGTTCCGACACCGGCCGCCCTTCCGCGTCCGGGGGGAGTTCCAGCAAGCGCCGCGCCTCGTCGTTGGCGAGCAGCACTCGCTCGTCGCCGCTGGTGATGATCACGCCCTCGCGAACCGCGTGCAGGACCGCGTCGTGATGCTCGTACATCCGGCTCAGGTCCGCCGGGCCGAGGCCGTGCGTCTGACGCAGCAGCCTCCGGCTCACCAGAAGCGACCCGGCCGTCACGACCAGTAGTGCTGCGGCAGCCGACCCCAGAAGCAGAGGCAGTTGATCCGTCACGGCCTCGTTCACGTTCTCCACGGAGATGCCGACTGCCACCAGACCGACCACCGACCCATCGGTGTCGATCACCGGAACGGTCGTATCCACTGCCCGCCCGACAGGCGTATCGAAGACGCTCGTGTACGACTCGCCGGCCAGGCCCTGCTCGAACGTGCCGGTGACGTGTTTACCGATGAGACCGGGATCGGGATGCGACCACCTGATCCCTGCGGGGCTGAAAGCGACGACGTAATCAACCCCGGAGCCCGCCCGGGCCGCCTCGGCGGCGGGCTGGAGCAGCGCACTCGGACGGGGGGACTTCATCGCGCTCAGAGTTCCGGGCGCATGCGCGAACAGTTCGGCGCCGGCCACGGAGCGCTGCCGGGCTTTGTCCATGCTGCCATCCCGGGCCAGGAGCACCAGCGCGACCACAGCAGCGATCACCAGCAGCATGGTCAGGACCAACTGCAAAAGGAAGCCCTGGGCCGCGACACTGCGTACACCCAGGAGAGCGCGGGCGCTCCGGCTCCACGAAGACTGGGACACCTGGTCGGCTCGGTAGCCTGTACCCCCAGCGGACGAACCCCCAGCAGACGGGTTCATACCCATGTTATACACCCTGCGTAGCCGCCGCTGGTGTGGCGAGCCGCGCGCGGGACGCCTTCGTGGGCGACGTGGCCGCACCGGCTGTAGAGGCTTTGTCTTGGGCGAAGCGGTCCCCCCAGACACGCGGTGCTCGTACCTGACGGCGCCCTCTGAGCAGTTCGGACGCGGTGATCAGCCGTGCAGGAGACCCCGACTGAACCCGCTCGGGGCATGCGCCGACTCGCCGTTTCGCGTTCGGTCATACGGCACGCTCCAGCGCGGTGCCGGGGCGTCCCTGTCGACGGCCGTTGACGGTCGGGGTCTGAAGGTCCGCGATCTCCGCCCACCCGTACCGGCCGGAGTACTTGGTCCGGTACATCGAGGCGTCCGCGCCGCGCAGCAGGGCCGGCAGGGCGCGAATCCCGAGGTAGTCGGGGACGGCGGTCCCTACAGAGGCAGCGACGGCGAGCGGTCCGGCCAGGGTGGGCACGGGCTCGTGGAGTGCGCCCATCAGCCGCTCCAGGCTCTGCTCCATCGCGTTGTCACCCGTCCGGGTGCCGATGCGGGTGGCGACGGCGAACTCGTCTCCGCCCAGGCGGCCGACGACCCCATGCGGGCCCGCCCAGCGGGAGAGGCGCTCGCCGGTCGCTGCGAGCGCGGCGTCACCGGCGGCGTGGCCGTGCGTGTCGTTCAGTCCCTTGAAATTGTCGAGGTCGACCAGGCAGATGAGGGAATCTCGCTGGTGGCGGGCGAGCAGGCGCTTGGCCCGGTGCTCGAACGCGGCGCGGCGCTCGGCTCCGGTCAGCGGGTCGCGGCGTTCGGCTGCGAGGCGACGGTGAAGCACGAGTGCATGGACGGCCCAGCCGGTGACTGGGACGGCGAGGGTCGTGAGGATGAGGGTGCGGTGCCCGATCGAAGCTGCAGCGCGCGTGAGGGGGTCCACTTGGGGTCTCACTCTCGTCTTGTGCGGAACAGACTGGCCCCGGGACGGTCGGTTCCATCGGACGCCTGAACGTCTGTCCCGGAGTCAGAACGTCAGAGCGGAATCCCACCAGGTGGTGCCCGGCTCGACTGGAGGGGTTTCGCAAGGGGTTGGCGGTTGGTGATGTGGCGATGCGTACGTCACGTTCCAAGGACTGCATCGGCACGATGACCCATCTCCAATATCGTGACCGCCCCGGCCGGGATGGCCGGGGCGGTCACTGGGCAACACCACGATCCTGCTGGGGAGGGGCAGGTGTCAGTGGTGATGGTGGCCGTGTGCTCGAAGAGGGTGCGGGCGTCGGCGACGCGGCCACACGTGCCGTCGGTGATGCGCTCGCGGCCGGGGGCGGGTGTCCTGCTGTCGCTTTACAGCGCGTTCGGGCCGCCGCCGCTCCGCCGTTCGAAGCGCTGCCGAGTCGTACGACACGGATTCGCAGTCCGCGAGTGATCAGTCCGCGTAGTCGGGGGCGATGCGTCCCACCAGACGGAGCAGGGCCTGCCAGGCCAGGTGGTACGCATGGTCGTCCTGGAGGTCGGATCCGTGTTCCTCACCGCGGAGTTGGCGGGCGGTGTGCTCACGCAGGTCGACGGGCGGCAGGGTGAGCGGAGTTCCGCCGGCTTGAGCGGTTACCT
Organism: Streptomyces sp. NPDC048600; assembly: GCF_055587025.1. NCBI lineage: Bacteria > Bacillati > Actinomycetota > Actinomycetes > Kitasatosporales > Streptomycetaceae > Streptomyces > Streptomyces sp. NPDC048600. The sequence goes on along the minus strand of NZ_JBVJGZ010000007.1, from coordinate 72,187 downwards.
GGATCTCGCATGCCCTTTCCAGGTAGTACATGCGCAGGAAAGCCTGGGCGGCGGTCTCCCCGACGGTGAGCAGGCCGTGGTTGCGCAGGATGAGGGCGGGGTGGTCCTCGATGTCGGCGACGAGGCGCTGCTGTTCGTCGAGGTTGAGGGCGACTCCTTCATAGTCGTGATAGCCCACCCGGTTGTGGAATTCCATGGACATCTGGTTGACCGGCAGCAGACCGCCTTGCTGGGCGGCGACGGCACAGCCGGCCTTGGTGTGGGTGTGCAGCACGCAGTGGGCGTCGGGACGGGCGGCGTGTATCGCGCTGTGGATGACGAAGCCGGCGGGGTTGACCGGGTAGGGGGTCGCCTCGACGGGGTTGCCGTGAAGGTCGACCTTCACCAGGTTCGACGCGGTGATTTCCTCGAAGAGGAGCCCGTAGGGGTTGATGAGGAAGTGGTGCTCGGGCCCGGGCAGCCGCAGCGAGATGTGCGTGAAGATCAGGTCGGTCATCCGGAAGTGCGCTACGAGCCGGTAGACGGCGGCCAGTTCACGCCGCAGCCGGAGTTCTTCGTCGCCGTGATGCTGTCGGCCGACCGGGAGGCCAGCGGTTGCGATGGTGGCCGGGGTGGCTTCGGTCGTGGTGGCGCTGGTGGCCATGAGGACTCGGTTCCTGTCAGTGCGTCAGAGGGTGGTGGCCGCGGTCGTGGGCTGCGTGGCCGGGGGATCGTCGCGGTCGGTGTCCTGGCCGGCGAGGCGACGGCGCCACTGGTCGAGGATGTGCGTCTCGGTAGGCCGTGTGGTGACACTGACCGCGATGTAGGCGATCAGGCTGGTGGCGAGGCCGTAGTAGATGGGTTCGTTGGCGAGCATGCCGTGGGTGGCCATCAGGAAGATGACGGTGACGCTGCCGGCGGTCATGGCCGCGAGTGCCCCTTGCAGGTTCCCTCGCTTCCAGAGCAGGCCGCCGAGGATGGGCACCAGCAGGGCGCCGACCAGCAGGTTGTAGGCGACGGTGAGGGCTGCGAGGACATCGTCGAGCAGGCAGGCGAGAGCGATGGACACGGCGCCGAGGATGATGATGGCGAGCCGGTTGGAGGCGACCTCGTCGTGGTCGTCGGTCTGCTTGAGGGCGGTTCGCCCGCCGAGCGCGCGCAGTCGGTGCCAGATGTCGTTGTTGGCCACGGTGGCGGAGGCGATCAGGGCGCCGCTGGCGGTGGACATCATGGCGGACAGCGCCGCGGCGAGCACGAGGCCCTTGACACCGGTGGGCAGCGTGCTCTTGACGATGGCCGCGAAGGCGTTGTCGGCGTCGGCGAGGTCGGGGTGGAGGACCTTGGTGGCCATGCCGATGACGGCGCCGGCGAGTGCGTAGATCAGACAGTACACGCCGGCCGCGGTGCCGCCCCAGGCTGCGATCTTGTCGCTGCGGGCGGTGAAGACCCGCTGCCAGATGTCCTGGCCGATCAGCATGCCGAACGTGTAGATCAGCACGTAGGTGAAGATGCTCTCGCCGCCGATGGAGCCGAACGACAGGTAGCTGTCGGGGAGCTGATCGGAGAGCTCGGCAAAGCCGCCCGCCTTGATGACTGCGACCGGCAGCAGGATCACGAGCACGCCGATGCTCTTGATCACGAACTGCACCATGTCGGTGAGGGTGATCGACCACATGCCGCCGAGCGCGGAGTAGCCGACCACGATCGTGCCGCCGATGACAACGGCGACCCAGCGGGGCACGTCGAACAGGACATCGAAGACGGTGGCGTAGGCGATGGTCGAGGTGACGGCGAGCATGAGTGTGTAGACCCACATCACCAGACCCGAGATGATGCTGGCCGAGTCGCCGTACCGCAGGGACAGCATGTCGGCGACGGTGTAGACCCGCAGACGGGCGATGCGGGCGGAGAAGAAGATGCTCAGTGCCAGCAGTCCGAAGCCGATGGCGAAGACCATCCAGGCGCCGGACAGGCCATAGGTGTAGCCGAGGCGTACGCCTCCGATGGTGGAGGCGCCGCCGATGACGACGGCGGCCATGGTGCCGGTGTACAGACTTGGGCCGAGGCGCCGTCCTGCGACGAGGAAGTCGCTGGCAGATCGGGCTCGTCTCTTGCCCCACCATCCGACGGCGGCGATGCCCAGCAAATATCCGATGATCACGACGTAGTCGACGCCCATGACGTCCTCCGGTCCTTGGCGGCCCGCGTCGAGGGAACGCGGTACCGACGTGCTCGTATGAGGGGGAGCGGCTGCGCGCAAAGCCGGGGGGTGGAGGCGGCGGCTGCATTGCTCGGGGGTGACAGACGGCTCGGCCACGTCGGGAGACGGACTCGCAGGTGCCTGCCCGGTGTCTGGCTGGTGTGCGCCAACCGTAGGCTGTCGGGCCTTGACTCCACAGTGTCGGATCTGTCTCATATCCTGACCGGCAAGGGATGAATCATCCCACCGGGTCGTGCACCGCTGACTCGAGGAACCGCTCATGCCGCCGACCAGTCCCATGACACCCCCGCCGGACACCCCCTCCGTGCCGTTGAGCACCCTGCTCGCCGACCCCGGCCTCGGCCTGCGGCAGCTCGCCGGGCCCCGCGAGGACCGGCTTGTTGGCACGATCGGCACCACGGAGCTGGAGGACCCGGCGCCGTACCTGCTCGGCGGCGAGCTACTGCTCATCGCCGGCATAGGCCTCCCGCCGACGGCGGACAGGGTCGACGTGTATGTGCGACGGGTGGTTCAGGCCGGCATCGCAGCGCTCGGCTTCGGCGTCGCCCCTGTGCACGACGAGGTCCCGCCCGCTCTGGTCGCCGCCTGCGACCGGCACGGCCTGCCTCTGCTGCGGATCCCGCCCAGGACGCCGTTCGTCGCCGTCAATCACGTTGCGCACGCGGCCATGGCCGAGGCCCGGCATCAGGAACTCCGGCAGATCTCCGAAGCCCAGGCCGCCCTCGCCACGGCCGCCGCCCGTCCCGACGCGCTCAAGGCCGTCCTGCACCAACTCGCCACACACATCGATGCGTGGACCGTCCTCCTGGACCCGCAGGGCACCGAGCTCCTCGCGGCCGGCACCAGGCCCACCGCACCTGTTGCGCAGCAGTTGCACGCACTCGCCGCGCGCACCACGGCCCACGTGCAATCCCGCTCCCAGCAAGGGCGAGCCCAACCTCCCACAGCATCGGCCGAACACCATGCCGACATCCACCTCACGGTGCACACCCTTCCCGCGGAGCCGGCCGAAGGCCCCTTCACCCTCGGCATCGCAGCAACCTCCGCGCCCAGAGCGGTGCATCGCTCCATCACCGGCACCGCTCTTGTCCTGCTCTCCCTGCTCACCACACCCCGTCACGCCCTGGACACCGACACCCGCAGCGCCGCGGCGCTGGTCCGCCTGATGCTCGGCCACGGCCCGGTCGACGTGGCCCCGCTTCTCTCGTCGGCCGCACGACCGGACGGTTGGGTCGTCGTCCGCGGCCGCCTCACAGGAGCGGCTTCCGAGGCTCGGCCCAGTGACGGCCCGGTGCAGCTGGCCACCCTCGCCACCGCCCTCACCACCCCGTACGTCGACGTGGACGGCATCAGCCTGGTCGCCCTGATCCCCAACAGCCCCGGTCTCCTGCCCGACCTCACCTCGGCAGTCCGCCTCGGCTGGACCCTCGGCATCAGCTCACCCGTTGCCGCCGCCGACCTCGCGATCGCCGACAGACAGGCCGACCGCATGCTCCGCCACGCGCTCGCCACCGGAACGTCCTCGGCAGAGCACCGCCCCCAGGAGCTGACCATGCACTCCCTGGTCAGCGCGGACGACGCCACGGCACTCGCGCAGGCCCGCTTCGCTCCACTGAACGAAGCCCCTTCTCCCGGGCCTGCCGTCCTGCTGGACACCTTGCGAACCTGGCTCGCCCATCACGGCAGCTGGGACCGCACGGCCGCCGCTCTGGAAGTCCACCGCAACACCGTGCGCCGACGCATAGAAAAGGCAGCCGAACTGCTCGGCGCCGACCTGGAAGACCTCGACGTCCGGATGGAGCTGTGGTTCGCCCTGCGTTGGCACGCCGGAGAACAGCCCACCAGGAAGCCCGACGGCAATTGACGTGTCGACGGTCGGCGGGTGTACCCACGGCGGGCTTGTTCCCATTGGCGGACATCGAAGATCAGCAGCTTCGGCTCCAGAAGGATGATGACCAGGCCCAGTTCGGGGTCGTAGGCGGGGGCGCCGCCTCCACCGCTCCCAACCGCGAAGGTAGCGCATGTGAGGTGAGGGCCACTCCCCCACGCTGCTTACAGTAGTGAGCGTTCAATTCTTGCTTGTCTGTGCTATTTGGTTTAGCTGTCGCGTGCCAGTGACTGGTTCCGCATCAATCGACGTGGGAGAGCCCGCAACGTATCCTACAATGGAGGGCTTCCTGTCAGAGGTATGCGAGGCGCAAGCAAGCCGACGGCGGTGCAGCGGAGCTGCAGTCGTTTTGGGCGGTCGCGCCCGAGGAAAAGCCCTGACCGTCTTCGCGATCGGTGCCCTCCCACGCTAGGAGCATCGGTATGCCTGGCAGCAAAGTCGGCGACCGTGTCATTCTCTTCGCCGAAAAGATTTCCTCGGACTGGGCCAGTTCCTCGCCGAAGGATCCTATGACTCATCGGACTTGAGCATCGGAAACGACACCGTTCATTCCGTCAAGGTGCCCTCGGAATTGATAGTGCGCCTGTATGAACACTGGCACTTTCAGGGTAGCCGTCTAGACGTCAGTCAGGACGTCCCGGACCTCGGCGGGTGGGCGCGGAAAGCGAGTTCGGCCGTCGTCCACAAATCGGCCGATCCTCCCCCTGAGATCAGAAAGATCGTTCTTCACGAAGGTCCGCAAATGGCTGGTGCAGCTCGGGTCGTCGGGCCGTACAATTTCCCCTTCGAGGAAACGCGCCCCCTGGTTCCGCTTGGTTCTGCACTCATCCCGGATGGAATGGTTCTTCGAGTCTATCCAGACGTAGTGTTCAGCCCACCCCTCGACTACACGGACTACATCAGTGACGCCATGAACTTGGGCCCCCAAGGCGCCGAGAAGTACTCATGGAAAGCATACAAACAGCCTGGGTGACAACCCTGAGGAGCCTGGCCGAGGTTGAACACCAAGCTCAGCGACTTCTGTGGTAGCAGATGAGGGCGCAGGCAGCGATGTTGGGCCGCACCCGCTCAGCCGGCCGAAGCGTTCTGCGTCACCTCGCGTGCCTCTCTGAGGGCTCGCTGCCTGAGGCTCCCGTCGAACAACTGAATCGTGGTGGCGGCCAAGATGTCATCCCTGCTGACAGTCCGCCTGTCACCCCTGCGGACGGACGGGGCCTGGAAGGAATCGTTGAAGAACGGGGGTGGGGCCGGTTCGCCCGGCATCACTAGGGTGACCGTACCGAAACGATCGACTCCGCCCTCGCGGGCGACCCTGGCCGCGTCGCGGGCGAGGTCCGTCAGGAACACGCTCGCGATTCCGTCCAGGTCGCGGACCATCGCCGGGACGGCCGTCGCCCCCTGGCTCCGCAGCAGCTTCCTCACCCCGGCCTCGAACCGGTGGGCACCGGCCACAGCACTCGGTTTACGCGACCTGCTGCGCTTGGGAGAAGGCACGACGACACCCTCGGCGTCGTACATGACACCGGTCAGACCTCGAAACGTCGGACTGTGGTGGTACCACAGGCCCCCCACCTCGACCTCGACGTTCCGGTCGATCGCCGAGACGAAGTCCCGGGGAATCAGCTTCTTCCGGGCCTCCTCCGCCGCCGCTCTCCTCGCGCCGTCGATGATCTCCGTCAGCACTGTCCGCGTCACCGACGCGGCGGCCCACGCGGCCGACCGAGAGACGTGCATCGGGGTCACGTCCCTGAACACCGCTTTGACGAGAGAAGGCTTGAACGGCGAGACGTCCATGACCGAGGCGGTCTCGGGACCGCTGCGATCGGAGCGTGCGGACAGTACGGTCATCGGAAGAAGCGCTCCCTGCTGTCGGAGTTGTCAGAGGCCCATACTCCAGCACGCAGACCCGCTCCCTTCCCCCATCCCCCGTCCAAGCGGCAGCCGGTCAAGGGCCTGACAGGCACATCCCGACGGTCGGGCCGACGACCAGCCACCTCCCGCACGCCCTCGCACCGTGGCACCTGTGTCCCCTGTGCGGCTGCACCCCGTTCTCCCTGGCCCTGCCACCGAGGAGGAGCAGCCGGAGAGGCGCCAGGTAGCTCTCTGCAGACCTTGCTGTCCCGCCAGTTGAGAGGCCCGTGGCCATCGGGACGCAGCACCAGCACCAAGTGCCTCACCCCGCGTCGGGGTTCAACCCTCGCGAACCTTCACACATCGAGGATCAGGGGTGACCGTGCCCGTCTGTCAGCCGGCCCCCGGCAAGATCGCGCTGTCCGGCTGGAGCACCAGGTCGCGCTGATACCAAGTGCCCGGCTCGCCGTCGAGGTGGGCCGGGTCTGCCGGGCCCACAGGGACGAACCCGGCTCTGGTCAACACCTTCTGGGACGCGGAATTCTGGCGAGCGGTGGCCGCCCGCAGTGTGCGCAGCCCGTGCCGGGCCGCCGCCAGTCGGCACAGCTCCCGGACGGTTGCGGTCGCCACGCCACGGCCGGCGACATGCTGCGCGACCCGGTAGCCGAGTTCCGCAGTGTGGTCTTCGATGTCGAGCAAGTTGAACCTGCCGAGTATCAAGCCGTCCTCGGCGACAAGGACGTGGAAGGCGCAGATGCCGGCCTCCTGCTCAGCAAGCAAGGCGTTGTACCGGTCTGCGAACTGGTCGAAGAAGTCGTCGCCGCGGTCCGGTACCGAGGCAGCGAAGTAGGCACGGTTCGCCAACTCGAAGGCCAGGACCGCCGGGGCATGTCCGGCATGCAACCGCTTCAGCTCGGGCACTGCTCGAGCCTACCCGGGCAGCTGGCCGGGGCCACCCGAGTTTCCGCAGCGCCGTTTCGTCGGCGACTTCACCTCACACACCATCTACCCCAACTGATCTTGCAAATGGCACTATTGAGGCGGCATACACGCCATGTCCTCATCTCCTCACCGAAAGTGTGAGCATCCGTAGATGCGAATATCCCTCGGCGCGGCGCGCCGTACAGGTGGTGCGGTCGTGCTGTCCTTGGCCACGGCCGTGGCCGGGCTCGCTTTCCCCGCAACCGCGCACGCGGCCGTGTCCTGCCCGGCCGGCGTGTGGAAAGCCCAGTACTACGCCAACGCCACCCTCTCCGGCACTCCGAAGGCCACTGTCTGCGATACCGCCATCGCCGAGAACTACGGCTCCGGCGACCCCTCCGGCGTGACCCTGCCGAGCGACTACTTCGGCGTCCGCTGGACCACCACCCGTAACTTCGGCTCCGGCGGCCCCTTCGACCTGCGCGTCGCCGTCCAGGACGGCGCCCGCGTCTACGTCGACGGCCAACGCAAGATCGACCTGTGGCGCAACGTCAGCTCGACCCAGACGAAGACCGTCCGCCTCACCCTGTCGGGCGGGACCCACACCCTGCGCGTGGACTTCGCCGCCATCACCGGCACCGCCAACATCTCCTTCTCCTACAAGCCGGTCGTCAGCGCCACGTACGACAAGATCGCCCCGCTGGCCCCGGGCGGCGTGAAGTCCAGCTACTCGGCGTCCACTCTCAAGACGAGCCTGGCCTGGTCCCGCAACTACGAGATGGACCTGGCCGGTTACCGCGTCTACCGCCGCATCGCCGGCACCGGCGGCTGGAGCCTGCGCAACTCCACCCTGATCACGAGCACCGCCTTCACCGACGCGCCCCCGGCCACCGGCGCCTCCTACGAGTACGCCCTGCGCGCCGTCGACCGCTCCGGCAACGTCTCCGCGCTGTCCGCGGTGACGAGCGTCGTCAGCGCCGACAAGACGGCCCCCGCCGTGCCCACCGGGCTCACGGCCACGTACGACCAGTCCGCCGGCGCCCGGCTCTCCTGGACCCCGCTGGAGGAGGCGGCCTCCTACGAGGTGCAGCGGGCCGTCGTACCCGAGGGGACGTTCGCCCCGGTCGGCACGCCCGTGCAGGGCGCCGCCCTGACCGACCCGTCCGCCGCAGTGGGCACGACCTACTACTACCGCGTGCGGGCCAAGGACAGCGCGGGCAACGCGTCCGCGTACTCTGCGCCCGTCCAGCTCGACGCCACCGAGGCCCAGCCGCTGCCGCCGACGGCCGTCTCCGCCAACGGCTGGGCCGACCGCAACACCGTCGGCTGGACGTACGACGGTGACGCCTCCCACCGGTTCCACGTCTATGCCGCCGCGTCGGCGACCGCTCCGTGGACCCGGCTGACCGACATCCCGGTCACCGGCCCCGCCTACGACGACTACGCGGCGCCCGTCGGCGAGGTGCGCTACTACCAAATCAAGACGGTCACGATGCTCGGCACGGAGTCGAACCCGTCGGCGACGGCCTCGGCCACCCGCACCGGCGACACCACCGCGCCGCACATGCCGTACGGCCTGGACGCGTGGGACGCCACGGACGGCGTGCACCTCACCTGGACGCCCAACACCGACGACACGGACCACTACATCGTCATGCGCAAGCCGATGCTCGGCGCGTGGGAGGAGATCGCCACGGTGTGGGGCTCCACGTACGTGGACACCGGCACCCCGGCCGGCGTGCAGTACGGCTACACCGTCCGCGCCGTCGACGGGGCCGGCAACGTCTCCCGCATGCCCGAGCCCGGCTACGGCACGGTCTACGGCAAGCGCCTGCCCGTCTACGAGAAGCCGGCCGCGCCCGCCCAGGTCACCGCGACGGCCGAGAACGGCAACGTCAAGGTGGAGTGGACCGCGAGCACGTCGACGGACGTGGCCGGCTACTACGTCTACCGGACGACCGCCGCGGACCCGACGACGGCCTACTCGGTCTCCCCGCTCATCACCGGGACGACGTTCACCAACGTGGACGTCCCCGCCGGCAAGACCTGGTACTACGTGGTGCGCGTCGTCAGCACGCACAGCCAGTGGTCCGACTACTCGCCGCTGGCCGAGGTCACCGTGCCCTGCCCGGTCATCACCGGACCGCCCACCCCCAAGATCACCGGGGGCGGCAGGGGCGCGGACTGGGTTCAGCTCAACTGGGCGGTCGGAGCGTGCGACCAGGGTGCGACGGTCTCGTACAACGTCTACCGTTCCACGTCGAGTTCGGACGTCTTCACCCCTGAGCGCCGGATCGCCACGGGCGTGACGGCACTGACGTACAAGGACCCCGGTCTGGCACGGGCGTACTACTACTACGTCGTCACCGCGGTGGCCGCCGACGGCACCGAATCGGCCCCGCAGGCCGTGCCGTTCGGGATATCGATGATGGCGCCCTGACGCCCTGCTCCATCGCTCAGGCCCGTCGTCCGGAGGCCTCGTGCTTCCGGACGGCGGGGCCTTCACGTCGCCACCTCGGTTGCCGGGCGCGGGCATGAGCACCCATGAACCTGGCTGATGACGGGCTGCCCGTGAAACGCTGGACGGCATGAGCAGCGCGTCGGGCGAAGAGGCTTCCCGGAGGTTTCTGGCTTCGTTCCAGGTCGGTGACCTATGCAGCGGTATCGCGGCAGAAGTGTCTCGGCGAGGGGTGTCAGTGATCCTGGACGGTTTCGCGGAATACCCGCTGGGGTTTGTGGGGCCGTTGGACGTGTCGTGGCGCACGTTTCCGGCTGGAGCAGTCGGGGCCGACCAGCGGATCACCGCCGAGGTGACCGCCATCGACCTGGATCAGGGCCGAGCCTGGCTGTCCATGGCTGCTACGGAGAACGCCGACCTCTGGGCATTTCTGAAGTCTCAACGCGTCGGCGAAATCCTCTCGGGCAGGATCGCGTCGATCGAACGGTTCGGCGTGTTCGTGGCGTTGGACGATGGCCCTGATCACCCTGTCTTCCCCGGCGTCGGCTTCATCACGATTCCCGAACTGTCCTGGCGACATTTCGAGACCGCTGCGGACATCGTTCAGCTGGGACAGCGCGTTTCGTGCGAGTTCCTCCGTTTCGACACGACGAATGGAGAGGCCAGGCTGTCCCTGCGGGCGACGCAGCCTGACCCGTTCCAGACCTTCGCCGAGAGCACCGCGGTGGGGCAGACACTGCAGGGTCGGGTCACGAAGCTGGTCCCGTTCGGTGCCTTCGTCCAGGTCACCAAGGACATTGTGGGGCTGGTTCATCTGCAGGAGCTCACCTGGACGGCTGTCGAGGCTCCGGAAGAGGTGGTCCAGGTCGGCGAAAGGATCATGGTCGTCGTCACGGAGATCGACCCAGGGCGACGCAGGGTGGCCCTCTCCCGACGACAGGCTTCTCCGGCTCTCGAATGACCTCGAGGGCGCGCACGAGAAGGGTGGGGCGGAGGACCAGATGCGCCGTCGTCCATGGTCAGCTCGACACCCATCGTGGGGCTCGTGCCATGCTCCGGCGTCCCAGACCTCGGGATCGGTCCCCTCGTCGCCGACCTGCGCGCCGGACTGATCGACGAGTACGTGATCGCCGCCCATCCGGTCCTGGTGGGCAGCGACACGCCGTTCTTCACCGTGCTGCACAGCTGGGTGAACCTGAACCAGGTAGAGACGCCGCTGCCGGCCACCATCGAGGCCGGCTCCGGCTCGCGGGGACTGTGTCCACCTGGGGCGGTGACCAGCCGCTTCGCGACCCGGCGCTACGCCGGTGGTTGCGGCTTTCGACTGCGCGTGGTGAGCGGGTTGATGAGCTGGTTCCGGCCGCCGCCGTACTGCTGCTCATGGAAGGACTGTCCTTCCTCGGTGCCGTACATGCGGAAGAACCAGCGTGTGGGCATTTGCACGTCCTGGACAAGCCGCGCGTACTCCGCCCTCGCATCGGCCCCGGCGCTCCCCGCCTCCTTCTTCACCAGTTCTTCCAGCAGTCGCAAGAATTCCACGTCATCGGGGTCTTGCTTGTAGTCGAGACCGAGGAGTTTCATGATCTTCCCCATGAGGGTCTCCCGGTAGCGCACGACCAACTCGCTGTAGAGCATTCTCTGGGCGTCGCCGAAGCTGTCGTCCCTGGTGTAGTTCTCTAGGGTCACGCGGTCCTTGCCGGCCCGGGCGACCACGCCGGCGAAGTGGTAGTTCCACGTCGCCAATTCCGACGGCGCGGGGCCACCCGGGAAGGCGAAGTCCGTCTCGCCGAGCTCGCCTGTCTGGCCGATGGAATAGATGCCGAACGCCTCGCCGATCCCCGGGGCCGCGTGCTCGTTGACGCCGAGCTGCGCGGCATCGCGCAACGCTCCGGCCGCATGAGCCGTGCCATAGCGTTCCCCGAGGGTTGTCCGGCCTCCCGTTTGGGTGTCCGGGCCAACCAGTCTGTCGGCGAGGGCTTTCGACTCGAAGACCGTCCCGTCAGGTGCTGTATGCCTCTGGGGCGCCTGCGTGAATTTGTCATTGCCGTGGAAGTCTTGCGTGACCGCCATCCCGATGATGCCGCCCGCAAGGCGGATGCACTGGTGCTCCACGAGACTTGCGAACTGCGCGGCCTGATGATCACCGCCGCTTCTCACTGCGGTCACCCGCCGAAGGGTCGCAGGCGTGCCACCGGCATCGACATCGATCGTGGTGTCCCCGACCGCCGTAAGCCGGATCGCGCTGTCCGCGGCAGCCAAAGCCGCGTTGGCCTCGTCGAGACGAGCCGTGCTGGCGTAGAACTCCTTCGGCTCGCTCTCGCTGTCCAGCACGGCGAGTGAGTAGTCCTGCGAGACGCGCACACTCACCGGTGTCGCTTCGGTCGGGGTGTAGGTGGCGACCGTGTGGTCGATTGCCCAGGGCAGCTGGCCGGCGACATTGTTGTCGTCCAACACCGCGTTCGGTGTCTGCGCCTGGAAGTGCGGACCTGCTCCTCCGGCTGTCGTGATCCTCTGTGGCTGGGTGTGGTAGCGCTGCACGGTCTGCGCGGTACCGCCTGCCGCCGCCCCGGCGTCCGGTGACTGGTCGGCCGTCTCGTTTCGGACGCGCTGGACGGCGTCTGGTGCGGGACCCGCCAGCGCTCGTGCGGCGTTGGCTTCGGCTTCGCGTTCGAACCGGTCCGACGGGTCGCTGACACGCAGGCCGGTGCCGTTGTCGGTCCCGGCGACAGGGCCTTGGCGCTGCTGAACGACGTGGGTGAGTTCGTGGGCGAGGGTGTGTTTGTCGTTTCCGCCGTCGCCGATGACGACGTTGTTGCCACTGGTGTAGGCGCGGGCACCGACTTCGGCGGCGGAGGCGCGGGCGTTGGTGTTGTCGTGGATACGTACGTCGGAGAAGTCGGCGCCGAGGCGGGCTTCCATTTCTTCGCGGAGGGGCGTGCCGAGGGGGCGGCCCGTGCTCGCGAGGACGTCGTGGACGGCGGAGCGCTGTACGGCGGGCCGCTCGCTCTGCTGGTGGCCGCAGCCGGCGCCGTGGACGTGCTGCTCAGAGGTTTGCTCATTGCGCTGGACGAGGGGCTGGGCGTAGGGGTGGCCGGCGAGTTGGAGCATGCGCAGGACGGCGGCGTTTCCCGCGGTGCGCTGGAGCGCGAGGAGCCCCACGTGGTCTTTGGCGGCCGGTCTACGGCGTTCTGGCGGATTGGTCTTGGCGGGTTCCGGGCGGTGCTCGTGCTGAGACAACGGACATGCCTTTCGACGAAGCGTTGCCTGCTACACCACCGGTCGGCTGCACCCGCCACAAGGGCTCTAGAGGCAGCTGTCAGGGCACCATCCGTTGCCCGACTGGGCATCGGGTGTCGCGCCGGTCTCCACGCACCACCCCAAGCGCGGGACGGCGTGGCGGCCTGGCGGCCCTCTCCAGGCGGCCCGCCACATTCACCGCACTTGCACCCATAGTCGGTATTCGGCCACCGATAAACGAACTCCCTTGTTGCAAAAGGTACTTCCGTAATCGGCCGTGTGCATGACATCTTGCGTCCATCATCTGTTTCGCACGACCCGGCCTGACCACCGGGTCTTCGGAGGACGCATTGATACCCCACAGATCCAGCCGACCTCGACGTACCCTCGTGCTGGCCGCCACGCTCGGCTCGGCGCTCGCCTTCGGGGCCCCCGCCGCGCTCGCCGGCACCGACCCCGTCTCCCCCTCCGGCTCCGCCGCTCCCGCGCCCGCGGCGGCGCCCCGGGCCGCGGCCCCCGCTTCCCAGAGTGCGAACTGGGTTGCGGGCACCCGCGCCTACCTCGTGATCACCGCCCCCGGTGACACCTCGGCGGTCCGCAACGCGGTCACCGCCAACGGCGGAACGGTCTTCCAGTACTACGACGCGATCGGTGTCATCACCGCCCACTCCGCGTCCGCCTCCTTCGCCACCACCATGCGCGGCGTGAGCGGGGTTCAGCAGGTCGGCGCCACCCGCACCTCCGACGTGCCGGCGGACGCCTACAACCCGGCGCTGCCCGCCAACCCGGCGCAGTCCACGACCCCTTCGGGCGAGCCGGTCCGCGCCGACATGACCCAGATCAAGGCCGACCAGGCCTGGGCCGTCACCACGGGCTCCGCCTCCGTCAAGGTCGGCATCCTGGACACCGGTGTGGACGACCAGCACCAGGACCTGGCGCCGAACTTCAACGCCGCGGACTCCGCGTCCTGCGCGTACGGCAAGCCGGACACCCGTACGGGCGCCTGGCGCGACGTCGGCACCCACGGCACGCACGTGGCCGGTACGGTCGCGGCCGCCAAGAACGGCAAGGGCGTCATCGGCGTGGCCCCGGGCGTGACGATCTCCTCGGTGCGCATCGCCGAACCCGGCACCTCGCTCTTCTTCGCCGAGAACACCATCTGCGGCTTCATGTGGGCCGGTGACCACGGCTTCAAGGTCACCAACAACAGCTACTACACCGACCCGTGGCAGTTCAACTGCCCGGACAACGCCGACCAGGCCGCGATCATCGAGGGCGTCAAGCGCGCCCAGGAGTACGCGGAGGGCAAGGGCTCGCTCCAGGTCGCGGCGGCCGGCAACTCCAACATCGACCTGGCCAACAAGACGACCGACACCGAGAGCCCGAACGACTCGACGCCGGTCACCCGCACCATCACCAACGCATGCCTGGACATCCCGACCGAGCTCCCGGGCGTCGTCACGGTCTCGGCGATGGGCACCACCGCGAAGGCCTCGTACTCCAACTACGGCCTGAACGTCATCGACGTCACGGCCCCGGGCGGAGACACCACCGGCATCTACAGCACCCTGCCCGGCGGCAAGTACGGGTCCAAGAGCGGCACTTCGATGGCCTCGCCGCACGTCGCCGGCGTGGCGGCGCTGCTGGCCAGCACCAACCCCGGCATCACCCCGGCACAGCTGCGCGACAAGCTGGCCACCCAGGCCAACGACGTCGCCTGCCCGTCGGACAGCCGCTGCAAGGGCACCACGGCCAAGAACGGCTTCTTCGGCGAGGGACAGGTCGACGCCCTCAAGGCCGTCGGCAGCACCCCGCCGCCCGGCAAGTACTTCGAGAACACGACGGACTTCGCCATCGGTGACAACACGACCGTGGAGAGCCCGATCACCGTCAGCGGCGTGACCGGCAACGCCCCGGCCACCCTCAAGGTCGGCGTGAACATCGTGCACACCTACATCGGCGACCTGAAGGTCGACCTGATCGCCCCGGACGGCACCGTCTACACGGTCCACAACCGCTCGGGCGGCAGCACCGACAACATCAGCCAGGTCTACACCGTCAACGCCTCCACCGAGGTCGCGAACGGCACGTGGAAGCTCCGCGTGAACGACAACGCCGGCGGCGACACCGGCAGGATCGACTCCTGGAACGTCACCTTCTAAGGGGCGGACACCGGAACATTCCGCGCCGCACACGTCGGCGAGCAGGTCGAAGTCGACGTCGCGGTGCTGCTGAGCGGCCATCGGGGAGCATGCAACTGCGCCCCGATGGCCTTCGTCAGTTTCACGCACTCGCCCCGTGTGAGCAGGAAAGGCCGTGCCGCGAGGTTCAGCCTGACATCGCCTCCCGCAGCTTCGCGTCCAGCCGACTGGCGAGTTCCACGTCGCTGGGCTCCTCTCCGCTCTGCGGCTCGTCCTCGAAGAGGGGTTGCAGTGTGTCGGTGAGGATCTGATTGAAGGGGCCGTAGAGAGGCGTGCGGGGTCGTTCCACCCCGTTCCTGAGCGCGGGCAGCAGGACATCCTGCGCGTACCGGGGGCGGCCGGCCGCGTCGCGCGGCGTGCGATCGGTGCCCTCCCCGCTCGGGGAGGCCGACGGCGGGCCGGCGGACGGCGAGGCCGACGCCGCGGTGTCCCGCGCGTCGACATGCCCGCAGACGAGGCGGTCGTCGCGGTACGCGGAGTCACGGGTCGCCGCGAAGCCGGCGTCCAGCAGGCAGCGTTGGCTGTCGGGGTCGGTGAGGAACCTGATCAGGTCGGCCGCTTCGCGGGCGTGCGGCGAGGACGAGGTCACCGCCAGGTTCTGCCCGCCGAGCACCGCCTTGCCGGGCAGGGCGACCACGCCCAACTGCCTTTCGGAGAAATTCTGGTGGAGGGGCCCGTACGCGGACGGCCAGTGGCGCAGGAACGCGGTCCGGCCGGCCTCGAAGTGGCTCTGGGTGTCCTGCTCCTCGGAGTCGTAGGCGTCGGGAAGGGTGTAGGCCGAGCTGGTGCGCCGCCGCAGTTCGGCCACACCGGTCTCCAAGTCCTGCTCGGAGCCGGTGTAGCGGCCTCGCTCGTCGGTGAGTTCGAGCCCGTCGACGGCCGACGCGAACGCCTCGATCGTGTTGACGGTGCGGCCTTCACCGTCGAGCTGTGTGGTCCAGCCCGCCTCGTACCCCGGCGGCTTGTTCTGGCCGAGATGGGTGATCACGTCGCGCAGGTGCGCCCAGGTGACCTCGCCGGACAGGTCGGTGATCTGTGCCTGCGCGGCGGAGAGGAAGTCGCGCCGGTAGTACAGCAGCCCGACATCGCTGTTGAACGGAACGGCGTAGCGCCTGCCCCGCCACTTGGCCGTGGCGTCCACCGAAGGGATGAGGTCGGCGGGCTCGGCCACCGCGGTGTCGTCCAGCGGCATGATCAACCCGGTCTCGGCGAACTCCGGTACCAAGGTCACGTCCAGGTTCACCACGTCGTACCGGGAGCTGCCGGACTGGAGCG
This sequence comes from Streptomyces sp. NPDC048600, assembly GCF_055587025.1. NCBI lineage: Bacteria > Bacillati > Actinomycetota > Actinomycetes > Kitasatosporales > Streptomycetaceae > Streptomyces > Streptomyces sp. NPDC048600. The sequence continues at coordinate 56,156 of NZ_JBVJGZ010000007.1, read as the reverse complement.
CTCCGAGGATCTGGCTACGCTGCTCGCGGGCGGAGGCGGGCAGTTCCACGATCCGCGCCTTCGGTTCCGCGTCGCCCTGCCGGTCGTTCCAGGCCTCCACGAGCCGTCGGCGGATGTCGTTCTCCCCGGTGGCGTCCAGTCCGCTGGCCACGACGATCTCGTCGTCGGCACCGGGCGCGGACGAGCCGGACCCGTCGTCCGGGCCGCCGGTGCAGGCGGCGAGGAGCATCAGCGCGAGCACCGCCGACGTCGCACCGATCCGCCGGCACGCCCTCACGCGCTGTCCGGTCCGCATGGGTGTCCTTTCCCGTCCGGCGCCGGGTGTCCAGGTCCTCATCCGTCCCCCATACCGGTGCGGGCGACCTCGTCGTGCAGGGCGGTGCCGAGGTCGTCGCCGGCGTCCAGGCAGCGTCCGCCGCTCGCTTCGGCGAGCTGTGCGTCCACGCGGCTCGGGTCGCAGCCTCCGCCGTCCAGCGACACCACCGCGACCGGGATCCGCGAAGTGCCCGCCGTGGCCAGGACGGCCGTGCGGGCAGCACCGGTCAGCCGGTTGTTGTCCTCGTCGTCGGTGATCAGGACGACGAGCCGTGGCCGGTCGTCCGCGCCGTCGCGGTCCGCCAGCTGCCCCAGCGCAGCCAGGAGGGCGCGGCGCGGGTCGGCCTCGGTGTCGTGCACCGTGGTGAGGTCGCCGTCGAGCAGGATCCGCTCGGCGTCGGCCTTCTTGTGCGGTCCGAGTGGTAGCAGCGGGGCGTACCCGTCGCCGGAGGTGCCGTACATCGCCCACACGCCGTACTCGTCCTTGTCGTCGGCGAGTGCGCCGAGAGCCTGCCGGACCAGACCGGGGCCGCCGCTCGACCCCTTCCACCGGGTGGCCATGGACCCGGAGCTGTCCAGCAGGAACAGCACCCGGCCCGGGCCGCTGGCAGTGCGGTACCGCAGCAGCGTCTCGGTCATCGTCTTCCCGACCGCGTCCGGCTGGGGACGCCCAGGGTCGGCGAGCATTCCCTCGGCGGGTTTCGCGGCGAGCAGAAGGTGTCCGGTGCCGGCGGAGCGGAAGCCCGCGGCGCCGAGGACGGCTTGGCCCTCCTCGCCGTACAGCCAGTCGCGGAACGACCGCACCGCCTTGTTCCGCCGGTCCTCGTCCCGGTCGGCGTCCTGCCAGCGCACGCGGACGAACGCCGGTCGGAGGGCCGGCACGTCGAGCGGGTACTCGGCGACCCGGGCCACCTGCCGCACGGTGACGTTGCTGCAGGTGGTGCCGCTCTTGAGCAGGAACTCGGGCACGAGCGCCGCCGTGCGGCGGTCCACGGCGGTGTCCTCCAGCAGGTCGCACAGCAGCTCCGCGGCCGTCAGCGAGGGTGCCGCGGCCTGTGTGAGCCGCTGCTCGGCGTCGCGGGCCCCGGTCCCGGTGGCGTACAGGGCCGTCGTGGCCAACAGCGCGGAGTCCGTACGTTCCGGATCGGGGCGGCGGGTCTCGACCGTCGGGAGGCGCTGTCCGAGGGCGCGGATCAGCTCCGCCAGCGGGCGTCCGGTGCGTCGGGGGGCCTCGGTGGCGTGGCCCTCGGGGACGGCGAGTACGACGGGCGAGTACGCCAGCGGCTCCGGCTCCGGCTCCAGACGGGCGTACGAGCGCCCGGGCCGATTCTCGGTGACACGGCTGACGTCGGCCATGGTTGCGGGAATCCACACGTCCGGTTGCGGGCCGATGTCCCGCTGCGGATTCTCCCCCTCCGTGCGGGGTTCCTGCCACGGGTCCGTGTGCCGGTGCAGCGCGTCCACCGTGTCGGCGGCGCCCGCGCTGTAGGCGGTGATCCCGAGGCGGTGGCAGCCGTCCTCCTTGTTCGCGTCCGAGTCCAGGAAGCGGGTCGCGGCCGCGGTGACCACCGGCTCCAGTTCGGGTTCGGTGAGGACGCGCACCTCCAGCGGCGGCCTGCAGAGACCGTCGTCGCCGAGCAGGCGGCTGATGCCATAGCCACCGCAGCCCGCGACGAGCACGGCCAGTGCCAGCAGCAGGCGGATGCGCGGCCGGATACGCCTTGCCCGTGCGGCGGCGGACCGGAAGGCGGCCAGGCGGCGGCCCCGCCTCCGAGGATGCGGCCCGGCTCGCTCGTCCTGAGGCGCGGGAGGCGCATGCGTGGCGGTGCCGGCGCTCCGCAGGAGTAAGTCCTCACCGGGCTCCCACACACCTTGCGGGTCCTGCCCGTCGTCGACCGCGGTGCGATGTCCTGCGGCGGCCATACGCTCCTTGAGCTGCGTGTACAGCGCGCCGAGCGACAGCTCCGCCTCCTTCTCCAGGATCTGTACCAGCTCCTCGGTGAACGGCGTGGCGCCGCTGCCGTCCCCGGCGTCGATGAGCCGGTTGGACTGCACGCTCATCAGCAGCAGCGTCTTGCGCCGCCTGAGGTGGTCGAACCGGTGCCAGATCGCCGCCGCGTTGCCGGCGTAGCAGCAGTCGAGGACGACGAGGACCCGCTCGGCGCGGCTGGCGACGAGCTGGGCCAGGACCTCGGTGAAGGGCACGGCGTTGGGGAAGGCGTCGTGCTGTCCCGCGACCACGCGCGCGTTGCTCATCTGGAGGAACAGCTCGTCGCCCGCCGCCGGGACGATGCCGTGCCCGGCGAAGTAGAACAGCAGCAGCCCGCCGGTCTCCTGTGCGGCGTGGCGCAGTGCCTCGTTGAACACGTCGTGGGGCGGCGAGGCGCACAGGGTGATGTGGCCCGCCTCGAACAGTCCGGTCCGGCGCAGTGCCTCGCGGAGCCGGAGGCGGTTGTGCAGGACGCCGGGGAGCTGGCCGGGCACGCCCTCTCGGTCGTCCGGCCGGACATGGTCGTACTCGGACACGCCGATCAGGAGCGCCCTGTTCGCCTTTCCGCGCGGGTCATAGCCGCTCATGGAGGGTCTACGTCTCGTCGGAGTCCAGTTCGCTGATCGCGGGGCGGGGCGGATCGCCGCTCTCCACCTGGCGGCGATTGGCCAGCCAGGCCTTCACCGCCCGTTGCACGTGCTCGAGCAGCGCCGTGACCGTCACCGTGGCCGTGGAACCGACGATCACCAGCACGATCTCCGTGCCGAATCCCATGTGCCGACGGCCGTCGGGCTGGTCCGTGCGATGCCGTTCCTCGACCGTCACCTGGTGCGCGCCTATCAGCTCCGCCAGCGGCTGTTCCTGCTCCAGCCACTTCTTCAGAGCGCTGACGTCACCGCCGCCGCCCCCGTCTAACCGAACCCGTACGCCCGCGCCGGCCACTGCTTCCCCCTCAGTCATAGCCTCATCCTGGCATCGGACCCAGGGGCGCGGAAGGGCTCACGCGCGCCTCGTATCGGCGTGTGCCCCGCCGGTCCCACGCCGCTCCGCGCCCCCGTGCGCCTCCCTGTGCCGCGTCTCGGGTGCGGCGGCGGCCCGAAGCGAAGCACGGGAGCGCACGGCCCCGCCGTCATGTCCCGGCCGAGTAGTCGGACGATGCGCTGAGGGAGGGTCGATCCGCCTGGCCAGCGACGCGGATGAGTGATCCGTTCGGAGGGAGGTTTCCAGGCCGTATGACTTACCTGGACCCGCAGATGGTGATGGAGATAACAGCATGTCAGAAACTCAGCAACCAGGCTCAGTTGATGCGCACGGTGCGGATGCCCGCCCCCGCGGTCTCCCCGCTCCGCTCGCGTCGGCTGTCCGCGATCACAAAATGAGAACAAGGCAACGCCTCAGAGAAAAGGGAGTCGTGAAGCTTGCCAGCTCCACGCAGGCGGAGCCGGATGTCCATTTGGCACTTGCAGGCCAAAGCGCCCAGGGTTCACCAACGACCGGTAAAGGGGGGTGACAAGTTGATAACGGGCCCTCTACGAAGCGTCGTTGATCATCAGTGAGAATGGTGTGAAGATCCCCAACAATCCGGAATATTGAACTCCGGTTGTTTGAGGACACCCCATGGTCAATCCCGTCGGCTGGGACCCCACCAAGACCCCGCCGCCCCGCTCCCCGTCCGACCGCAGGCTGAAGCAGGTGGCCTGGACGGTCGCGGCCCTCCTCGTGGCCGAAGCCGCCCTGGTCTCCCAGGCGTCCGGCCTGGCGGTGGCTCTGCCCTCCGCCAACTCCCTGGCCCAGACTCCCGCTGCCCAGAAGGCGAAGCCGGGCCCTGCGGTCGCCGAGGACACCGCGTCGGCCGTGCTGATGGCAAGGATGCAGAACCGGAGGATCGAGGCCCTGTCGGAACGGACGGGGACCTCAACCACCTACGCGCTGCCCAGTGGTGAGCTGCAGACTTCCGTCTACGCCGCGCCGATCCGCGAGAACATCGGCGGAAAGTGGCAGGACGTCGACACCAGCCTGACCGACACGGGCAAGTCCCTGGAGCCCGAGGTCGCGGTCGCGGACATCACGGTGTCCGACGGCGGCGACACAGCGTTGGCCTCGATCGCCACGGGGGACAAGTCCTTCGCCATGGGCTGGGAGAGGAAACTTCCCGCCCCGAAGGTGAAGGGCGACACCGCCTCCTACGCGCTGAGCGACAACGAGACCCTCACGGTGACGGCCCTCTCCCAGGGCTTCACCCAGAACGTGGTCCTGCACGCGGCCCCCGCCGGCGGCGCCCCCGAGTACCGCATCCCCCTGGACCTGGACGGTCTGAAGCTCTCCCTGGCCGACTCGGGCCGCCTGCTGCTCAAGGACGCGAAGGGCAGGCTGGTCGCCGAGGCACCGGCCCCGATGATGTGGGACTCCTCGGTCGACAAGGCCTCGGGCGAGTCGAAGCACCAGGCCCCGGTGAAGACCCGGGTCGAGACCGCCGAGAACGGCACCCAGACACTGGTGCTCAGCCCGGACGCGGCGTACTTCGAGCGTGACCTCGTCTACCCGGTGACGATCGACCCGACCACCACCCTGGCCGCGTCCACCGACACCTGGGTCGCCACGAACTACCCCGACTCGCAGGTGTCGTCCACCGAGCTGAAGAGCGGCACGTACGACGCGGGCACCACCAAGGCCCGCTCCTACCTCCAGTTCGACGTCACGCCCTTCAAGGGCAAGCACATCACCGACACCAACCTGGCGCTGTACTCCGACTACTCCTCCACCTGCGCCACCACCGGCGCGGGCACCCAGGTCCGCCGGATCACCGGTTCCTGGTCCTCGTCGACGGTGACGTGGGGCGCCCAGCCGGCCACCACCGCCACCGGAGAGGTCATCAGCAAGGCGGCGCTCGGCTACAACTCCTCCTGCCCGGCCGGCACCGTCGACTTCGACGTGGACACCATCGTCCAGGCCTGGGCCGACGGCGCGGCCAACTACGGCTTCCGCATAGCCGGAGCCGACGAGGCCGACTCCTACACCTGGCGACGCTGGCGCAGCGCCAACTACGTCTCGGGCGACGGCTCCAGCGAGCCGCACCTGACGGTGACGTACAACTCCTACCCGTCCGGCCCGACCGCCACGGCGATCGCGCCTTCCCAGGCCAACGCCTACAACGGCAAGCGCTACGTCACCTCGCTGAACCCGACGCTCTCGGCCAAGGTCACCGACCCCGACGGCTCCGCCACCAAGGCGCAGTTCGAGGTCACTCCCGACCCGGCCTACGCCGACACCACCTACACCTACACGGGCACCTCGGCCTCGGTGGCCTCCGGTTCCACCGCCAGCCACAAGATCCCCACGGCGAACGCGTTCCCGGTCGGCAGCCACCTGCGCTACCGGGTGCGGGCCCACGACGGCACCGACTACGGCGCCTGGACCGGCTACACCACCTTCGTCCTGAACACCGGACTGCCCGTCGCGCCCACCATCAGCTGCGGCACCTACACCCAGAACGGGTGGACGGCCAAGGCGTCCGGCGCGGTCAACTGCACCCTGGACACCACCTCCGCCGACGGCGCCGGCTACCAGTGGGGCCTGGACAACTCCAGCCTCCCCGACAAGACGCTGGACACCACCAACGGCACCGGCGGCGACGTCCAGACCGTGTCCATCGACCCGGACAACGGCTGGCACACCCTGTACGCCCGGACCATCGACTCCGGCGGCAACCTCTCCACCGCGACCACCGCCTACAGCTTCGGCGTCGGCGCCGACGGCTCCGCGATCCTCGCCCCCACCGACGGCGCGGACACCGCCCGCCGCCTCACCCTGGCCGCATCCGGCCGCACCACCTACACCGGCGCGACCTGGCAGTACCGGCGCGGCGAGACCGACACCTGGCGCAACATCCCGGTCGCCGACGTGACCGCCGCGGGCACGGCCGTCACCGCCTGGCCCGTCGCGGTCAACGGCGGCACCGCCACGCAGCTGGTGTGGAACGCGGTCTCGACCCTCGCCGAGGACGGCACCGTCGAGCTCCGCGCCGTCTTCACCGACGGCACCACCACGGGTTACACCCAGACCGTCGAGGCCACCCTGGACCGCGACGCGGGCAACGCGCCCAGTACCGGTGTCGGCCCCGGCTCGGTGAACCAGCTCACCGGCGACTACACCCTGGCCGCCACCGACGCCTCCGCCTTCGAAGCCTCGGTCGGACGCGCCTACTCCTCGCGCGCCAACAACAGCGACACCGAGGGCCAGGCCGCGATCTTCGGACCCGGCTGGGCCTCCTCGATCGAGGCCGCGGCGAGCGACTACACCCAGATCCGCGCCACCTCCGACACCTCGGTGGAACTGCTGCAGGCCGACGGCACCTCCATAGCGTTCACCGCAAAGACCGGCGGCGGCTGGACCCCTGAGCCCGGGGCCGAGCAGTACACCCTGACCGGAACGCTCACCGGCACGTCCTTCACCCTGAAGGACACCAGTGCCAACACCACGGTCTTCGCCAAGCTCTCCGGAGCCACCACCTGGGCCCTGTCGTCATCGGCCACCGCCATCGACGACACCAAGGTGACCATCGTCTCCGAGACCGTCTCCTCGGGCGGCAAGACCCTGGCCCGCCCGAAGTACGTGATCTCCCCGACCGGGGCCGTCACCGCCTCGGTATGCCAGGCCACCCCGTCCACCGAGGGCTGCCGTGTCCTGGAGCTCGTCTACGCGACCTCCACCACCGCAACCGCCTCCGCCCCCGGCGACTACACCGGCCAGGTCGCCGCGATCAAGCTCTGGGCCACCAGCCCCGGCGCGAGCGCGGCCACCGCCGAGACCATCGCCTCCTACACCTACACCTCCGCCGGCCGCCTCGCCGCCGTCTGGGACCCCCGCATCAGCCCCGCGCTGAAGACCCTCTACTCCTACGACGGCAACGGCCGCGTCACCGCGCTCACGCCGCCCGGCGAACTCGCCTGGACCTTCACCTACGGCAAGGCCGGCGCGGCCGCGACCGCCGGCGAGGGCATGCTCCTGTCCGTCTCCCGCCCCGCCCTCCAGCAGGGCTCGAACTCCGCCACCAGCGGCAACGCGACCACCACCGTGGTCTACGACGTCCCGCTCTCCGGCACCGCCGCCCCGCAGCAGATGACGACCAGCGCCGTCGCCGCCTGGGCACAGGACAACGCACCCACCGACGCCACCGCCGTCTTCCCGCCCGACAGCGTCCCCACCTCCAGCACAGGCAGCGCACTGGCGGCCACCGCCTACAACCGCGCCACCATCACCTACATCGACGCCGACGGCCGGGAGACCAACACCCGCAACGCCGGAGGCGCCCTCACCACCACCGAGTACGACCTGCACGGCAACGTCACCTCCCAGCTGACCGCGGCCAACCGCGCTCTCGCCCTCGCGGTCTCCAGCGACACCCTGGCCGAGTTCGGCCTGAGCGACCTCACCGCGGCCGACCGCGTCCCGCTGCTGTCCACCGTCTCCGAGTACTCGGCGGACGGCGAACGGCTCACGGACGAGTACGGCCCGCTGCACAAGATCACCCTCACCGGGGAACTGAAGGGCTCCACGGCCGAGACCACCCTGGCCGCAGGCGACGTCGTCCCGGCGCGGCAGCACACCTCGTACGCCTACGACGAGGGACGCCCCGCTGACGCCGCCGTATCCGGCATGGTCACCTCCAGGACCACCGGAGCCACCGTCGACGGCTACAGCGCGGACGCCGAGACCAGCACGACCACCACCGCCTACGACTGGGCGACCGGACAGGAGAAAGCCACCACCGGCGCCGACCCCGGCCGCCTGCTCTCCACCTACGACGCCCAGGGACGAGTGACCACCACCCGTACTCCGGGATCCAGCGGCACCGACGCGACCACCCTCAACTACACCTACTACGACGCCGCGGCCACCGGCACCTGCGCCTCCGTCGCCTGGGACGGCATGCTGTGCCGCACCACGCCCGCCGCGAAGATCAGCGGTGGACTCACCAACCCGGACGAGACCGTCACCACCGTCTACACCTACAACCGCTGGGGCCAGGCGGCGACCAAGGTCGAATCGGCCAACGGCACGAACCGCACCACCACCGCCACGGTGGACTCCGCAGGACGCCTGACGAAGACCGCCATCACCGGCGGCATCGGCGAGGCCACACCGGCCAGCACGACGACCTACAACGAGGCCAACGGGCAGACCGCCACACTGACCTCGAACGGCAAGACCATCGCCTACGGATACGACGCCCTCGGACGTCAGACCTCGTACACCGACGGCGCGGGGAACACCAGCACCACGGAGTACGACGCCCTGGACCGTCCGGTGAAGAGCACCGACTCGGCCCCGTCCACCGTCACGTACACCTACGACGCCGCCGACAACCGCAAGACCGTCACCGACTCCGTCGCCGGCACCTTCTCCGGCACGTACAACGCCGACGGCACCCTCCTCACCGAGACCCTGCCCGGCAACCACACCCTGACCGTCACCACCGACCCCGCCGGCCAGCCGACCGGACGGGAGTACACCACCACCGACGGCACCACCGTCGTCTCGGACACCGTCGGCTACACCGTCACCGGTCTCCAGGCCGGTCACACCCAGACCGACGGCTTCACCACCCAGACCGCGTACACCTACGACAGCACCGGGCGTCTCACCCAGGCGTCCGACGCCACCGCCAGCAACTGCACCACCCGTTCCTACGGCTTCGACGCGAGCAGCAACCGAAAGAGCCTGACCACAACGGCCGACGACTGCGACACGAGTACCTCCGACGCCACGACGACCGCCTCCTCGTACACCTACGACTCGGCCGATCGTCTGGTCAACCCGGGGTACACCTACGACGCCTTCGGCCGGACCACCAGCCGCGGTGACACCAGCCTGACCTACTACTCGAACGACCTCGTCGCATCCGAGACAGTGGGCGCCGAGCGAAACACCTGGACCCTGGACGCGGCCGCACGCCTCGCCGTCCAGACCACCCAGACCCAGAACACCGCAGGCACCTGGGACACCTCGGCCACCACCACCAACCACTACAGCTGCAGCTGCGACAGCCCGGCCTGGGCCAAGACCTCGGCCGGAACCGTCACCCGTAACGTCCAGGACCTGACCGGCGGACTCGCCGCGACCACCTCCGCCACCGACGGTACGGTCCTGCAGTTCTCCAACCTCCACGGAGACGTCGCGGTCCAGCTCCCGCCGGACCAGAGCTCGGCGCCGGTGGTGCAGCGCTACGACGAGTACGGCCGGCGCCTCGACGGCACTTCCGCCGCCACCTACGGCTGGCTCGGCACGTACCAGCGCAGCAGCGACACCTCCAGCGGCGTCGTCCTCATGGGCGTTCGCCTCTACGATCCCGCCGCCGGCCGCTTCCTGTCCGTCGACCCGGTCCTGGGCGGAAACGCCAACAGCTACGACTACTGCCGTGGCAACCCGGTCTCCTGCCTCGACCTGAGCGGTGAATACTCCTACGGCTCCTCCTACGATCTCGGCTACTTCTGGAGCTCGGCCAAAACCGTCTTCAAGTGGATGCGCAACCATTTCTGGGTCTTCCCGCTGACAGGCTGCGGGTCCACCCTCAACAACGGCGAGCGCTGCAACCTGGCCTACGGCAAGGGCCCCGTGCGCGTCGTCGACATCTACTCGACGGGCTGGAAGTTCAGGTCCCTGTCCGGGCACATCGAAGGCAAGAACAAGTACATCAAGTTCTGGCTCGGCAAGCGGTACGGAAGACTGCAGCTCAACGTGAAGGCCTGGGGTCCCGACAACACCTGGTGCAACCGGAGCAAGCCGTGCGCCAAGGCGAACAACGTGTTCGCCAAGCTGATGTGGGGCCTGTTCGCCTCCAACATCGGCTGGTACGCACCGCGCTGGTAGGAAAGGAGGACTCCATGCGGACAACGACAACAAACCCACGGCTCTCTACCGTCGGCGCGGTGATGCTGATCGGGCTGGCGTTCCTGCCGGGACTCCTCGCGGCACTGCCACTCGCCTTCAACGGAGCCCAGCACACGCTGGGAGCCCTGGGCCACGCGACGATGCCTGAGGGCATCACGGCCTCACTGGGCTGGGGCCTGACCCTCCTTGCAGCGGCGGTCCTGCCCTTCGTCGCGGCACCGGCAGCCCTGATCGTGGCGCGCGCCAGACGCCTGTCCCGCGAGAGGACAGTGTCCTTCTGCGCAGCATCGGTCCTGATCTGCGGCGTCCTGGCCTGCCTCATGGCCATGGTCTCAGCGGCAGTCTGACCACAGACCGTCCCCAGGGGCGGGGGGGGGGGGGGGGGGTCCCCCCCCCCCCCCCCCCCCCCCCCCCCCCCCCCCGCCCCCCCCCCCCCCCCCCCCCCCCCCCCCCCCCCCCCTGCCCCGTCCCCGCTGACACCGTGGGCGCGGACCTGCTTGCCGCGGGCCACCAGCGTGTGGAGGGTCCGGGAAGGCCGGAGGACCTGGCCGTCTAGGCCCCGTCATCCGGAGCCATCGTCTCGGTGAATCCGATGGCGAACGCTTTCAGCGCGCGGTCGAGCCGTGAGGCGAAGTCGAGCGCGACGTGACCCCATTGCGGCACCTGTTCGTACAGCGCCGCGAGGGTGGGAGTGGGATGCGACACCTGCCAGAAGCCGGAGACCAGTGTGATCGCCACGGCCAGCAGATTGCCGATCTGTTCGAGCGTCATGCTGCTCGCGCGATCCAGCGCGGTGGCGATCTCATCGTGCGCGGCGAAGGCGTTCGTCTCGTACCGGCGGGCCCGTTCGATGTCGATGTGCGCCTCGGATGTTACTGGGCAGCCTCGGAAATCGTCCGCGGTGACCTCCGGCGCGCCTCAACGCTCCTCGAGTGCCGCACGCTCGACGTCGACCTGGACAAGCGGCGGCGACTTCTGCCGGCACGTGCTCCAGAACGGTCGCAGGCAGGTGGCTGATGAGGAGCTTGCACTGCCACAGAGTCAGTCCGGTTCGCCTGTGCAGCAGCTTCACGATCTCGATGCCCTGCGGGCCAGCGTCGGTCAAGACCGCAGTGTGCGGAACTTCGTCGCAGATCACCAGAACCGATTCGCTCACCGCACCGAATCCCTTCCGTCCGTCAGTCCGCAGGTGGCCCGCAGCATACGACGAGCTCGGCGATCCCCTGAAGGCCCGTCCATCTCGCCCTCGCAGAAGACTCGGTGCCGGCGAAGCCGTGCAGCGTCTCTGGCGAAGGGTGTCGACGCCGACGCGACTCCACCGCTGTTGGGCAGACGCCCTTGGCGCGCCCACCCTGTCGGCTCGTGCCGGAGCGGGTACGAATGCACGGCACTTGCGTACGAAACCGACCGCTTCGTGTGCCGAGCGAGATCAGAGTCCTGCCGATGAGGTCACGATGCCGTGATGCTGATGCTGTGACGGCTCGTTCCTGACACTGTCTGCTAGTCAGGACGACGCAGTTGCCCGCAGGGCAATCGACCACCAGCGCGGGCGGGGCAATGGCAGAACAGGCAGGCCGCGATCCGGCGGATCGGGGCGGCAGGGGGCGGTCGACCCAGGTGGAACTCTGGTGCACGCACATGCGGACGCTGGTGATCCAGACCTTCGGCACGCAGAAGAAGGCAGCGGCCCACATGGGCAGGAGCGAGACGTGGCTGTCGCGGAACCTGAACGCCCGGGACGACGAAGGCAACACGCGCATGCCCGGTCGGAAGTTCGTTGACGTTGTCCTGGCAGCGTGCCAGGTCAGCGGCGAACAACGTGACCGGACCCGGCACCTGTACATGGAGGCACTGGCCACCGCCGATGAGGCCCGGCATGCCGGCTACCGAGCCGCCGACCGGGCCGCGGCCGCGGAGAACCGCTGCGAGGAAGCACTCCGAACACTGGAGGGCCTTCGCGCGCGCTTTGCGCTGCAAGCTGAGCAGCATGCGCGCGAGCTGGCCCGTCTGGAGAGCGGGACGGAGCGGCGAGAGGAGGAGAGGGCCGGGAACCTGGCCGCAGCAAGGGAGCACGTGCGGACGAGGGTTGAGGAGCTGGCCGCAGCCCAGGAGCGGGAACGGCAATGGGCTGCGGAGCTGGCCACGGCACAGGCCAGGATCAGCGAGCGAAGCGAACAGCTCGCCGCCGAGCGTCAGGGGCGCCGGGTGGATCGGGCGACGATTGTGGCTCTGCGCGGTGAGCTGGTGAAGGCGCACTCCACGATCGAGGCGCTGCACGGCGAGCCGGCAGAGGCGCGCGCGGCGTCGCTGAGGCAGGAGCCGTGTCGGCATGGGCGGGAAGAGGCTGTCCTGGCCCAGGCGATCGCGGTCACCGAACAGGCTCTGGCCGCGGAGAGGGAGCGCGCCGAGACCGACCAGACGCCTGCACTCGGGGAGGAGGCAGACCTCCGGAAACCTCCGACCGGGCGCCTGCTCATCACCAGCGGCGCGGGCTTCGTCCTCATGGTGCTGAGTGCCCTCGTCGCAGTGGCCACCGACGCGCAGTCCAAGGCTGCTGCCGACCTGGACTGGGCTGTGGTCGATGCGCTCAGAGGCAATGCTGTCGCGGGCGGTGCCGCCACGTTGGCCTTCTTCGTCGGCTGCTCGGTGTGGCTGGGCGGGCTGCTCGCCCTGATCGTCCGCAAGGACATCCACACCGGCGAGACGAGCGTCGACGACGTCCTCTCCACCTGGATCTGACCCGGCCACCGCCTTGTCCCGGCCCCGTCGGCCGGGACAGCCCCGCCGTCCTCGCTGATTGCCTGCCGCCGCAACACCCGCGGCCGCACAGTGAGCGAAGAATTGCGGAACTTGCGTGACCCCGGACCCTCTTCCGGCAATCGGGCACCGGCCCGGAGAGTGGCAACGAGCCGCCGCACTCGCTCCAGCCCAGCGGAGCCAGAACAGCGTGCGGCGTCCACCGCGCCCGGCGCCGCCGCGTGCCCGAAACCCCAGGGGGAACCTGTGACCGCCCTTGCCATGCTCACCGTGTTCACCGCACTGCTCCTGGCCGTCGTCGGCCTCACCCTCGCCGGCGGACTCGGCTACCTCGCCTACCGCCACCCAGGCCTGCGCCAGCCGATCGGAATCGCCCTGACCGCCCTCGGCGTCTTCACCGCGATCGTCATCGGCATCCTCCAGACCCTGAACCCATGATCCGCCGCAAGCCCAACGGGAGCGCGTCCATCAGACCGCCCGCACACCCCGGCACCGCCCGGGCCCGGCGCCAACCCGTTGTGAGAGTCCTTGACGCATGGGGTCTGAGTCCATGGAAGGTCTCCATGTCAGTGGGACTGTGCATGATCGGCGCATTACCTTTCGTCGGGGAAGGGAAGCGCCATGCCGATCACAAACCAGCAGGTTCCCACCGCGGGAAGCTCTCATCCCAGCTCCCTGGGTGCTGTAGGCGCGCGTGACCGCGACCAGGTTCAACGGCTTCGCGTTACACGGCGTCGACACCCTCGCCCCGATCGAATCATGATCAGGACGACAACCCACCCTCACCTTGCGCTGGTTGAGCAAGTACCCCCACGCACTTGAGTACGCGTACTCAAGTGGACGCGGTCGTCGGCTCGGAGACTGGGCACATGAGAGAAACCCCCGCCTCGGCAAGCACCACCACCCGCTCCCCGCGCCGCCCGCGGCCCATGCTCGCCATGACGGTTCTCGCCGCACTGGCGCTCACCGCCTGCGGCACCGAGCAGACAGACGCCGACGGACCGCAGAGCAGCCACGCCGACATCGCCGGGGCCCAGCCCGGCACGGCCTTCGCAGCGATGCTGAGCGAGGTCGCGCAGCAGTGTCCCCCGAGCGCCCCGCCGCAGGCGCCGCCGACCGGTCCGGCGCAGACGCTGCCGTCCGGGCAGACACCGCCGAGCGACGCGATCGAGCCGATCGCCCCCACGGCCGGGCCGGAGGTGGAACTGAACGCGCGCGATTGGTGCGCGAGCAACCTCCATGAAGAGCGCATCGCCCAGGCCCTCTGGGATCTGGCGGACCCCACCCCCGCCAAGGTCAGAACGATCCTCAACGACCTCGGCTACATCGACGAGCGCATCCACGGCCTCAAGCAGTCCGGTACGACCACACACTTCCTTCTCGACCTGCGCGAGAAGGGCGGACGGCTCTGCCTGAACGGCTCGGCAGCCGGCGAGGAGACCGTCGTCGACAAGTGCGTAGCCCCCGCGACCGGCCCCTTCACGCCCGGACAGCGGGCGTGACGACCAGGATGAGGCTCCTGGGGAACCATGCCAGGCGGCGCCGGAGTGTCGCTTCTCGCGAACTCGCAGCAGCAGCAGGACCGGCCTCTGAACCTACGCCTGCATGCTCGCTGTGCCCGGACCCGGGAATCTTTGTCAGCCCGTGACGCTCCGGCGCCACCTCCGGTTCGGTCCGGATGTCTGCGGGGATCTCCCCCGAGCACCCCAACAGCGGCATGAGCGCGACGACCTGATGGCACTTCATGTTGGTGTGCTGCGCGGGTGTACGGCACGATCGGCCCCCCTCACAGCGCACCCGACCCGTCAGGCACAGTCAACCTGCCCTGTCGTGGAACCCCAAGGTCAGGGCGCGTTGAACAGGGTGGGGAAGCGGGGGGCGAGCCAGGGTTTGCTGCCCCAGGCGAGGACTCCTCCGCGTGCCATGGCCTGCCAGGGACCGAGTCGTCCCAGCGCGATGAGGAGGAAGGCGACCGGCTCCGTGAGGATGGTGCAGTCCGAACGCTCCGGCGGGTCGGGAAGTACCTCAACGGCGCCGTCTGTGAAGGTGACGCCGAGGGCCGCGCCGCCCCGGATACGCAGGGTGTAGCGGGCCGTCAGCGTGGAGGCGACGGCGATACGCGGCATCGCCGTCTTCAGGAAGGGCAGGCACAACCCGACCCGCGCCTCATTGATCATGTGCGGCCGACGCAGCCCACGGGCGAGATCGTAGCCATGGCCCAGCATGTGGGTCAGCAGGTAGGCGGCGAGAACGTCCTGGTCCATGGGACCGAGGGGGGTCAGCAGCGTCCGCCCCGCGCCCCCTTCCTGGACGGCTTTGTCCACCGCGTCCAGGAACACGTCGGTCTGCTGCACGAGCATCGCGGCCAGCGGCTCCGCCCCGCGCTCGGGAAACTCCAGGAGACTTTGCGCATTGGCCGCAGCGATACCTTGCGGCGTGCCGTCCCCGTACGGGCGTTCCCTGCCGGCCGCGAGATCGGCCATCAGGCCGTTGGCCATGGCCAGGTGGGCGGCCGTCTCACCGACGGTCCAGTCCAGCCCCGGCACAGGCCGGCTCATGTCCGCCGCGCCGTCCAGGAGCGCGGCGATGGCACCCGCGGTCTCCCGTATCGCCTGACCGAGCCCTTCCGGCAAGGAGTACCCGACGCCCGTCTGTATTCCGCGCTCCACGCCGTCGCTCTCCTCGCGTCCATCCACATGATCACAACCTGTAGCGTGGTACAGAACCAGACTCACCGACCCGGAGCAAGAGCCCCGGAACACTGGCCCGATCGAGTCCGCGCCCGCCGAACTCGTCGGCCTACTCGACGCGGCCGTTTCCTGACCGCGCTGGATGAGAGGTACAGCCCGATGCTCGATCACGAGAGCGTCCGTCGGCTGCGGGCCCAGGCTCAGGCCCTGGGCGACGGAGCACGAGAAGCCTCTGCCGCCGCGGTAGTCAGGCGGGTCTTCGCCGTCCAGGCCCAGGACGCCTCGTCCGCCGACCTGGGCATCCGGGTACGCGGACTGGACATCACCGCCCGCGCCGTCCGCGCGGCGTACGAGGACGAGCGGAGCATCCTCCGGGGCTGGTACATGCGGGGCACCCTGCACACCATCCCCAGCGAAGACGCCCGCTGGGTGTTGGGGTTGCTGTCCCCGCGGATCGTCGCCGCAACCGGCCGCCGCTACCAGCAGCTGGGCCTGGACGACGACCTTCGCCGGCGCGCCGACCGACTCCTCCGGAAGGTTCTTGCCGCGCACGGTCCACTCACCCGGGCCGAGCTGACCGAGCACCTCACCACTCTCGGTATCCCCGCGGACGGGCAGGCACCTTTTCATCTGATTCGCCACGCGGCGCTCACCGGCGTCCTCTGCCACGGCCCACAGCGTGCCGGTGAGGCCACGTATGTACTGCTCGACGACTGGCTGCCCGCCCTCGGGCGCTTGCGTTGGGAGGGCGACGCTGCCCTTGCCGAGCTGGCCCGCCGGTACCTTGCGGCGCACGCCCCCGCGTCCGTGGAGGATTTCGCGACCTGGTCCGGGTTGCCGGTCACCTGGGCCCGTAGGGCCTGGAAACTGCTGGCGGAATCCGGCGTGATCACCGAGTACGGCACGTTGGCCATGCCTGCTGGGCGGGTGCAGGAACTCCCGGGCCTCTCTGACGCTCCAGACGTTCGCATGCTGCCCGCGTACGACAACTACCTGGTCGGCTACCGCACCCGTGAAGTGTCCGTCCCCGCTCCGCACCAGGCACGTGTCTGGCCGGGCGGCGGCCTCATCCGGCCCACCGTCATCGCCGACGGCCTGGCCATCGCCACCTGGAGCCGTGGCTCCGGCGCGCGCTCCATCCAGGTGGATGCGTTCGAGCCTGTCACACCTCAGACCCAGCCGGGAATCGAAAGGGAGAAGGCAGCCGTCGTCCGCTTTTTGCAGGCCTCCTCATAGCCAACGCGCAGCGTGGAGGGGGCGGTCCTGTCGACCATGCGGACCATCGCATCGTGCGGCACCTCATCCCGGTCACTGTTCAAGCGTCGCCGACAGCCCTCGTGCCCACCGTGATGCCCCGCTGACCGAGGCCGGCTGTCTGCGCATGGCCCGCTGTGTCGCCACTTCTGATGCGAAGTCCCTTGCACCGAGCCGTCCTTGGAGACACACCCCGATCTTTCGGCGATGACGGGAAGGGCCCATGATGGCCCCATGGCTTCCGGCGAAGAGTTGCTCTGGGACGCGGACGACAAGGGCGCGCAGATGGTTACGCGGCTGCGGCGCATTGGGGTGACGGTCGGCTGCTTGGGCTTCTTCGGCCTGTTGCTGTGGACAGAGGGGAACGGTGTCTGGGCCGTTTACGCAGGTGCCTTCTACCTGCTCGGAGAGATGGTGTACTGGGTGTGGGACCGACGGCGTCTGGTCGAGGCACGCGTCGTCTCGGACGGAGTCGACGGTCCTGCCAGACTCCGCCTCCGCCGCGTCGGCGGGCAGATCACGGAACACGACCCCCACCATGTAGCCCGCGTCCTCATCATCCGCGACAACGTCCACCGCGACCAGGCAAACCTCCGCCTGAGCCTGCACGGCAGGCGGCTCTTGTTCGGACGCCCGGGCCGCCCCCCGGCCCTCTCGGCTTGGCGCCATACTTGCCCTCAAGCCCACGTGAGAGACAGAGGCGCCCATTGGGGCATGCCTGGAATCCCCGACTAACGCCCACGCTGGCTGGAGCGCCCCGGCCCGCATCAGTCCCCTGCCGGGGTGGATCCGTCCTGCCGCACGCAACCAGCTGCCCGCCACGCGCACGGTGCAGGACCTGATGCCGATCAGCCAAGCGGATGTCGCACAGCCAGGGCTGGTGGTCGTGCAGCCTGCGGGACTGAATCGTCGGGAGCAGCGTGACGCCGGCGGGGTCGCCGGTGCCGTGGTTCTCGTTGATCGAGCTGTCGCAGGCGGTCTTCTTCGGGCTGCCGGTGAAACCGGTGTGGGCGTAGGAAGACGCCTTCCAGACCCCAGTCGCGCACGGCGTGGCCGCGGCGGCGTCGGTGGCGGGCAGCGCGAGGCCGGCGGCAGCGGTGCCGAGCGCGAGCGCCGCAGCACCCGCCCGCTTCTGTATGAACCTATGAACGACCCCCTCCGTTGCGGGGGATCCACGCACGCGGACACACGCTTTCCAAGGCGTGTCCGCGAGAACCCGACACCCCTTCCCGACACGTCTCGGACCTCCGATCCCGCGTCATTCCGAACCCACGCCGGTCGTCGACGCCCGGCCGCGCTCGAGCGTCTCGGTCACCTCGAGGGTGGCGGGGGCGGACACGTTGAGGTGCCGTGCGTGTCCGAGCAGGGCCGATTCGCTGCCGATGGGGTAGCCGGTCTCCGGGTCGAACAACACGGTTTCCCTCTGTGTACTGCCGTCCAGCGTCTCCTTCTGCGACACGGCGACAGCGCGGCGTCCGTTCCAGGTCGTGGTGGTGGCCACGCTGAGGCCGGCGCTGTCCGCGAGGACGACCAGCGCGGCAGCGCGCAGACGCGGATCGACCGGGCTGGACATTCCGGCGTAGCCGACCATGTCACGCACTCCGTAGACGATCGTCCCGCCCTCCCAGTTGACCTTGGCCAGTTGCCGGGCGAGGGTTCTCGGCTCGGTCGAGAAGGGTGCGACGGTCTCCCAGCCGGTGCCGTCCAGGCCGGGGAACTCGCCCGGCCGGAACGTCCGGTCACCGACCCCGGTACCGGCGACCAGTCCCGCGTCCTCGGCGTCCTTGCGCTGCTCGGGGCTCGGGTAGAGAGGTTCGCCGTAGACGCTGCGCCGACGTCCGGAACCGTCCCTGGCCACCCATGACTCGGTCACCCTCGGAACGGCGGCGTTCGCGACACCCCCAGGGACGTCGCCGGCGGTGTTGAGCCACCAGCCCCACGTCTTCGCGTACTGATAGGCACCCTGCGTCGGCTCCGGTTCGAGCCGTTCGACGCGCCGTGCGAAGGCCAGAAGGAGCGCGCGCGCGGACTGCCCTTCGACGGGATGCAGGGTCAGCACGGGCGGCGTGTAGGCGACCGGTGCCGGAGCCACACCGTCCGAGAAGAGGGTCTGGCCGCCCACGACCACAAGTGCGCCGACTGCCGCAAGGCCCGCTCCCGCGAGAAGCTGGCGTCGCCCCAGACGGACCCGCCGCGGGGGCTGGGCCCGGCGCGGAGACCCCAGTGCGAGCGCCGGCGGTTCCAGCACAGTGTCGACACCCTCAGCCGGGTCGCCCGCCGGGTCATTGAGCGGGTTGAGCAGTGCCCGCACCAGCTCCACGTCTCGCTTCACGTCGCTGTCCTTTCCGCCACCGGGCCTTGGTCGGCTGTCGCCGGAGTCTCCTTCGCGAGCTCGCGCTCCAGCCTGCGCCGGGCCCTGTGCAGACGTACGGCGAAGGCGGCCTTGCTGCAGCCGAGCGCCTGGGCCGCCTCGTGCGGACCCAGACCGTCCCACGAGACGAGCATCAGCACCTCACGGTCCCCCTCCGACAGCCGGACCAGCACACGAGCGGCCCCCATCCGCGCCAACACCTCAGTGTCCGCGCCCGGTTCATCGCTGAGGGAGTCCTCGTGGCTCCGCAACCGCCCGGCCAGCCGGTCCGCCCGTCCCTGGGAGCGCCGTGCGTTGGCCGCAACCCGCCGGGCGATGCCGTAAAGCCACGGCAGCGCGGCGCCCTGCCGCGTCGACCAGCGCTCCCACGCGATCGTGAAGACCTCCGAAGCGGCGTCGTCGACCAGTTCCCGGGCCAGCCTGCGCGTCAAGTACCTGACCACGGCCGGGTAGGAGTCGCGGTACACCGCCTCGAACCGAGACCACTCGTCTGCGATCTCACCCACACGGCCTCCCCATCCGTCGATGCTCGCAGACTGACTGTGTCCAGCACCGCCTCCCGATTACAGCAACCCGCGATTCCCCACCGGACGCCCTCTACCGGCCTGGCCCTAGATCGATGATCTAGAGCCGCGTTACAGCACCTCTGCCGCCATCGGCGAACACCCGTACGGGGTCGACCCCAAGGCAGCCGCGTATCCAGTGCACCGGACAGGCCGGAACCTGGCCGCAGGTCGGTGGCGGCTCGACCTCGGCGCGCCGCAGAAGTGAGCCGTACGCGCGGACACGGCGGCTCGTCCCACGCCTCCCGTCGGCGTTCTGAACGCTCAGGAAGCGGACTTATGACGTCCGAGGTGGGCCATGAGCAAGTTCTTCGTGTCGGGCCAGTCAGGGCCGGTGATGCTGTAGAGCGCGGAGTCACGGATCCAGCCGTCGCGCATGACCATGTGCTGGCGCAGGACCCCCTCATGGGTGGCTCCGAGGCGGGTGATGGCGGCCCGCGAGGCGCTGTTTCGGACGTCCGTGAGGAACTCGACGCGATTCATCCCAAGTCTCTCGAACGCGTGGGTGAGCATCAGCAGCTTGGCTTCGGTGTTGACGGCCGTACGCTGCCAGGACCGACCGAGGAAGGTGAAGCCGATCTCCAGCCTGCGATTCGGCAGGTTGACCGCCATGAACCGGGTTGATCCGGCGATGCGCCCCGTGGCCAGGTCGACGGTCGCGAACGCGAGTTGGCTGCCGACGGCATGAGCGGCGAGTGCGTCGTCGATGAACGCCCCCACGTCGCGGGGATGGGGGACGAGCGTTACGTTCAGCGTCCACAACTCACCGTCTCGGACGGCTTCGCACAGGCCACGGTGGTGCCCTGGTGTGAGCGGTTCCAGCCGTACGTGTGTGCCCGCCAGCTCCACGGCTTCCAGATCCATACCCGACCCCCGGTGATCAGTCCGTGCTGCGGACGCTAGCGGTGCGGGCCGACTGCGCGCCGCGTCGACCAGAATGCGGGCACAGTGCGCGGGAAGCATGCCTCGGGCGGCTCACGGTTCGGCTGGTGGCGGCCCAGGCCAGCCCGTTCGGAAGGGAGCCCGGCCGCTCGACCAGCCTCTTTTGCGTGTCACGCAGCGGCGCAGCCACTTGCCGTAGTCCCGTCGGTGCTTGATGTGGGACAGCTCCTCGGGACTGCCGTACGGGCACCAGCCCAGGGCGGCGCCCCCTTCGTCGAGAACGGGTGCGGCGCTGGCCTGGTCCGTGTGGACGCGCCGCTCCTTGACGGTGCGGTGGCCGATCCCCCGGCCGACCGCACTCGGGGTGGTGGCCGATCCACCAACAGCCGCCGAGGATGCCGTTGTTGCGTTCGACGAGCTCGGCGAACGCGTCCCAGGGCGCGGAGTTCAGCAGACGGGCGGTGTAACCCACGTCATGGCGCCGTGCGGTCAGTGCCCGGTTGCCACTGCTCCGAGAAGGTGGGCGAGTTCGGCCGGCTTGGTGAACATCGGCCAGTGGCCGGAGTCGATGTCGACGAACTCGACCTGCTTGGCCCTGGCGAGCTCCGGCGCGTCGCCGGCGGCGATCCATTCGCGGGCCTGCTCCGGGGTGAACTCCGGGCACACCACCACGACCGGAACGTCGTAGCGGCGCTCGTCCGACAGCCGGACCACGCCCCTGGCCACCTGCTCGGGGACGGGGACGGCATCGGCTTCGATGCGCCGGCGCAGTTCCTCGTCGAGGTCGGCGCTGTCCGCGCCCTCGAACGGGCCCCAGCCGGGGAAGTGCATGGCGCCGTCGCGCATCTCGAAGAAGTCGGCGTACGTCCGGCCGTCCGCTTTGGGGAAGCCGCCGATCAGCGCCAGCCCGGCCACCCGGTCCGGGCGCGCGTCGGCGGCCATCCAGCCGAGGGTGCAGGCGGCCGAGTGCGCCACGAGCAGGGGCTTTTCCGCCGTTGCGTCGATGGCGGCGAGGACCGTCGCCAACTGCTCGTCGAGCGTGGCGGAGGAGCGTCCGTCGCCCTGGCCCGGAAGGGTCACCGGTCGCGGGCGGTGACCGAGCTTCTCAAGGGCCGGTGTCACCGCGTCCCATGCGGTGCCGTCCAGCCACAGACCACCGATGAGCAGGATTTCCATAGTGAGGTCAACTTTCCGTCGAGGTTGCAGGCGGAGACAGCAGCCGAGAACGCTCAGTGGACGCGGCGTGCCCGACCGGGCGTTGCCATGCTAGGAGGGGTTCAGGACGATCTGCTTCCTGATTGTCAGGAAGCCGCCTACGCTGTCCGGGGTGGAGACCGGAACGAGCCCCACCGCCCGCGCGCTGCGCACCCTGGAGATCCTGCAGACCCGCCCGGGCACGACGGCCGAGGAGCTCGCGGAGCGGCTGGGGGTCACCGATCGTGCCGCACGTCGCTACGTCGCGATCCTCCGGGAGGCCGGCATCCCCGTGGATTCCGTGCGCGGCCCGCACGGCGGCTACCAGTTGCGGCGCGGGACCAGGCTGCCGCCGGTGAGCTTCACCCAGACCGAAGCGCTGAGTCTGGTCATGGCCGTGCTCGACGGCAGACCCGCCGCCACCGACCCCGGGGACCTCGTCGGCTCCGCCCTCGGCAAGGTCATCCACGCTCTGCCCGAGGGGATCGGGCGTCAGGCGGCCGCGCTGCGCGAGCACGCCGCTGCCGCGCCCGATCCGAGTGCGGCCTACGCCGACCCCGCCGTCACCAGCGCCCTGGTGAACGCGATCGCGTCCAGGCGGCGTGTGGTGATCACCTACCGCAGCGAGGCCGGCAATCAGTGGCAGGCGGAGGTGGACCCGTGGGCGGTCGTCGTGCGCCGGGCGCGCTGGTACCTGCTCTGCCACTCCCATCGCGCGGACGCCGTGCGCACCTACCGGGTCGACCGGGTCCTTGCGGCCGAGGAGAGTGCGGTCGGGTTCCGGATGCCGGAGGACCTCGACCCGGTCACGGTGCTGGAGGAGAACCTCGGCACCGGATGGGCCTATCCCACGCGGGTGCTCTTCGACGCACCGGTGGAGCGGGTCGCCCCGTGGGTCGGGCCACCGATGGGACGGCTCGAACCCGTCGGGGCGGCGGGAGAGCGCTGCGTGCTCGTCGGCACGACCCGCAACCCGGCGATGTACGCATCGGAGTGGCTGGCGGCGGTCCCGTTCGCCTTCCATGTCGAGGGCGGGTCGGAGCTTCGGGGTGCGGTCGCCGACCTGGCGTCCCGCCTCGGCGCGGCCGTGTCCGAACCGGCCCCTGAAGGGGATTGATCGCTCTCCTCAGCTTTGCTGCGGAGCTGCGGCCCGCGCAGCTGGCACTGGTCGAGCCGGACGTGAGGGGTGAGTCGACGTCGCCGCTGCGGCGGGCCCTGAAGTCGACCCGCCCTCTTACGCAGGAGCCGGCCCAGGCCGGGCACCGCGTCGGTCTTCCGGCAACAACAGCACGTCGCCGAAGCCTCTGACGACGAGTCCGGTGTCCACGAAGACGCCCATCGTGCCCGGCCCATATCGGGAGCACCGCCACCCACCAGGCGCCCACCGAGCCCAACTCACAGAAGGAGCAACTCCCGCGTACTGCTGAGCCCTTGTGACGCAGGTCGACGACGCGGACCGCTGGCCAGTCAGCTCGGGGCCCAGCGGAGGTACTCCTGTTCCGCCGCGTCGGCCTCGGCCAGCCGCCCCAGATTCCGGAGCAATACCATGCGGGCGGCCAGGGAGTTGAGGTACGCGGACAAGAAGGTGTCCGGATCGACGCCGGCCAGATTCCGCAGAAGGCCGGTCGCCTCGACGTTGAAGGGCAGCGCCTCGAGATCGCGACCGGCGTCGGCGAGGAAGGCGGCGCGACAGGCCAGCATGTCGACGTAGTGGAGGGTTGCTTCCGTGACCTCGGCGCGCTGGGCGAGCCCCCAGGTCCGGAAGAAGTCGATCCCCTCGGCGGCCACGGTGTCCGCCGCGAGACCGTCGTTCTCCGTGTCATGGCAGACGACCAACTCCCACAGGGCGGCGGTGAACGCGTCCGAGAGGCCGGCCGCACTGTCCTCGTCCACGATGAGCTCTCGGCAACGGTCGGCCGCCTCCGTCATGAGGGTCAGCCCGCCCTGGTCGTTGCCCATCTCCCGATGACAGCGGGCGGCGGAGATCAGCACCCCGGTCAGCAGCGGGGTCTGACCGGGAAGGTCACGGAGGATCCCCGCCGCGGTGAGAAACGCGTGCAGCGCGGCATCGAGCTGACCGAGCTCCGCCCGGCAGTGGCCGAGCCCGAGGTGGACGAGCCCGTACTCGAGCGGAGGAACCTCCTGCGTCTCGGCCGTCACTGCCAGGGCCTCGTCGAACAGGCTCACCGCCTCCGCGAAGCGGCAGAGAACGGCCACGCAGTGACCGTGCACCCGCAGGGCACTCACCAGGCTGGGGGCGGATTGCGCCGCCCGGGCTGCCGTGATGGCCTCCAGGCTGACCCGGTAGGCGTCGTCGACGTCCCCGAGCGCGGTGAGCGCCGTGGCCTGCGCCACGAGGTTCGCGGCAATGCGGGCCTGGACCGTCGGCGAGGGCTCTCTGCCCTGCCACAATCGCGCGGCCAGCCGCGATCGCTGCACCGCAGGCTCCGGCAGGCCCAGTTCCTGTAGGCAGAGCGCCGACATGAAGGCGGCATCGGCCAGAGCGGGCAGGGCGGAAGCGGCCGGCTCGGAAGTCTCGTAGCCCTCGATGACACGGTCGAACGCGGTGAGAGCGGCGTCGTACCGCGCACGGGCCAATTCGCTCTGTCCCTCGATGATGTAGGAGGTCAGAGTCATGGCGATCACGAGGTTCGTCGGCGTCAACCGCTCGAGAGCGGCCCGGGCCGGCGCGATGTGGCGGAGTGCTTCGGCCGGCCGGTCGGCCGCAAGGTACGCGTTGGCCAGGACCGTCTGTGCCTCGGCCTGCATGGCCGCCATGCTCGGCCAGTGGCCGATCGCGTCGTCCTCGCCGAACGAGGCCATCGCCCGGGCCAGTTCGGCCGTCGCGCTCTCCGTGAGAGCGACGACGTCGGCCTTCTGGTCGGCGGCGAGTGAGGCGCGTGCCAGGGCCAGCCCGGCCATGCCACGGACCAGGGGCAGCATCTGGTCGTGGGCGGGCACCGGGGCAATGACGTCCACGGCCTCCCGGGCGCTTTGCATGGCCGCCTCGGGTGTGCCGAGCTGCATTGCGGACAGGTGCGCCAACGCGCTGCCAAGACTCAGCAGTGTCTCGTTGCGCGTTTCAGGATCCGCGTCGTCGTCGATCCGCAGCTCGAATCGCGCAAGCGCGACCGACTGAGAAGCGAAGCCGACGGCGACGTCCATCCGATCGGCGGCGGCAAGCATGCCGGACAGCGCTCCGAGGCCCTCGCCGAGGTCCTCGGCCACCACGAGCATGGCCAGTTGCGGCAACGGCAGCGTGTCGGGATCCAGCTCCGTCAGTTCGGCGTCGCTCATCGAGGTCAGCCATTCGTAGGGCTGTCGGCCGGCCAGCAGTTCCACCAGAACGTGCATCATCCCAAGACCGTCTACGGCTTCCTCGGCCATGCCTTCGTTGCCCGCGAATCGTTCGCGGGCTTCTGTGAAAGCCTCCGCCGCTGCCTCGACTTCGCCGCTCTGCAGCAGATGGAGCCCTTGGACGGCACTGACATCCGCGAGTTTCGCGGCGTTCTCGGGGGTGTCGGGCAGGCTGCGCAGAAGCGCCGCGGCCTCGTCGACCTCGGCGGCGGCCATCTGCCGCTGAGCGGTTGTCAGTCGCAGCGGGTCCATGCCGGCCTGCGTCAGCGCACCGATCTTGACGAGGACCGCTTCCCCGAGATCGGCCTCGTACTGGGCCAAGTACTCAGGACTCAGCCGCTGGAACTCGGCGATCGAGGCGTTCGCGTAGGCGAGGGCGACATCGGCCGCGTCGTCGTCATCGAGTTCTTCGGCGATGGTCGTGAGGAATTTCGCGAACTCGGCCCGCGATCGGTCGTCGGTGACGAACCGCCGGCGAAGCTCGACACTCTCCGCGAGGAGCGTTGCGGTCAGCGCGGGGCCGGACAGGTGGTTCGTGATGCCGTGCAGCGCGTCGGACACTGCGGTCGCGTTCGCAGAGGCCTCTTCGGCGGGTAACGCGCCGATGTGCGGGGCGATGCGCTCGGCGAGGCCGGCGCTCAGTCGTGCGGCCAGCGTGATCAGCGCGAAACTGTGCTCCGCGGTCCACTGGCTGTGCTCCGGTTCGCTCCAGGCGAGCGGACGCAAGGGCCGCGGCTCCCCGAGGTGCCGCTGGGAACCCTGGTCCTGGCGCAGACTCGACGCCAGCTGCGTCAACGGCTCGGCCAGCGGCTGCAGCACATGACCGGCGAAGTCGCGGCCGATCCGTAACTCGATCGCCTCGACACACACCTCCAAGGCGGCTGCCTGATCGTTCAGATCGGCCAGGCAGGAGCCGAGGTTGACCAGTGTCTCGCAGCGCTCGATCAGCCCGCCGGTGTCCGCGCCGGTGCCTTCGCGCGCCAGGGCGGCCGCCTCGGCCAGGGCCTCCCGTGCTGCCGGCCGGTCGCCGCTGTTCGCCTGGCCGGTGCCGGCGTTGTACCACGCGCGCGCCAGGCGGCGCTTGTGGTCCGGGCCGAGCGAACGGGCGACGGACAGCGCCTCGGCCGCCAGGGCCGTGGCCTCGGCGGCGTCGCGGGCGGTGGCAGCCAGATCGGTCAGCGCGTCCACCCGGACCGACGCGGTCCACACGTAGGGCGGCTGGGCCTCGCACCAGGAGATCGCCAGTTTCGCCAGCCGGCTCATCAGCCGACGGTAGCTGTCCTCCTGGCGCGGGACCCGGCTGACGGTCGCGGCCGCGGCCGTCAGCGCGGCTTCCGCCTGCGCGCCGTCCAGGATCCGGTTCAGGGCGATCTCGATCAGGCCGGGCAGCCGGCCGCCGGGCTCCGCCGCGGCCTGGGCCACCAGGCCGCCGAGACATTCGGCGACGAAATGCCGGAGGGCGTCGCGGACGTCCGCACGGTTGCCGGCCGCGAGGGTCAGTGACTCCAGCATGTTCGCGGCGTGCTCGGCGGTGCTCGACTCGTGCCGATGGACCGCCACCAGCAGGCCCGGCAACTCCGGTGTGGTGGCGAGCAGTTGCTCGGCCAGCAGGTCCGGCTCGAGCGGGGCGATCCGGGAGCCGGCTCCGAACAGCTCGGCCAGCCAGTCCCGGACGTTGCGCCGGAACAGTCTGCTTTGGTCCTCCAGGTCCGGGATCGCCGACAACAACCGGGGCACCACGTCGATCTCGGGTCGGGTCAGCGTGGCCACAGCGACGACCTGCCGCGTCAGATCGTCCGAGACCTGATCGATCCTGTGCTCGGTCCGCCGCCGCAGCCAGCGCTCCGTCTCCCGGTCCAGGAACCTTGTCATGACGTCCGCGGCGGTCGGATAGACCTCACCGCGAATCGCCAGCAGCACGGCGACGTGCACCTTCAGCGGATTGCCGTACGCATCGTCGGTGAGGTCGAGCCCGGACAGGTCGGCCCTGGCGCCGCCGAAGGCCTGGCGGGCCGACTCTCGGTGCTGCAGACGGTCGTGGCCGGTCAGCCCGCCGACGCGCAGCCGTACGACGACCTTCGGCCGGGCGATGAAGTCACTGCGCGTGATCCGCTTGGCATTGGCCCACCACGTAAGGCCGGAACGGGCCGCGTCCACCGGCTCGTCGCCGTCGCCGGGCACTCGGTCGAGCAGGAGAAACCGAAGTTTCGGGCCGTACGTACGCGCGCCCAGGGTCTCGATCCAGTCGACGATCCGGTCAGTCAGCCGATCCGGATAGTCGAGTACCAGCAGCGTCGGCCAGACCACATCGACGAACCGACCGGCGTCCAGGAACGCGTGCAGGACCACGTCGTTGGCGAAGCCGGCCGACCAGCCCTGCTCGGTGAGCTCCCGGCACAGCTGGATCCCGAGCCGGGTCTTGCCCGCGCCACCGGCCCCTGCGACCAGCCCGAGACTGACGTGCTCGTCGGCAGCGCACCAGGCGCGAAGATCCCGGCGCTCGTCGTCCCGGCCGAGGAAGCCGACCGCCTGATGCCGTGCCTGGAGCAGCTCGTAGTCGGAAAGGCCGGCAAGTCGCGGGACCGCCGGAACGGTCTGCAGAATGGGCTGGTCACCTCGGGCGTCGAGCGGAACGGCCTCGGTCGCCGTGACCGCCTCCAGCCGACTCGCGTCAGCCCCGACCTGTGCGACGAACTCGGGGTCGGTGAACAGCCTTTCCACCGGCGCCGCCTGCAGACGCTCCCCGCCGTACCGCACCCGATGGGCGATGACGACGCCCAGGATCCGCTTCCGTGCGTCCATCAGGGCCGCTCCGGACATCCCGCTCCAGGGCGAGCTGCCGTCGCCGGGCAGCAGCGGGACGGCCGACCGGACATCGATCTCGTAGCGCATCGTCCTGGCGTCCAGCGCCTCGACCGCACCACGCATCGTCGCCGGTTCCCGGATCTCCCGGCCGCCGCGCGTACCCGCCTGCGCGGCGGGGAAGCCCCGGGCCCGGACCGGGACCGGACCGTCGTCCTCGGCGACGTAGCCCCAGCGGACGGCCCCAGCGTCGGGAGAACCGGTCCAGGGCGCCCCCTCGACCGACAGCAAAGCGGCATCGCCGACGTTGCGGCTGACCCACGTGACCGTCGCGCGGCGGGCCTGCTCCTCCCCCGCGACCCGGACCTGGACCGGCTGTCCCGGTTCCGGCACGCCCCCGTCCACGGCCAGCAGATGGCGGGCGGTCAGCACGATCCGATCGTTGATCGCGTACCCGGAACCGTAGGCCGCCCCGAAGACCTCGACCACGCGATGCTGTCCGGTCCGCTGCTGCTGCTGATCCATCTGCCGCCTCCCCCGGAGCAGAGCGGACTGATCAGTCCTCCGGCTTGGCCGCGGGCGGCAACGCCGACAGCTCGCGGTCACCGATCAGCAGCTTGCCGCCATCGGAGGCGTCCGCGTGCCGCGGGGACAGCTTCAACGTGAGTTTGTGCATGGATTCACGGCTGTGTTCGGCGGAGGTACCGGCCGTCAGCACGCTCCAGAGTCCCACCTTGGCCTCCGCCGAACCCCGGGAGGTCATGGCGACCTGCAACTCCAGGTCGACCGTGTCCAGTTCGAAGCGCAAAGGCTCCCCGGCACCGGCCAGCATCGCCTGCTGCAGCTCCGACCGCAGCGCAGCGATTGCCTGGGCCAACGGGATTTCAGTCACGGCGACGCCTCCCCGGATTGCGTGCAGCCCCGCGATGGTAGTGCCTTTTCGAACCAGGCACCCGTCAAAAGCTCGAAAGACCTCACCGCCCAGGAGCGCCGACCACCATCGGGGCGGGACGCCACCGCCCTCATCCGTGACTGGTGACGCGAGTACACCGGACCCGTCCCTGGCAGGGCCTGTGTCAGCCGAACTCGACGAGCGGCACGGCGTACAGCGTCTGGTTCGCCGGCACGTCGCCAGGGTCGGAGCGACTCCATCCGGTCCGCATGTACGGCGTGGACGGCATCGGCTGTGCGGGTTCGTCTGGAGGGTGACGGGCCGGCCACCGCACCCTCGTGCTGGGCCAGGACGGAGCGGGCACCCTGAGGGCCGCCGTTCCCGCGCAGCCCGGGGGCGGCGGCTGGGTCGAGGGCGTACGCCTGGACATCCCGCAACCACTGGAGGTCTGGATGCCGACCCGCGCGGCGACCGCGTCGGCATCCTGTCCGCCGACCCCCACGGGGCGGGCACCGTCCTCAGCGTGCACGCGCTCGACTCGTTGCTCACGCCGGTCCGGCTCTCGGTGCGCAGATACCAGCGCCGCCCCCGGGATCCCGCGCCGTTGCGCCCGAAGCGTCGGATCACCGTCGCCTCCGGCGCGGCCAGCGGTCTGCGGGCCCTGCCGAACGGCCCGGCTCCCGCGGCGTGGGCGGTGCTCGACGGACCACTGATCCGCGTCCTGGACCACGACGGCACCGAACTGCGGCAGATCGACCTCGGAGCGCTCTGCCACGACGTGTCCACCGCACCCGACGGCGCGCTGCTCGCGAACGGCGTTCCACCTGATCACCCGGCATGCACATGCTGTTACGCTCCCCTTCACCCGCATGGGGGGCGGCCAAGGGGGGCCACGCAGGTCACAGCGCTGCCGTACTCCGCCATGCCATCTCTCGCTCTCGCGCAGGGCGCAACAGGAGGAACGGTGGCCAGAATCGGCCGGCACCGGTACAGACCGGTTCATCATGCACGCACCGTGGGTGTCCTGGTGGGCGCGCTGAGCCTGGGTCTGTCACTCGCCGTGCTGCCGTTCTCCGCGACGGGAGCGCCGGAAGCCGGCGAGAGCGCGGCCGTCGCCGAGGAACTTGTGCTGCCCGCCGCGCCGCGTTCCGTACCCCGGTTCACGCGCATCCTCAACGCGGGGACCAGCGGATTCCTGTGGGCGCAGGAGGGCGACGCCCGGTTCCTCTGGTCCGACTACGCCACCGGCGCCACCACGCCGCTGGAGCAGAGCCTCGACGTTCCGATCAGGTACAGCGTCGACAACGGCACCGTCTTCACCGAGCTGTCCTTCGAGAAGGGGTACTACGGAAAGGGCTCCGACACCGTCGCCTTCTACTCGGAGGAGGACGAACAGGTCACCCTCCTTCAGGGGGCCGGCGCCTCCGGAGCCTCCGGCGTGGTGCCGGTGCCCCTGGGGCACACGTACTCCGGGACGTTCGGCGACACCGTCGTCACCCGCGCCGACGCCGTGCAGGGCGCGGCCGCCCTGCATCTGTGGCGGGCCGGGGACACGGGAGACATCACCAGGACGGCGGTGACCGGGGCACCGGAGGGAGCGAGCGGCTTCGGGGTCAGCGACGGTGACGCGCGGTCGTTGCTCGTCCAGTACCGCCTGGCCGGGGATGCCGAGGGCTGGCGCCGCTGGGGTCTCGTGGACCTCGCCACCGGGGCGTTCAGCGCCATGCCGGGCCTGATCCCGCCGCCGAACGGCTCCAGCGGCACCGCCTTCCAGCTCGGCGCGGAATCGGTCCTGCGCCTGCGATGGGGCAGCGGCGAAGCCGACCTGTACGACCGCGACGACCCGTCCGCCGCGCCGCTCACCTTCGACACGACCTCCCTGAACGCCAGGGCCGCGTACGGGATCGTCGGCGACAAGCTCCTCGGCGTCGACCCGATGTCGGCGGACGACATGAATCTGGACGACGTCGCCTACCGGGGCAGGCCCCTGTGGGCACTCGCGGCCGAGGGCACCGGGACGGCTCCCGCCAAGGTCATGGACCCGGCCGCCCAGCAGCTCGTCCAGGCCCCCGACGGCTCCGTCCTGGTCTCCGGAGCCGCCCGTCACCTCGACCGGGGCGACCTCGACTGGGCGGTGTACCGGGTGGGCCGGGCCGCCGACGGCTCGGTCACCCGCAGCCGTCTGACGACCGTCGAACCGATGCCCGCCCAGATCCACGGCCTCTCCCTCGGCAGCGGCATCCTCACCACGGCCGACAACAGCACCCTGTACGACCCGAAGCGCGACGTCGTCGGCGGCTATCGCAGCACCTGGCTCACCGTGAACGCGGACGGCACCACGAGCGTGGCGAGAACCAGCGCGGACGGGCTGATCAGCCCATGGGACGACGGCTCCTGCTCCACCACCGCACCCCGCTGCATCCCCATGTTCGCCGACGGCACCGGACGCCACGGCCGCCGGGGCGCGACCGAAGCGGATCTGACCGCGCTGCGCGCCAACGGCGCCACCGGCTGGGGCCCGAGCCTCGACACGGACGACGGCAACCCCGTGCTCACGGACCTCAGCGGCCGGTACGCGGTCGTCGACGGCCGCTCCTCGGGCACGCAGTACATCGGGGAGTTCGCCGACTCCGGCGCGGGCAAGGTCGTGCTGAAGCGGGCCCGGGTCGCCGCCGCCGTCTGGGGCAACACCCTGTGGAGCGGCGCCGCGTCCGGCGGCAAGGTCACCGCCACCCGGCTGCCCGCCGGCACCGTCGTGGAGTCCTTCACGACGCGCGACGGCTGCACGCCGTCCGAGCTTCAGGCGGTGGGCCGCTGGGTGTACTGGCTGTGCCAGGACTCCTCCGGCAGCATCCTCGGCTCCGGCGTCTACGACCGTACGACCCGGCGCACCGCCACGGCACCCGTCGGCCGTGTCCTGCTCGGTGACGGCTACCTCGTCCAGCACATCGGCGGCATCCAGTCGGTCAGCGGTCTCACGCTCGTCGACCTGCACGGCGGCCTGCCGGTGAGCGGTGACCACACCGAACTGCCGAGCCGCAAGCTGGCCGGCTGGACCGACCTGGGAAGCGAGAACACCGGGGCGCGCACGAGCTGGACCGTGGACCGCTTCGGCGGTGCGGTCGCCTACGCCGACCGGGACCAGCGCGTCCATATCGTGCCGACGGGGGTTCCGGCATCGGCACTGACGGCCGTCGACTCGGCCGTAGTGCCCAACTCGACCGGCTGGTCCGGTCGTTGGTGGCTCTCCAAACCCGCCGGGTCCTGGCAGATCGCTCTCCGCCACAAGGCGTCGGGCGCCACGGTCCGCACCCTCACCGGCTCCACCGCCCGCGGCCTGCTGACGGCCTCCTGGGACGGCAAGGACGCCACGGGCCGGCTCGTCACCAACGGCCTGTACACCTGGACCCTGACCGCCAAGCCCGCCGACGAGCAGGGCGTGCCCCTGACCCTGTCCGGCACGACCACGGTGACGGCGGGCGCCGCGGCTCCGCGCGACCACGCCGGCAACGACGGGGTCGGCGACCTCCTCGCCCTCACCTCCTCGGGCACCCTCACCGTCCAGCGCGGCACGGGCACCGGCACGCTCGGCGCCAAGGTCTCCGGCAGCGGCTGGGCGACGAGTTCGCTCTTCGTGCCGTACGGCGACCTCGACGGCGACCGCTGCAACGACGTGCTGGTCCGGCTGAGCAGCGGCGCCCTGCGCGCCCACCGGCCGGGCTGCGGCAAGGCGGTGACGCCCTCCACGCCGTACACCTCGCTCGGCACCGGCTGGAACCAGTACGACGTGCTCACCTCGCCGGGGGACGTCAACGGCGACCGGCGACCGGACCTGATCGCCCGGCAGGCCTCGACAGGTGACGTCTATCTCTACAAGGGCACCAGCACCGGCAAGCTCGCGGCACGCCTGAAGATCGGCTCCCGCTGGACCGGCTACAAGAAGCTCGTCGGCGTCGGCGACCTCAACGGCGACGGCCGCGGCGACCTCCTCGCCCAGGACCGGTCCAACGAGCTGTGGCGCCTCGACGCCGCCGCCACGAGCACCGGCGGGTTCAAGGCCAGGGTGACGGTCTTCACCGACTGGGGCGCCTCCTACAACGCGGTCGTCGGCGCGGGCGACTTCACCGGCGACGGCCGTACGGACCTGGTGGTCCGGGACACCTCCGGCAGCCTGTGGCGCCTCAACGGCAACGGCAAGGGCTCCTTCGGCACCCGCGTCAGGATCGCGACGGGCTGGCAGGTGTACCGGGCGGTCGTTTAGGGCGCGCCCCCGGCCGGGTGGTCCACCGCGCGACGGACCACCCGGCGGCACGCCCGCGGGACACCGCGGAGAGGCATCACGTACCTGCCGGGCCGGTGAGTCGATTCCAGGTGGGCCGATGCTGGTGCGTCGATGCTGGTGGCGACGCGGCCACCGCGGGCGAGACAGCGGTCTTCCTGCGCTTTCCTGCCCTGAACGGGGGCCTCTGTCAGGCGGGCTGCCACAGTTCGACGCGGTTGCCCTCGGGGTCGGTGACCCAGCCGAATCGGCCGACGCCCTCCATATCCTGCGTCCCCGCGGCCACGTCCGCTCCCTTGTCACGCAACTGCGCGAGCATCGCGTCCAGATCGCGGACCCGGAAGTTGAGCATCGTCCGCTGGTCGCGGGAGCCGAAGTAGTCCGTGTCGGACTCGAACGCCGCGAACACGGTCGGCCCGGCTTCCTGGCGCCACAGGCCGTTCTCGTCGGCGTCCAGCCCCAGGCAGTCGCGGTACCACGCGCTCAGCGCCACCGGGTCGGCCGCGCGCAGGAAGTACCCACCGATTCCCAGCACTCGCTCCATGCCGCCATCCTGCCAGGACGGCGGCCGGCAGAACCTGAACCCTGCCGCGCGCCTGACCCACGGGGCGCGAGGCGTCGGCTCCTTCGGCCGTCAAGGGTGGACGCCCCGAGCGGGAGCGGGCCGTGCCCGACGCGCCGGGACCCGCAGCGCTCCAATAGCCGGGCGCAGCGGCCCGCGGTGCGCTCACGTCCACCGGTGCACATCATGTGCGGGTCCAGCGCGGGCACCCGTCGGCGCCCTGCGTCGTGGCGCTCCCCCGATCCGGACTCGGACGCCGAAGGCCCCGGCGCCGCCTGTTCGACCACCCGGAGGAATCCCGCGCGGATCAACCCCGCGACACCCCGCACGTCCAACGCGAGCGGCCGGCTCCACGCGATACTCAACGGCCTCGAAGCGGAGCAGCAGGCAGAGCGCTTCGGCATCGACACGGCGCCGAACGCCGTCCTCCTCTGCACCGCCGAGTGGCCGTCAGTACTCCCGCCGTCCGCAAAGCAATCAACACCATCTTCGTCTCGGCCTACCCCCGCCGACAGACGCCCCGACGCTCGGCGTCGAAGGCTGCCCGCCCCACCTCTTCGCCGCCGCAGGGAGCCCCTCATGTGCCCCTCTCCCGCAACGACAGCCACCGCCCCGGCCACCGCAGGGAACCCACCGTGGGCGGACCTGACCCTCGACGCCCGCCTCGCTCTCATCGACGCGGCGATGACCGTACGGCTCGACGCAGCGAAGGTCGCCTACGAGGTCAACACCGCCCACATCGAGACCGAACCCACCAACCTGGCAGACGTCATCACCGGCCCCCTCGACACCGGACCCGCCCCCGTCCCGCAGCTGTACCCGACACCGGTAGCGGCCCTGCTGCAGCGCGCCCACCACCGGCTGCTCACCGACGGCTGGTGCTCCGGCACACTCGTCGACGAGAACGGCGCCGTCTGCATGCTCGGAGCCATCCGCGCCGAGGCAGGCGGCGACCGCGGACTGGAGGCCGACGCGGCCGCCGTGCTCCTGGACGCGATCCGCAGACGCTTCTCCAACGTCGACACGGTGCCGTCGTTCAACGACGCGCACGGATCGGGCCGCGTCCCGATCCGCATGGTCGACCAGGCCGCCCGCCTCGCCGACGCCTATGGCATGTGACGTCTCCAGAAGCCTCAGCCGAACATGAGGCGCGCTCGCAGCCATCGTGCCTGGGACCCGACAGGAGAAGAGCGCTCCGCATCCGCCGGAGACCGCACATGCGTTTGATCTTGTGGCAAGATCACGGGATGCTACGACTCACCGACTTCATCATCGACTGCCCGGACACGATGAAGCTGGCGGCCTTCTACTCCGAAGTGCTGGGCCTCCCGGTCAAGGAGGGCAGCAACGAGAACTGGGCCGGTATCCAGTTCGGCGAGATCGAACTGGCCTTCATCCAGGTGGAGGACTACCGCGCCCCGCGGTGGCCCGACAGCGAGCATCCCAAGCAGTTCCACCTCGACTTCGAAGTCGACGACATCGAGGCCGAACAGCGCCGCGTCCTGGCCCTCGGCGCGACCCTGCAGCGGGACTGCGTGGGCCCCGACGGCTACGGCTTCCGCGTCTACACCGACCCCATCGGCCACCCCTTCTGCCTCTGCCGCAACAAGGGTGTCACCTGGACCGACCAGGGCCTCATCTGGCCCAAGCGCGGCCAGGCCCTGTCTCTTTGACTTCACCTTGATCGGGCCACGTGCGAGGGCGGTGGTCGTGCCGCGGTTTGGTCACCGCCTCCGATCCTTGATCCGGCACGCGGCCCTCCATGCCTGGGCCAACTCGGCTTCGGCGTCTTCCGGCTGGACGGGGCGGCAGCTGTCCGGCGCCACATGTCCCTCCGGCCACCCGAAACTCCCCGGCCGGTCCGTCCTCGAGATCCTCCTCGACTTGGTCAGGCCTGCCGAATCGCGGGCGGCGTAGCGGACGCCGCGGTCAGTGCCGCGTCGGTCGGGTGTGCGGTGGGCACAGCTCGTTCACGAGCCCGGCGTGCTGTCGGCACGGCCACGGAGGGGTGTCAGTCGTCCGCTCGTCGCCAGGCTGTCCACCGACAGCCCCCGACCCGCGCGCTTCTCGCGGGGCAGGGGCCTTTTGGTGCGACCGGGGCGGCTCTGACTGGGGGCATCCCAGTTATTGGGTGCCGGTTTCGGCCGTGCTGAGCGCCTGGGCCAGCAGCAGGGCGCCTGTGGCCACGGCCCCCACCGCTCCCGCGGCCAGGAGACTGCGAGAGGAGCGCCAGGAGAGCACCGACCACCGGGACTGCGCGGAAAGCAGGGATCCTGTGCTCAGCCAGGACCCGACGGAGATCAGCGACTGGGAGGAACCGATCGAGCCGACCGACAGGACGGAGCCGACGGACCCCACGGACAGCACCGATCCCACGGAGCCGATCGACAGCACGGAGTCCTGCGACCACAGCGACAGTACTGATCCCGTGGAGTCACGACGGACCGACCGTGCGGAAAGTTTTGTCATGAGGCCATCCTGCCCGCTGGTCGCGCGGTGTCGCGAGATGACGAAAGGCCCCTGGCCAATAATTGCCCGGCCTGGCCCTGTTCGTCATCGACGGTCAGCCGGACGGTGCCGTCCAGGCGCTCGCCGAGCGGATCGGGTTGACGGCCGAAGGAGTTGCGGCCGTTCCGGCGAGCGGACTCGACCGGGCTGATCGGCCACCGGCCCGGTGCCGTCTGAGACGCCTGTCCACGTCGGCTCGTCAGTCGTGAGCACCGCCTCTCGGGTCGTTGGCACGACGAGCCAACCAGGCCCGGAGCGTCTCGGCCAGCCAGTACGGCTTGCCGTTCTCCACCAGATCGGGAGGGGGCAACAGGCCGTGCCTACGGTAGGAACGTACGGTGTCGGTCCGCACGCCCAGGAATGCCGCGATCTCCCTGTACGACCACAGCCGCCCGCCCGTCGGCGGAGGCTGGGCGGGGATGTCTACGCAGTCGGCGCCGGTCTGCGCTTCAAGGACGTGGCGGAGCCCGGCCTCGCAGTCCAGCAGGGTGGTGAGGTCTTCGACGGCTGCGTCGTGACGGGCGCGCACAAGGATGTCCCCCAGGCCGGCGTCGGTGTCGAGGACGGCGCCGAGCCCTTCGACAGAATCGCGCTGATGCCGCATCAACTGCTGGTGCACGGCGTCCTCGCTCGGAGAGGGCTCCGGCTGAGGGGTCACGGCCGGGCCTCCCTCTGCGTGAGGTGGGCCGCGGCCGCGCGCCGGGCTTTGAGCAGGCTGGCGCGGACGGTCTGTGAGGGCAGCCCCAGTTCGGCGGCGATGTCTGCAGGTGTGTAGCCGGCGAGGGTCCAGGCGAGGACCTGGCGCTGGCGGAAAGGCAGACTCTGCAGGACTGGCAGCAGATCGTGTCGACTCTCCCATTCCGCTACGGCGTCCGGGCGCGGCAGCAGGGGTGTGGGCTCCGGTACGCGTTCTACCGGGTCCTCATCGACCGTGGCCATCGCCCGCACCAGAGCACGCGAGGCAACCGTGTGCACCCAGGCGCGAGGCCGGTGCAGCTGCGTCCAGCGCTGGAAGGCCTTCAGCATCGTGTCCTGGGCGATGTCCGCGGCGACGTGCAACGCAGCGCCCTGATGGACCAGGAAGACGATGAGCGGACGGACAGTCTCCCGGTAGAAGGCGGAGAACTCCTCGTCCACCTGCGAAACCGCATCCCGGCGGGTTCCCACAGGAGGGCCAGACTCCTGACGATGGCTCACGAGACCGATTCCCCGTGCAGATCTGCAGCCCTGGTGACCCTCAGCCGGACACGGCCCCCGTCGGGGTGGCGATCGTCGAGTTCCACCGCACCGCCCGCCGGCACTGCCCCGGCAAGTCCCAGCAGGTAGTCACGCTGCGCCTGGTCCCGCCGCACGCACCGCCACAGCCGTAACCACAGTGCCACCACCGCGCAGGCCTTCACCACGACAACCGGGACAACAACCATCACCATCACATCCATGCCGACTCCTCCAGACCGGGACGCGAATGAGCGCCCTCGCCAGATAAGAGCCGCAGGAGGCCACGACCGTGAACTCCCCCGCCTGACCTGTCACCACACGCCCACAACTGACCACCAGCAACCGGGATCAGTCGTGGAATTGACACACCCGATCACCGGAACTCACAGGCAGGTTCACACCACGCGACGCCAGCAGCATAACCGCGCGATCAGGTCCAGCCCTCATCACCGAGGCGTACCGCCCCTGAACTCGCAAGGCTCGGTCACCGCTGCACGGAGGCCGAGCCAGAACCCGGATGGCGACAGCGGTTCGACATGAGTCTGGGCCTGAGCTCAACCTGTGCGGTCCGTGACCGTGGGTGACCGGTCAGCTCTCGAAGAGGGCTTCCCCTTGTGGCGGAAGCGGAGGGTCAAGGACGTTGCGAAGGCGGGTGATGTCCAGGCGCCACTTCGGGCCGTTCGTAGCTTCGGCCCACAGCTCGGCGAGTTCAGAGAGCTCGGAGACCACTTGATCCAGAGCGTCGACGGCGAGCGTTCGAAGGTCAGCGGGCAGTTCCGGTAGCGGCTCTGACGGGCCGTAGTTCGAACACGCCGGCTCGCCGTCAGGGTGCTGGGCAACAACCAGGGCTGCCGCTGCTACTGCCCGCACGCCGTCGGAGGCATCCAGGCAGCCGGCAGGGTCGGCGGCGCGTCTGAGTAGGCCACGGATCATAGATTCGCGTTCTTCCATCGGTGCCTCGTCCAGATCACCCCCGAAGTCTGCGGCGGTGTCGTTGTCGAAGGGGCCGATGTCCCAGGTGCCCATGCCTCTCCTCGCGTGGCTGTCCGGGGAGCTTCGCACTGGCCACTGACAGCGGGGTCAGGAGGCAAGCAGTACCCACTTGCGCAGGAGCATGAGGCCAGCGCGTCCGTACCTGCCGCTTGATGCCCGGCACATCGGCTTGCACGCCGTGGCTGTCCTGCGGGACGAAACCGGGTGCCGCCAAAGACATCTTTCCGGGAGTAGAGGAAAGGCCCTGAGAAGCCGCGCAGGATGATAGTTGACACTAAATCAGATGCCTCGCGTCCGTTTTATTCGCTCACTGGAAATCACAGCGCGGAGTGAGGTATAAACCGCCCGTGAATGCGTGACCGCTCATAGGCGGCCGTCCCGTCGTACCGGCCGACCGGCTTCCTTTGCCGATTGTGCGGTTCAGGAGCCCTCCTTGTGAGCAGGGACGTGAGGTGGGTGGGTCAACGATGAAGGTCAACCGGCGCACAACGGCGCCCTCGGCGGCTCAAGAGGCAGCCCGGGACCCAAGCCGGGCACTGCGGGAGGGGATGTATGAAGGCTTTGCCTGAGTTTGCAGGACGTGACGAATTCGATGCCCTGGTCGTCCGGACCGACTATGGGGACGAGGCTGCATGGCAGGCGGTGGTCGCAGATCTCGCTCAGCCGTGGGGAGACGACAGCAGCTTTCAACCCTCAGTCCTCCTCGTCGACGACCCAGCTTGGGCCGATCTCACGCCCGAACAGGTCCTCGACGAGGCGAGGCAGGACGGGAACCTGAGCGTGGTGTTCGTCGCCGACCGGGTCACGATGCAGTCTCCCCATCGCGCGCTGCTCGCCATCGACATCACCGAGGACGAAGACCTCGACCCGATGTACTACCAGGAGCTCATCGACTCCCCACCACCTCGAGAGTTCCGGACCGTCCCAGCCGGCGTCCGCGACGTGCACGGCAATCTGGCGATCGCCAACATGGACTTTGCGGAGTTCGCCGAGGCGGCGTTCACCGATCCCGATCGCATCTACCGGTCATTCTGAACCAACCACCGGTTCTCGTACCCGAGCATCTGCCGCGGTCCGGTGCGATGTGCGTAAGCCTTCGCCATTCAGGGCCAGCTGGCCGCCCGCTGGGCCACCGCACCGGCAGAACGCACCACCCGCAATCCCGGCGAGCCCGGCGCCGGCTGCCCACGTACGCCGTGCTGCAATCAGCAGCGGACGAACGGGCCGGACGTCTGGAGCCTCCCTCAAGAGGAGGCGGAGGACGCGTCGACAACCAGCCAGTCGGCCTCTGCAGGCCTGGCGGACGGCACGGTCCGAGGGGGCGTCGGGTCGTTGGAGCAGTTGCGGTCCTGGCTTCTGGCGGTCTCGCCTGGCTACCCCCGCGCGTCCCTCCAGAAGGGCGGACACTCGGCCGTCGCCGCCTCGGGAAGGCCCTGCTCGATCCTGCCGCCATACCAGGTCAGCTGCTCACCGCGGAAGGTGTCGGTCTCCTGGTCCCGCCGCTGCGGAACAACGATCAACAGGTGCTGCCCCTCCTGCCAGGGCTCCCGGACTGCTGCTTTCGCGGGGTCCACCACGTCCAGGGTGATCCGCTTCGTGCCCTGGGATGGCTTGATCCATTCCTGCACCTCGAAGGAGACGATGACCCGGCCGGCCGTCGGTGACTGACGTACCGTCACGACATCGCCCTCGGCGATGGTCCGGGCGCAGGCGATCCATTCGACGAGGGTCTGGCCCTTGCCGGAAGCCCCGCTGCGATCGGCCGCCCCGGGCTCGGCGCCTCGGCCGTCGATCAGCACGGCTCCGAGAACTCCCGCGCACAGCGCCGCCGCGGAGGCGAAGGCGGTCAGCACGACACCACGCCGTCGCCACCAGACGGTGCGGGCCCGGACAGGGACCAGCGGGATGGGTCCGGGCTCGAGCCCGGGCTCGGGACGGCCGGCCTCCTCTCCGATCAATGCGAAGGCCCGGCGCAGCGCGTCCTCGTCGGACCGGGGCGGATGCGTCACCTCAGATCACCTCCATCTCGCGCAGCCGTGCCCCGAGGGCAGCGACGGCAGTGTGCAGCCGGCTCTTGACCGTGCCCTCCGGGATGTCCAGAAGCCGGGCGATG
The DNA here is from genome assembly GCF_055587025.1 of Streptomyces sp. NPDC048600. Taxonomy (NCBI): domain Bacteria; kingdom Bacillati; phylum Actinomycetota; class Actinomycetes; order Kitasatosporales; family Streptomycetaceae; genus Streptomyces; species Streptomyces sp. NPDC048600. The sequence goes on along the minus strand of NZ_JBVJGZ010000007.1, from coordinate 15,526 downwards.
TCCCGTACCGGCAGGTCCGTGTAGAAGCGCAGGGTGAGGATCTGCCGCTGAAGGGCAGGAAGCTCTTCCAGGCCGTTCGCCACCGCCAGCGCCAGCAGTCTGTCGTCCTCGGAGTGCTCCACCGGGGGCCGCTGCTGCCACCGCTCGGCCAGACGGTCGCGCAGCCCTGCGTCCCGGGCCCGCGCCCTGTGCCAGTCGGCCGCGACCCGCGAGGCCACGACGGACAGCCAGGCCTGCCGTCTGCGGATCACGTTCCCGGTTCGCCTGGCGCGCGTCTCCAGCAGTTTCAGCCGAACCTGCTGCACACCGTCGTCGAGTTCGTCCCAGGGCACTCCGCCGATGAGCAGCACTGCGCGCACCAGTCCGATGTCCTCGGCCTCCGACAGCGGAGCCGTCTCTGATGTCGTGGAAACCTCCTTGCCTCCCTCGTAGGCGGAGTCTGCTCCACGTACGCCGGCCATCCAGTGTTGCCTCCTTTCTCATACGACGGAGGAAGAGGCTGAAACGTTCGCCGACGTGGATCAAGGAGAGCCGTGTGTCAGCCAGGACTGTTCGGGTCTCTGCATACCGCGTGATCAGCCACACCGGTTCGCCGTCGGGGTTGGTCGTTCGGTGAACGGGCGCGGCTTCCCGAAGTCTGGCGTACACGTCGTGAGGGTCGGCGAGGAGGGCTTCACCGAACAGGGACGAGGTGCTTTCCTCGCTTGCGCCGCTCATACGTCTGCCGTTGCCGACCGGGGCCGTTTCCGGACAACGGGCACCGCAGGGGTGGTGAACGCTTCGGCCACCATGCTCAGTCGTGCGCCTTCCTTGTTGAGGTCGCCATTGGCGGTGGCGCCGAGGACAGTCGGCCGCCGGGCCCGGCACATCCTGGCCAGCAGCGTGGGCCGCAGAGCTGCCGCGACCGCTTGTTCAGCCGTTGCTCCAGCCCACTCTGCCCAGTGAGCTGCAGCCCTTCCCGACCCATGCCCGCTCCAACAGCATCGCGGCCAGTTGATCGCCGGACGCGGGGCCAGACCGACCGGCCCTGCGAGCTCTCCACGAGCTCGGCGGTCCTCAACTCTACTGAGATTATGGTCACTTGATGTTCTCCCCATGTCCTCCGGATCCACCGTTAGATTTACGATCCCGCGACAGACGCGGCCGTCGGAGAGTGCCGGAGCTAGTACTTCTGCGGGCAGTGTCAGCAGCTCATTGGGATTCGAGGGGGCCTTGAGGCCCCTGAAATGGGGGGACTATGAGAAGCCAGAGATCTCGATTCGCGGTACTGCTCTGCGCAGTGCTTGCCCTGCTGGCCGGCGGCCCCGGTCAGGCGGCAGCGGACGATGGTGCATCGGGCGTCGCGCCCCTGGTCAGCAGCGAACCCTCGCCCGAGATCGGGCCGATGATAATCGGCGGTGAGACGGCGAGCAGCAGCCGCGGGCTCGCCGCGGTATTGATCGAGCTGGGCGGGAGTGAGGGCTATCAACTCCAGTGTTCCGGCTCGATCATCGACAACTACTGGGTTCTCACGGCCAAGCACTGCCTCTACGGCCCGCACGGGAGGTACTCGGACAGTCAGGTATCGGTTCGAGTGAAGTCGACCCAGTGGAGCACTGGTGGCGGCGTCGTGGCGGTGAACCTCACCAAGGTGCGCGACGTTCATGACATCGCTCTGCTCAGGCTGGCCCGCTCGGCCGACGCGGAGCCCGTCAGTCTCGCCACCAAGCACCCTGAACCGGGCGTGACCACATACGTCTTCGGATGGGGTACCGGCAGCGTCGACTCGAAACTGCGCCGCGGGACGGAGAAGTACCAGAACTCCACTCAGTACGACGACGCATACGGTGGAACTGGCCTCTTCACCACGGAGATCGACGGAGCGCCGTGCAACGGGGACTCAGGCGGCCCGCTGTTCAAGCTGGTCGACGGGAGCCGGTACCAGGTAGGAGTGGTCTCCTGGGGTCCGCGCGACTGTTCGGGCTCCGCGGTGTACGCAAGCACGCCGGTGAGCCTGGACTGGATCAACGACGTCATGCGTACGTACTGAGTCTTCGTCTCTGTGACCTTGCCTGGCCGCATCGGGTCCGAGCTGCAGAACGGCGAAGCTCCTGGTGAACGGGTTCTCAGCCGAGATTGCCCGCGGCCACCACGAGCTTCGCGCGCTGAGCCGTCCGTCGCAGATCGGTCGCCCCCCTCTGCCGTGAGGGTCGAACACGGCAGAGGGCTTTACAGGTGTGACAGCGCCACAAGGCTGCGACAACCAGAGTGAACTGATGACAGTCGCACCGTCCACGGAGGGCCTGACACGTCCCACGGCCGCCATCGGCACCCGCGGCAGGCAACCCGACCCGGCGCCGTACGCAGGAGCAGTCAGGGCCTGAAGCCGAGCTGAAGGGCTGGCCCTGTCGCCCTCGGCACACTCGACTCCACCACGTGCCTACGGGGCCAACTGCGCGCGCCTCTCCCGCCGTTCACCGGAATGAGGCACGTGTGTACGACCACCGCCACCGTCGTCGGAACGTTCTCCATTACGACACGTCACAACAAACGGAAAGGGGTCGGAAAGCCATGCGGAAGACCGTCATGAGGCTGGTGCTCGTCGGGGCATTCATCGGGGGACTCTACGGACAGATGCTCGCCAACGCGCCCACCGCAGAGGCTGCCCCGCCGCTGCCCACCACCGGAGCGGTGTTCAACGACCCGACCGGTACCCCCGAGCAGCAGAACGCCGTCAAGCAGCGCATCATCGACGCCATCGACCAGACCGAGGGCGGCCGGACGCTCCGCGCGTCGATGTTCGCCCTCACGGACACCGACTATTCCGAGGCACTGCGGCGCGCATACGCGAAGAATGTCCAGGTGCGAGTCGTCCTCGACCACTCCGAGTCGGACTCCCCTGCCGCCGTGGCGCTGATCAACACCCTGGGCCGGGACATGACCAAGCCCTCCTGGGTCCATGTATGTCCCGCCGGACGCGCCTGCATCGCCGACACCGACGCGACGTGGAACGACAACACACCGCCGCTCAATCCCATCAACCACAACAAGTTCTTCACCTTCTCCCGCGTCGGTGCCGAAGGCCTCGCCGAAGACGTCGTCATCCAGACCTCGGCCAACCAGACTCCGGGAAACACCAGCCGGTTCTGGAACAACGCGTACACCTCCGTGGGCAACACCGAGCTGTACACGGCCTACGTGAACTACTTCAACGACCTGGCCGCCGAGCGCCGGGACACGAACTACTTCCGGCAGGGCAACACGGCGGGCGCGGAGAAGTACTACTTCTTCCCCCAGTCCTCCGGTGACGTCGTCGTCGACATCCTGGGCAACGTCACCTGCACGGGGAACACGACGGTGGGCTCCGACTCCCACAAGACGGTCGTGCGTATCGCCGCCTGGTCGCTCCACCGCTCCGCCGTCGCCCAGAAGCTGCGAGCCCTGGCCGACGAAGGCTGCTGGATCGAGATCGTCTACCGTGAGAGCTCTCAGCTCGCCACGCTCGATCACCCTCGCATCCGTCCGTACAAGCTGCTCCTCGACAAGGGCACCTCGACCGCGGGCGACGACATGTTCGTTCACTCCAAGTACCTTCTTGTGGAAGGGAACTACGCGGGCCAGCCGGACACCAAGTGGACCTTCACCGGCTCCCACAACCTCGACCTGTCCTCGCTGCGTGAGAACGACGAGGCGCTGCTGCGCATAGCCGGCAACAACGTCCACGACGCGTACCGCGCCAACTACTACGCCATGCGGACGCACGCCACGCTGTCGTCCTGAGCCTGTCGGCCCTGTCCGCCGCGGCGAACGGCGAAGACGCCGCGGCGGCAGGGCGTACGGGAGGCGCAGCCTCGACGCCCGCAGACTTCGGCCAGGCCGGATCGGGTCTACTTCACCACGCTGCAAGGAACGTTCCAACAGCGCACCAGGTCGGGCGAAATAGGCAGATCGCCCACCCTCTCGACGTCAGCGAAGAGACGGTCCACGTCAGGCGCCGTCAGCACCTCGGAGACTTCGGGCGGCGGAGCAAAAGGGGGCATGACGGACGCTGCCGCCTTGGAGCCCACCGGCGGAGGACCGGGTCCTGGCGGCCCTCGCGTCCTGGCGGGGCGGGTGGCCGGTCGGGTCGCGCACCGCACTTTGCGCCATCCGGTGCCGGATTTCCACTCGTTTCACGTCGGTTGCGACCGGTGGTGTGGCATTGATCACGGCTGACATGCTTCCGATTGAGGTGCCGGCAGATCGATTCTGACCGGACGAGAACTCGCTTCAGAGTCGAGCCCTTCTGCACGCCGTTGACGGCCAGAGCAGCGAACGGAGAAACATTCGTGATTGTCGGAGCCCTCAAGGAAGCGCGGGCGGGTGAGAGTCGCGTTTCGGCCACCCCTGCCACGATCGAACAGATCCGCAAACTGGGGTACGAGGTCGTCGTCGACCCGGGCGCGGGTGTCGCGGCCGGCTTCACCGATGACGCCTACGAGGCCGCCGGCGCGACCGTCGGCGACGCGGCGGCCGCAGACGTGGTGCTGGGGGTCAATGCCCCCAGTCCGTCCCAGTTGGACCGGATGCGGCCGGAGGCGACAGCCATCGCCCTGTTCGCACCGGCCTTCGACCCGGACATGGTCGAGGAGCTGGGCCGGCGCCCCTTCACCGCGCTCTCGATGGACGCCGTGCCCCGCATCAGCCGCGCGCAGTCGATGGACGTGCTGTCGTCCATGGCCAACATCGCCGGGTACCGGGCCGTCATCGAGGCCGCGCACGAGTTCGGGCGGTTCTTCACCGGGCAGGTGACCGCCGCGGGCAAGGTTGCCCCGGCGAAGGTGCTCGTCGCGGGCGCCGGCGTCGCCGGCCTGGCGGCGATCGGCGCTTCGGGCTCGCTCGGCGCGGTCGTACGGGCGACCGACCCGCGACCGGAGGTGGCCGACCAGGTCCGCTCGCTCGGCGGCGAGTACCTGTCGATCGCGTCCCCGGAGGTCGAGGTCTCGAAGACCGGCTACGCCAAGGAGATGGGCGACGACTACAAGGCGCGCGAGGCCGAGCTCTACGCCGCGCAGTGCCGCGACGTCGACATCGTCATCACGACCGCGCTGATCCCGGGGCGCCCCGCTCCGACGCTGATCACGGCGGAGATGGTCGCGAGCATGAAGCCGGGTTCGGTGATCGTCGACATGGCGGCCGCCAACGGCGGCAACGTCGTGGGCACCGTGAAGGGTGAGAAGGTCGTCACCCAGAACGGCGTGACGATCATCGGCTACACCGATCTGGCGGGCAGGCTGCCGGCACAGGCGTCGCAGCTGTACGGCACGAACCTGGTGAACCTGCTCAAGCTGATGACGCCGGACAAGGACGGCCGCCTGGTCCTGGACTGGGACGACCCGGTGCAGCGCTCGATCACCGTCGTGCGCAAGGGCGAGTCGGCGTGGCCGCCTCCCCCGGTCCAGGTCTCCGCGGCCCCGGCCGCGCCCACGGCTCCCGTGACGGAGCCGGCGCCGAAGAAGCCGCCGATGACGGCGCAGCAGAAGTTCGGCGGCGTGGCGCTGGGCGCGCTGGCGCTGTTCCTCACCGCCGGGTTCGCGCCGGCGGCGCTGCTGCCGCACGTGACCGTCTTCGTCCTCGCGATCGTGATCGGCTACTACGTGATCGGGCATGTGCACCACGCGCTGCACACGCCGCTGATGTCGGTGACGAACGCGATCTCCGGGATCATCGTCGTAGGAGCGCTCCTGCAGATCGGCCACTCGAACGCGGCGGTCACCGTGCTGTCGTCCGTGGCGATCCTTCTCGCCAGTATCAACATCTTCGGCGGCTTCGCGGTGACGCGTCGCATGCTCGCCATGTTCAACCGGAGCTGACATGTCTGCGACCCTCGCCGCACAAGCGGCCTACCTTGTTGCCGCGCTGCTGTTCATCCTGGCGCTGGCAGGTCTTTCCAAGCACGAGTCGGCACGGCTCGGCAACGCGTTCGGCATGCTCGGCATGGGCGTCGCGCTCGTCGCGACGGTGGTGCTCGCGGTGGACGGCGACATCAGCACCGCCGGTCTCGCCCTGATGGCGATCGCGATGGTCGTCGGGGCGCTGATCGGTCTGCAGCGGGCCCGCGGCGTCGAGATGACCGGCATGCCCGAACTCATCGCGCTGCTGCACTCCTTCGTCGGCCTGGCGGCCGTACTGGTCAGCTGGAACGGCTACCTGAACGTCGAGCACGACCCCGACGGCCACGAGGCCAGAGCCCTGGACGCACTCGGCACGCTGGGCATTCACCACGCCGAGGTGTTCATCGGCCTGTTCATCGGCGCGGTGACGTTCACCGGCTCGATCGTGGCGTACCTGAAGCTCGCGGCGAAGATCGACTCCAAGCCGCTGGTGCTGCCGGGCAAGAACGCCCTGAATCTCGGCCTGCTGGTCCTGTTCGTCGCGCTGACCGTGTGGTTCGTGATCACCCCTGAACTGTGGCTTCTGATCACCGTGACCGTCCTGGCGCTCGCCCTCGGCTGGCACCTGGTCGCCTCCATCGGCGGCGGCGACATGCCGGTCGTGGTCTCCATGCTCAACAGCTACTCCGGCTGGGCCGCGGCCGCCTCCGGCTTCCTGCTCGGCAACGACCTGCTGATCATCACCGGCGCGCTGGTCGGCTCCTCCGGTGCCTACCTCTCGTACATCATGTGCAAGGCGATGAACCGCTCGTTCCTCTCCGTGATCGCCGGCGGCTTCGGCCTCGAGGCACCCTCGGGATCGGACGTCGACTACGGCGAGCACACCGAGATCACCGCCCAGAGCGCCGCCGAACTCCTGGGCTCGGCCCGGTCGGTGGTCATCACGCCCGGCTACGGCATGGCGGTCGCGCAGGCCCAGTACCCGGTCGCGGAACTCACGTCGAAGCTGCGCGCCAAGGGCATCGACGTACGGTTCGGCATCCACCCGGTGGCCGGCCGCCTGCCCGGCCACATGAACGTCCTGCTGGCCGAGGCCAAGGTGCCGTACGACATCGTGCTCGAAATGGACGAGATCAACGAGGACTTCACCAAGACCGACGTCGTCCTCGTGATCGGCGCCAACGACACCGTCAACCCGGCCGGAGCCGAGGACCCCAGCAGCCCGCTCGCCGGCATGCCCGTCCTCACCGTGTGGGAGGCGGAGAAGGTCATCGTGTTCAAGCGCTCGATGGCCTCCGGATACGCGGGCGTCCAGAACCCGCTGTTCTTCAAGGAGAACACCTCGATGCTCTTCGGCGACGCGAAGGCTCGCGTCGAGGACATCGTCGGCGCGCTGTGACGCGCCGGTAGCTCCTGGGACCAGAGTCCGCCTTCAGCCGGGCTTTGCCCCGGGCAGGATGGAACTACTGGACCGCCGCCCCGCGAGAGGCGGCGGTCCAGTCATTTGAACTGAACTGGCGCAGCACGCCAGAAGAAGAGCAAGTGCCATGCAGGCAGGATGCCTGCATATCCACCGGAGTCGGCGGGATGATCGAGTGTCGTCCAGGCGCCCGCCTCTGGGGCCCCGACGACGAGGACTCCGTGTGGCAGGCCGCCATCGACCTTGTCCTGCTCAAAGGGAGAAGAGAACGTCAATCGTCGATGAACACGCCGAGGTGGTCGGCGACGGTGGTCAGGGCCGTTCCGAGCGGGAGCTCGACGCGCGTCAGGGCGTGCTGATCGCCCCGGGTCGGGTCCCTGTTGACGATGAGCACCGGTGTGCCGGCCTGGGCGGCCTGCCGGACGAATCGGAGTCCTGACATCACAGTCAGCGACGACCCCAGCACCAGCAGCGACGTCGCTTCACGGACCTTCTGACGGCACTGCTCCACCCGCCGTGCGGGCACGGATTCACCGAAGAACACCACGTCCGGCTTGAGGATGCCGTCACAGACCACGCACGCCATCACACGGAAGTCCCCGACCTGCTCGTCGCTCAGATCGGCGTCGCCGTCGGGGTTGATCCCCGCAGCCACCGGCTCGAAGCCCGCGTTGGCCTCCTCCAGGCGTTCAGCGAGTTCACGGCGCGAGCTGACAGCGCCGCAGGACAGGCATACCACCCGGGCCAGGCTTCCATGAAGCTCGACGACGTCCTCGCTGGCTGCCGACTGATGCAAGCCGTCGACGTTCTGGGTGATCACGCCCGAGAGCAGCCCTTCCCGCTCGAACGCGGCCACGGCCCGGTGCCCGGCGTTGGGGCGGGCACGGCCGAAGGTGCGCCAGCCGAGGTGGCTGCGCGCCCAGTACCGGCGCCTGGCCCGGGCACTCGCGGTGAAGTCCTGGTACGTCATCGGGGTGTGACGCCCGAGGCTCCCGCCCTCGCCCCGGTAGTCAGGGATGCCTGATTCCGTGGAGATGCCCGCTCCGCTGAGCACCAGTACACCGCCGGCGCTCAGGGCATCGGTGACGGGGGCCAGATCCGTGGTGCCCGGCGGCAGGTCCTCGGTCGGAGTCCAGCTCAGGGTGGGCCGCATACGCATGGAGCCAGGGTACGGAATCAGGGGGCGTCGCGGCCGTCCCCAAGGGGGAAGCGGGGCATCACATCACGTAGACGTCCCGTGACACTGCGGTTCGCTCATCCTGACCGTGATCGTCGCGCGTCCCGCCGGGCCCGGGGGTTCTGTCTGTCCCGTGGGTCCCGCCCAGGCCGAATATGTGATGCACGCCGCATCCGCTCACCGCTAGGGTCGCGCCCGTGACGACGACCTCCTCGGCCCTGTCCGCCTATCCCCCGTTGAACGTGCAGGTGCACACACCGCGCCTGTCCCTGCTGGGGGCGACGGACGAACTCCTGGAACGCCTGGTCCCGACGGTGCGCAAGGGGGTGGCCACGGGCCCTCCGTGGCCTTTCGACGATCCGATGTCCCTCTATGAGGACAGCCCTGAGCGCGAGTGGCGCTGGCTTCGGGGGGTGTGGTCCGGACGAGGCCGGGTCAGTGCCGGCTCCTGGCGCCTGTACTTCGTCGTGGTCGTCGACGGGCAGCCGGTGGGGATGCAGGACCTGATCGGCGTCGACTTCGACAGGTTCAGAACCGTCACCACGTTCTCCTGGCTGAGCCCCGATGTGCGCGGCGGCGGGTTCGGGAAGGAGATGCGCCAGGCGGTGCTGCACCTGGCCTTCCAGGGGCTGGGGGCCAGTGAGGCCAGCAGCGACGCGTTCGTCGACAACCACGCCTCGAACCGTGTCTCCGAGGCCCTGGGGTATGTGCCGAACGGTGTCTCCTGGGACACCCGGCGGGGCGAGCAGGCACAGATCAAATGCTGGCGGCTGACCCGCGAGGAGTGGACCAAGCGGCAGCGTGACGACATCCGACTTGTCGGTGTTGCGGAATGTCTCCCTGTGCTCGGGATCGGTCCGCCAGCCGTGAGCTGATCAACAAGTCTGTTGCGCGCGGCTCGTTGGGGGACGGGCCTTCCCCCGTGGTGGGTTCCGCGTGAGATCCTCCGCCGGTGGCTACGGAGACCGAGGTGGGAGAGCTGTTGCACCAGCGTGGCTGGCGCACGGCATTCACGGTCGTTGAACGGGTGAATGCCTGGGCCGAGTTGGTGAGCGTCATCGAGCGTGGCTACGGCGACGACATCTACGAGTACACCAACGATCTGTACTGCCGAAACTGGCTGCACGAGGCCTGGCTCCTGCTGGACGAGCACGTCGTCCAGCTCTGGACCCCGCAGATCAAAGCGCTGGACGACCGCTACCGGGCCGCGACCGTCGACGACGGCCAAGCACTCGAGCAGTTCCACAGGCTGCCCGGCCCGGACCTGTGGTGGTGGCGGCGACATCCCCGCCTCCTCACTGGAGACCTCGGGCGGTCGCTCCGCTCGGCCGGCGCCATCGGCACCGACGCCGGCACAGCATGACCTCAGCCTCGGGTCTCACGGGACGTTGACGCACGAGGCCCTGACCTCGCCCAAGGTGTTCAGAGGCCTTCCGCGGAGGCCGAGGCTCCGGGCCTGTCGACCGCCGGGCCCTGATGACGTAGAGATTCCGATTGACGGCCTTCGTTCGACCGGTGATAGTTACGCGGCCGGGAAGGGGCCCGGCCGCAGGACACAGGGGCGGAACAGCACATCCATGCACGTCACGAACGAGGACCGGGGCAACGAGAACCCGGCGGGCACGGCCAACCCGGAAGGTGCGGTGCCGAAGGACACGAGTGCTGACGCTACGACGGTCATCGACGCAGCGCCGAACAGCCCGGCCTCGGAGGGCATGCCACCGCATCCGCCGACGCCGGACGGTACGGGCAGCGAACCGGAAGACCGGGAAGCCGCCCTCAACCGGGCGCGCCTGCTGATCGCCGAAGGCCGGTCGGACGAAGCCCGCCGGACGGTCCGTACGGCGCTGACGGCGGCCGGGCCGGACGCGGAGCTGTTCCAGGTCCTCGCGCTGGCGCACATCGCGGAGGACGACGACGAGCACGACGACCGCGCCGAAGAGGTCTACCGGGACGCCCTCGATGCCTTCCCGGACCACTTGGCACTGCTCGCCGGATACGCCGAGCTCTGCATAGGCAGCGACTTCAACGACCGCCCGGCCCGCAGCAACCGGGGCCCCGCCCTCGCTGCGCGCGTTGCCGAACTCGCGCCCGACTCGCCCGAGGCCCGCCGACTGACCGAGTTGACCACCGCGCCTTGGCGGACCAAGGCCGCCGGGCGGAGCCGATCGCCCCGCCCGGCCCGCGCCCAGCTGTACGACCTGGAGCAGGCACTGGCCGGCCGCGGCGTGCACGAAGCAGCAGAACAGACCCGAGCCCAGGCCGTTCAGCGCCCGGACGACGCCCGACGCGCCATGCTCGCCGAAGCCCTCGAAGCACTGGCACACCCCCGGCGGGCACTGCTCGTGCCGCTCGCCCGCAAGCCGTACGAGGCCGCGTTCGTCCGGGCAGTTCTGCTCACGGTGTTCCTCTGTGCCGCGGTCGGCCTGCGCCTACCGCAATGGCTCTGGTGGGGTGGATTCATCGCTCAGTCAGCGCTGCCCTACTGGCTGGGGAGACTGCTGCGCGGCGCCCGGCGCCGGGGTGAGCGGGCCGCCGCGTACGCCGTCCCGTCAGACCGGGCCCAGGAACCGGCGCTGCCGGACCTGCCGCCGGTATCGTCGCCCACGCGGCGCCAACTGGCTCTCAGCCTGACAGGGGCCGCGCTGGTGCTGGCCGGCGTCGTGGGCTCGACAGTGTGGGCGTACGAGCTGCGCACCGCGTACCCGCGGTACGACGTCGTCGTCCCGGACACCTTCCACGGCATGCGACTCCTGTCAGGTTCCCCGCTCAACGTCCAGGTCGAGTGGGCCGTGGCACAGGCGCCCGAGGGCCTCACGGCCTTCGGCCACGTGTACGGCGACCCCGCCACCTACACCGGCCGGGTGGGCGTCTACGGCTGGACGGGCGACATGCACGAGATGTCGCCCGACATGCTGAGCTCCTTCGCAGACTCCCTGCGGGCAGGCGTGGAGCGGTTCGGGGTGACGGTGGACGATTCCTGGCAGCCGGACGCGGGCCCGGGCGGCGGCTGGATGGAATGCATGGACTACACCGCCTTCGACGGCTCGCACCAGGCCACGTGCCTGTGGGGCGACAAGGGCAGCATGGGCACGGTCCTCTTCACCGACCCGAACCTGGTCGGCGATGCGGACAGACTGACCCGGGAGCTGCGCACGGCGCTGGTCCACCCATCACACAGCTGAGGGCACGTGGGCGAGTGACTCCACACCGGAGCTGGCCGCCTGCCCTTGACCCACGTCACCCCGGAAAGCCCGGTCAGCCTTCGCCGGACTCACGTGGGGACGGTGTCAGCGGTGGCTCAGCACGTTGACCACTCGGCCGTTGGGATCGCGGACGAAGAACCGCCGTACGCCCCACTCCTCGTCCTGCAGGGGGTGAACGATCTCCGCGCCGCTGTCCCGCAGGACTGCATAGGCCGCGTCCACGTCGTCCACCTCGATGCTCATGTCGGGGGTGACCGGGGCGGTCCTGTCACTGATCATCACGCTCACCTGCGCCGCCGGAGCGGACGGGGAGGCGAGGGTCATGATCCAGCCATGGTTCATGACCTCCTCCAAGCCCAACAGGCCGTAGAACTCACGGCTCTCCTGTACCGCCTCTGACTGGATGTTGGGCACGACACGACGAACGGCCATCGACGACTCCAAGCGAGAACAGGCCTGACTCTGAGACTCTCCAGGAGTACTACGGCACGTCCGTCACCGCACACACTGTGGCGGCATGCCCGAGGGGCGGGGTGTCCGCGCTGCCCGAACAGCCGTAGAGGCCGCCCTCGCTGTCGACTTCGGCTCTGCTCTGCCCGGCTGAAGTCCGTTCCCGGACAGGGACGGACCTCAGCGTGTCCGGGACAGCTGGACTCGGCATAGGCCCTCTCCACGCCGTGGCCCACGAGCGGCCGTTGGAAACGGGTGGGGCCGAGGCGGTAGCGGTCATGCGCAAGCATCTCGATCCGCCGCGCCCAGCCGGGTCACCTGCCGCTGTCGAGCCCGGTCAGGTGGGGTGCCGCCGCCTCGGTGCGGCCCGTCAGGAGCAGCAGCGCGCTGATCGGGAGGCGCTGACACTGCTGCGGGAGATCACCGATCCGTGGGCGTGATCGCCGCCGGGTCGGACCCCTCGACCGACCCTGACCTCCACGTCCGCGTCCGCATCCGCGTCCGCATCCGCGTCCGCGTCCGCGTCAATCGTGAAGGGGCGCGACCAACCGGAACGCGGAGTCCGCCCGATAAAGCTCGGAATCCTCAAAAGGATGCAACTTGAGCTGGAAGTTCTGGTGGCGCAGGAAACGGCCCGGATAATTGACCGACTCCAGCATGGCGGCTTGCGGGTGGATGGACGGACGTATACAGAATGTGGCGTCCTGCCGGAAAAGGAGCGTGTTGTCGTTCCGTTCGGAGCGGAGAAGGAAATCACGGTGGCGCAGGTAGACTCCGTCGCCGGTAGTGAAGGAAAGACACTCGTGATCAGCCAGTCCAGGGACCACGGCGAAGCTGAGGTCGGCCTGTGGCTTCGGCCCGTCGGGGGCTTCCAGCTTTACGAGGCCGTCAGAAATTCGCCAGTAGCGATCCGGGTAATTGACCGACCGGATCGAGCGGTACTCAGCGGCAGGAGCGGGCGGCGGCGTCGCGGGAGCGGACCGAGACGGCCGCCCGGACACGGAGGCGGAAGCAGACCTCGTAGGACGTGGAGAAGCGTGGAGCGCCTTGCGGTTTCTGCTGTCCGGTGCGCCAGGTGCCCTCACCGGGTCCCACCTCCCTGCTCCCGTCTTTACATCGGCGGTCGGGGACGGCGCGTCGGGAACATCCAGATCGGGGCTGCTCTCCCTCACCGTCGCCGATGAGACCGGCTGACCCGAAATCCCGTCATCTGCGGCGATGCTCACCGCCATCGCGAATACGATCACCACGATCATCGCGCTCGCAAGCCACAGTCTGCGCGTTCCAGGAACTCTGCCGTCCGCCTCCACGTACCAGGCTTGATCCCAGCCCTCCTCGGATGACCGCGGCTCTTTGTCCGCCATGAAAACTCCCCCAAAAGTATCGCAGTGTCAGTCTTAAATCTGAAATGCAAGCACTGAAATGCCCATGACCTGGAAAGAGCACCAGAGAGTTCACCTGTCTTCACGCCAGACACGCCGGACGCGCCAGACAGGTGCATGACAGACAGCAGGGCAGTGTCGCGGGGCGTTCTGCCGTGGAGGCTACGCCGAGGCCCGCAGGCCGAGAACCACGCTGACGGCGAGCGCCACGACCAGGACGGCCAGGGCGACGTGTAAAGCCGGGGCTCGTCGGCTCGAGGCGGAGTGCCTGTGAGCAGGATCCTGCCCGCCTGCCGGAGGGCGTACGGGTACAACCCGTTCGGCGTATCTCAGACCGGCGTAGCCAATCAGGGCCGGGACGAGAGCGACGCGGGGAGCTGTGTACAGGGTGCTCAACTCGATCAGAGCGTGCTCGCATCGCACACAGGCGCTGAGGTGAGTGTCGAGCTCAGGACTCACCCCTTCCGGCAGGGCACTGCGCGCCTGCGCGTCCAGTATCCGCAGGTAACCCCGGCATTCCGGCTCGTCGCAGCTGGCCCCGTACGTCTGCAGATAGCTGCGGAGCAGAGCGCGCAGTGCGTGATCGCGTTCGTAGGCGAGATCGGGTTCCGCGATGCCCGCGTAGACCGCCGCGAGTTCTGTACCGCCTGGTTCGACCTCCGTGTACCAGAGGATCTCCTGCTCGTGCTGAGGCAGGTGCCAGAACGCCCGGAGCAGATGCTTGCCGAAGGCTGCGTGCCCTGCGCCACCGTGACCGGTCTCGAAGAGCCAGCGGATGAACGCCGGTTCCAGGCGCTGCCGGCGTTCATCGTCCGCCCATTCCACTGCGTGCTGTTGGAGCAGAAGCACCAAGCTGTGCCGGACGCCTCCCGGTCGGACGCGTCCGGCCGCGGCGGTCCGGACAGCCGTGGACAGCGTCTGATGACAGAGCTGAGCCGCGAAACGTTCCTCCGAAACACACAGTCGGGCGTAGTCGAGAAGGGCAGGCATGTGACGTCCCCGGAGAACCTGCAGCGACTCGAGGGCGACTGAACCACCCACGGCGAGTCCGGCCACCAACTCTGCCTCCGAGGCCGTGGACAGGCGAGGTGTCCAGCGGTGGGTCTCATGGTGCTGGGTCATGTGCACTCCCGCGATGACTGAAGGTGCGTATGAGGCATCGTCAGAATGATCACGCCGCTTCACGCTGCGGTGCCGGGACACTATGGCATCAAGTCAGCCGCGACAGCCCCCTGTTGACGTGCACTTTTGCCGCCACAGGGCGGCCGGTAGAGCTCGTCCGAACATGTCGGCCGACTGCGCCCCCGCATTTGCTCTGAACGGGTGCGCCTACGCTCGCTGAGCCGACAGGACGACACGGCATGAGTCCTGAACAGCGTGAGGTTGGCCGGCGCGAGTCAGGCTTGAGTCAGTCACTACTGCGAACGGCGATGGCCCGACAAGGCAAGTCCGGCTCGGCCTCGCATGGATCCGCTCGGTACGACACCTACTGCCGCTCTACCACCGCTCTCCTCAGCACTCGCAGGCTGACCAGCATCAGAGGCCCTCGGTGGTACTTCAAGCGGGCGGCCAGCAGGCCGGTCGGCGCAGGGCGCGATGCCCCATCGCCCGCCCGACGGCTCCGAACGTCTCTCAGGGCATCTTCGTTGCCAGACGTTCGCATCGTCTGTCACGAGCACTCAACTGCGCTGGGTGAAGCGTCGAGCGGGCCATGCACGGCAGGTCTAGTTCGCACTCCTCCGGCCCCGGTCCTCAGCCGTCATGACTCTGAACATCCATACTGTGCCCGGTGAGCACACCCATCAGCGGCGACAGCGACCGGCCACTCGATCCCACTCTGGCTGACATGGCCAACAACGTCTGTGGCATCGTCGAAGGAGGTGTCGATCCCGCGCTGCTTGCATCTCGCTTGGAGTCGCTAGGCTGGCTGACGCGGTCTGCCTCCTAGGCGCTGTTTCTCGGATCTCTCTACCTGAGTGGGGTGTTGGGGGCAGGCTGGCTGTATGGGACGTGGTGATCTGACGAACGCGGAGTGGGAT